>CAYVZT010000009.1:0-22213 GCA_964456455.1 uncultured Candidatus Peribacteria bacterium | reverse complement strand
GTACGATAAAGCCAAGAAGGTGTATGATGATGCTGTGGCTGCAAAGAAGGTGTATCATACTGTCACAAAACCAGCCTACACAAAAGCTCTCGCGGAATACAATACTGCTGTGGCTGCGAAGAGAAAATATGACACTATCACAAAACCAGCGTACGATAAAGCCAAGAAGGTGTATGATGATGCTGTGGCTGCAAAGAAGGTGTATGATGATGCTGTATTGGAATACAAAAATTTACTCGATCAGTACAATAACCAACTCGCAGAATACAATGCCTACGTGGCTTTCAAAAGTGCTCTCGATGCCTATACAGTCGCCGTTATATCATCTCTGAATAAAAATATCGAAACTATTCAGAAAAATCTCTGCCCTCCTACTGAAAGTCTCTGTTCAGACAAAATCGACGATGATCGTGATGGTATCCAGGACTGTGATGATAATGATTGTAGCGAAGATGCTGCTTGTAAAAAAGACGTCATCACCTGTCGAGAAGATGATGGTATGTTTAGATTTGAGCACAGCAATGGAAGTACAGATTTTTCTGGGCAAGTATTTTCTATGTGAGGTACAGATCCATATACCATGTCATACCAGATTGAGTACGCTCAAAAAAATATAATCTTTAGAGCTGACACATATATAGATGGGAAAAAGATAGATTGTCCTGCCATCATCGTAGATAATCCCAATCCTGACAGTGAAGCACCAGAAAAATGTGAAGATATGCTCGCTGCTCTCACAGCAGAATGAAACGAAGATGCCAAGTATATGACCTGTACAGGACCATATAGTTTCTCTATGAGTTACCACTTTGAAAAACCAAAAGAAGAAAAAGGTCTCCTCAGTAGCTTCCTGAAATCAGATGCAATTTCTGAAATGGAAGAGACCACTGATAATACATGTGATACCGCGAATTGTTTTGAATGTTCGAGCAATCAAACACGAGATATAAATGGTAATTGTGTCGATATTCATGTCGGATGTTCTTCTGGCCAAGAAGAGATAAATGGATCTTGTATGGATGCCTGTACTCCACCTCAGGTGAGAAATCCCTTCTCAGGTGCCTGTGAAGATCCTGGTTGTTCTGCAGGAGAAGAGATGGTAAGTGGATCATGTGTACCTGTATGTACCTATCCTCAGGTGCGAAATTCCGCTGGAGTCTGTGAAGATCCAGGATGTCCAGATGGCAAAGAAAAATGGTCCGACACCTGTGTCGATCCATGTATCCCTCCTCAGACACGACAGAGTGATGGGACGTGTGCCTCAGCATACTGTGGAAATGGCACAGTGGAATGAAGTGAAGAGTGTGATGATGGAAATACGTCTGATAATGATGGCTGTGACTCATCATGTAAAACAGAATGTGATCAAGACTCATCACTCTGATCGAGCTTCTTCGGCATCAATCTCTCGTGGCTCAAATCAAGTGCCACTGGTGGAACCAAGTGTCCAATCAAATGATGCACCATCAAAGCAGCACAAAACTACAAATGAGACGCTCCAACATATCAGGAGGATCAATCATGTACATGTAAAAATGGTCTCGATCCATATCAATACGAGTCATGTCGTTGCCAACCAACATATCCATGGTGCTATTACCCAAAATGAGGTGAATGTGTAAAGGCAAAATTCTTACGCAAGACTATTGTCAAACTGATTCGTGGTGCACCTAAAACCTGTGCAGCATGTATGACCAGCGGTGCTGCATCATTTGCACCGATACCGAGCATACCAATGGCTGCTGATTTCAAGCTGTACAAACCGAACTTCAGTCCAAAAGGATTTATAAGTAGATCAATCAAAATTGCTATTGAGTGCAAGTAAAAGATGTATCATTCCCCTCTTATTCTTTCAACCCCTATCTCCAATAATCGCCTGAATTGGGACGAACGCACGAATCATATAATCGTTGTACCAAGCCTTATCGAGTGAACTCTTGATGATGTCCAGATTGGGACAGAAACAGTTATTGAATGAGAGATAAATGGCAAAATAGTTGCTGGAAAATGACTCAAGCATTTTGTTTTTTTGCGAGATGCAAAAGTGCCTACTTGGATTATGGATAATCATAATCATGCATTTGCTTTCTGGCATGATGCATTCGCCAAATGATGGATACAAAAGTGAAGTCTCCTCGTCCATATCGATCAACACACAGACTTGGCTACGCCAAGTCAAATCTACAAACAACAATCTACAAACAACAATAATTGAAGATTGAAGATTGAAGATTGAAGTCTTGAAAAAATAGAAGAATATACGAATTCTGTCCTCACTATCGCTGATTTTATAGTCCCCGCTCTCGCCACAGGACTCGTCTCCGAAGCAGTGATGGTCACGGGAGAAGAGCGAAATGGCGCGGGCGTGTTTATCTGGGAAGATGAGAAACTGATAAAAAAATCCGCCCAACTATCAACTAGAAACGAACAACGAACAACTATTGTCGATATTGATCTCGATTATTTCTCACAGGGTTTTGATGAAGCAAAGACGCTCGAAACCACAAAATACTGGATAGAAAAAGCAGATATTATCACGATTGCCACGAGCCCCCTCTTTATCAACCAAGAGAAAGCACTCGCCGTGCTAAAAAGTTTGCAAAAGTCGCTTGTGACTCTATAATCCCGAAGTTAGAAAAGAAGTTCCTTTCAATTTTTCTTTTTTAATTTTTCACTTTTAATTGATTTCACGGCGCCTTGGTAGAACGGTCATACAGGAGCCTGCAAAGCTCTGGAAGCCGGTTCGACTCCGGCAGGTGCCTCCAAAATAAAATAAATCCCCAGAAATGGGGATTTTTATGTTTTGAAATCACTGAGAATGTAATTATAGTGTTACAAGGAATAGATTCTTAATGCACTACGCAAATGAGTAATTGACGGGAAATCCTCGAAGATGTCTACACAAACGGCTACCCGAGTATGAAAGCTTTATTGAGCGGATATGATCGCCCTGAATTTTATTACGCACTCGCTATAGTTATTATTTTTTGCTTTTTCATAAAAAAAATTGGAGACCGCGCTCGGTCAAAAAAATGGGTAATATATACAAGTAAATGCGGCACAGAAAATATCATACCAGTGATATTTTCTTCACTAAATTTTAACCAATACTTGTGACTCTCAAAAACAAGCCTCACAAAAATTATTATTGATCGTGAAAATATCTATTTTTATGGAGTTTTTTGAAGAATATTTGGTAAACTTGGAATGAAAAAACGCTCACTCAAAAAAATCAATAACGTCGATATAGCTCTGGAGAATAATTATGTTTCCTGAATGCTCCAAAATACTATTCTGATTGACTTTATTGATGAAGGCATTTCTCTGTATTTTATGGTAGCAAATGAAAAACTCGCACAAGATGTTCTGCAACTTTTTTCTGATAAAAAAGTCCCTCTTTCTCAAAACGCAAAGGAATTACTAGGAAAGAACATCTAAAAATTGACATAATAAAATAAATAATTATAAATACATTATAATATTTATTCTCAGCCATGAAAGTCACCCATAATCCTCCAACAGCATGAAGAAATTGGTGGCAAGAAATCGAAGCATGAACTAAGATACAGCCCATTTCAGATAGGAGCATTCAATCAGAGTATTTCGTAGGTGAGAATGGTGTCATCTACCTCGATAAGGGGAGAACTGCCTTTTCACAACCACAACATAAGCACGATACGCTCGTGTCAGATCGATTTTGGTTCTGTCTGGGATTTGCTGGACAAAGTAAACAGGGAAATTATCTCGGACATATCTTCCCCGGAGAAAATACATCCCCTGATAGACAAATAATGACAGATCACGGAATAGAAAATATACTTCGGCACAGAGCAAATATTCTCAACATACTCACAGGATGGCGGGATGATGGCCTCAGAGCTGACGAAGTAGGTCTATTCGGATGAAGAATTTGGAAAGAAAAAGGTGGAGATGGTTATCTACGTTGAATTCAGCTCCTAGCAGCACTCGGAAGAGAAGTGTTTGGTGAGGAACCAAAAATAATCTGACTGCCCGTGAGAGGACACGTATCAGCATTACCGAGATGAGTGGCTCATTCGGATGTTGGACCTCAAACGGTTTTTGTCTGAGATGAAGGCATCATAATTCATACAGATGGAGAAATATTGGAAACACCTCTCGCTATCAGTGATATGCCAATGAGAATCTCTCAAATACTCGGGTAAGATATTATTGAGTTTTATTTAAGAGAACATCTAAATATTGACATATTAATTTAAATAATTATAAATATTTTGATTTTATTTATTTTAAGGGAATATGTCTCATTTTGATATATCAGTAGTGATACCGAGTTACGATGAGTGAAGAGATATAGATCGAACTCTGGTTCGTATAGCTGCTTTGACAGAAAAACTGAGCAAAAGGATAAAAGTTGCTGTTTTTGTCGTCATAAATAATGCATCTGGAGCCGATAAAAAAGTAAAACAAAGCAATGCTCGTACGGCTCAATTTTTGCACGAATTAGAGATCGGTAAAAGTGGTCATGCGGTCAAAAAACGGAGTAAAAGAGATGCTAAAATACTTCGATACCTCACGAGCAGCCGAGTAGATTTTATCGAAATAGATTTATTTCGTTCAGGGAAATCACCTGAAAAGTGTAATGTTGGCATTGCTCGATGAGCTGGCTTTCGGTCTGCAAGTGAAAAAACTAAAAGATGAGGAGTATTAATAGGCACAGACGCGGATACACTTCTTGGGAAAAACTATCTCACACAGGCACTGAAGCTCCGACAAGAAAAAAGATATGGCGCCCTCACAGGACCCGTAAAAATGTATCCCGAAAAAGTAGACATGAATGACGATCGGGAAATGGTGGATTTAATCGAAGGACTCTGGCTGGAATCAATCAAGTCTCATCATCTGGATACAATATGGAATAATCCGAACAAAGATTATGTACCTCATATTCCAGGTTCTAATCTCGTCGTACAAAATAGAGTTTTTAAAGCTGTGGGGACATTTCCTGAAGTAAGTGGTGCAGAAGATGTACTTTTTGGCATGCATATAAACATGCTAGGCGAATGAATTGATTATGATGATGAGGTCGCAGTCTATACAAGCTCTCGGGTATCTCATAGGACACCCGAATGACATGGATTTGGCCAAATGATGGATCGAAAAGGTCGTGCTTTATATGACATAGATGCGCCTTATCTCTCTTCAGAGAAATTTTCTATTATCATACGAGAAATAGCTACTTTTCTGATTCTCAATGGTGACTGTTGGATGCCAAAAGATAAATGGATTAGGCGCTTTAATGAGGTTTTAGAGAGATTTAAAGTAGTAATAGACCCCGATAAAATGTCTCGTTGGTATGATATGTTATCTGAATTTAAAGAATTTGATGGTGCCTTTTTTCACCCATTAGTGAAAGCGGAGGTGACTCAAGAATTAGAACAAAAATTTCCACGAGTTTCACTCGCGTATGCAAGTGAAAAAGTCATCACCGATTCACCATATTTAGATGCATCAGAAAAAGAACATCTGAGACATAGCCTGGCAAAAGCGAGAGAACTAAAATTATGAGCTTTTGGCGTGAAATTTGTCCTTCTGTATACAAAATTGGTCACGAAAATGAAGGAACTATGAGCTCTCATCCAACAACATGAAAAAATGCTGAAAGATTGTGCGCGTATATTCGATTACGAACTATATTTCACCTCTCATCAAAAACTCCTCAATAATATGGTTTGTATCGTGCTCAAGCCGTATGAAGTATTGCTAGAATTTGATCATGCCTGGAAAGCCCAATTAACCGCGGAAAGTACAATTGGAGCAGTTGGTAAAATGAAACAACTGGCCGAAGCCCATCTCATACATATAGGTAGCCTGCACGCGGCCGCAGCTCTGCGAGAAATCCAAAATAAAATCGGAGAAATTGATGTGATGTTTCCGAAGCTAAATTTTAATGTGGAATAATCCTTATAATGTGGTAATCGTTTTGATAAA
Source organism: uncultured Candidatus Peribacteria bacterium (assembly GCA_964456455.1). Lineage (GTDB taxonomy): Bacteria > Patescibacteriota > Gracilibacteria > BD1-5 > JAGOOR01 > JAGOOR01. Next base: position 16,243 of record CAYVZT010000009.1, on the reverse strand, counting down.
TTATCTATCCGTCTGAATAAGTCTACAAAAACACATAATCAATATCCACATACGGCATGAATAGGGGTAAAGTGAAAATTGTGGTTTCCATTCCCATGATAATAACTTTATAATTCTCCCTTCGTAGTGACGAATTTGGAGTAATTTAGTCAATCGTTCGTAGATGCTTTGAGCCTCTATTTCTGTTCGCGCAAAATCAGTCATCGTATCATAATTCTCTATTTTTCGTACAAATTCGGCATTTTTTTGAAGAAAATCATGGAGATATTTTCTTTTTTGTTGATTCCCAGCGACACGCAAAACAGCATCGCGTAAATACAAGATTAATCGGTTATCATCGAGAAAGGCTATATCTTTTCTACCAAGTATGATGATGACCAGCTCCCGAGAGAGATTGGTGCGAAGCTGAGTTCATTTGGGTTCCAGAGAATGCCCGATAAGGCGTGGGCTATCTGGTCGGGCACGAGTATAGGTGATCACTTCATGATTATCTCATACTACGAATTGTCGTTGAGGTAGCTTGATAAATGACAAGCCTCTATTGAGAGTTTCACAGAGATAGAGAGCCTTTCCCCGATGTTTTGGCAAAGCTCGCAAAAAATCCACTGTGGGTGAATCTTGTAGATCTGTGTGAAGTTCTTCAATCATTAAAAATTATTATAAAATAAATAATAATTAATCAAGTATTGCAAACTGTGCGATTTTAATATCCTCTCCACTATGACCAATACAAATCCAAAAGTAACACTCCACACCAATCACGGTGATATCACCCTCGAAGTCTTCGCGGACAAAGTCCCAAAGACGGCAAAAAATTTCGTAGAGCTCGCAAAAAAGGGCTACTATGATGGCACGATTTTCCACCGTGTTATCACTGACTTTATGATCCAGGGCGGTGATCCAACAGGGACAGGTCGTGGTGGTGAGAGTATCTATGGTGAGCGTTTCGAGGATGAATTTCACCCCGCCCTTAGCCATAAGAAAGGCTATATTTCAATGGCTAACGCGGGGCCAAATACCAATGGCAGTCAGTTTTTCATCGTCCATGCTGAGGAAACAACATGGCTCGACGGCAAGCACAGCGTCTTTGGAAAAGTCGTCACAGGTATGGAAGTCGTGGATACGATTGCGCTCGTCCAGACTGACAGCGGCGACCGACCATTTAAAAAAGTCGAGATTACAAAAACAACTGTGACAGAATAAAGCGAAACAAACATTCTAAAAAAGAGCCCGAAGGCTCTTTTTTGTTATGCTTTTGGTTGCTGATTTTCTGTCTGTGCTGACTGCTTGATGATACCATCGATACGATAGATGACATGATCGAGAAGCGCGAGTATGAGATCTCGTTTGAGTGGATCGAGGTCTTTACGTGCGACGACGAGGTCTTTACGATCTGTCATAGTTTTTTTCAAATCACCGAGAGCTTCTCGCTGAACGGCTGCAGATGATGTACCGAGTCGACCGGTGAGACGATCTATGACTTCATCGAGTTTGACCTGATACTTCTGTACGAGCTTATCACGAATGAGTGTCTGTGCATCCGCTACCAAGTCTGCATCTTTAGTATCTTTGTCATCTTTTTTTGTATCTTTGTCATCAGTTTTTGTCTCGACGACAGCCGGCGTGAAATCATAGAGATCCTTGTTCTTATCAGCCTTTTCTTGTCCGAAAGATGGCAAGATGCAGAGAGAACAGAGGGCTATGAGGAGTATTTTTGAGATTTTCATATCCTGCACTATATACAAAAATAGAGACTTGACTAGAGGCGATTTGTGAGGATTGTGTGAAGAATTCAGACAAGGTAAGAATTCATCTCTTGCAAAAACAAAGCAAAAAATATACTCAATAGTGTTTCTATTATTTAAATTTTTGGTATGAAAAAACTCCTCTCTCTCGTAGGAATTGCAGTACTCCTCACGTCTTGTGCTCTCGACAAAAAAGATACAGTTGCTGACACAAAAGAGGTAAAAATAGGTGTCATCGCACCACTCTCTGGGGCCGCATCAGCCTATGGACAGGATGCTGTCAATGCAGCACAGATGGTCATCGATGAAGCAAACCAAAAAAATACAAACACCAAATTTGTCCTCGTGCCAGAGGATGGTGCATGTAGCGGACAACAAGCCGTCAGTGCAGTACAAAAACTCATCAACATCGATAAAGTAGAGGTCATCATGGGTGGACTCTGTTCTCCTGAAACAATCAACGCTGGTAAAATCGCTCAGACAAAGGGGGTCACTATGGTATCGGCTCTTTCTAGTGCTCCTGAGGTCTCCAAGATAGGCGATCATGTTTTCCGTTTTTATAATGACCTCGATGCTGCAAAAACTGTCGCAGCAGAACTCAAGAACATGAATGCCAAAAAAATCGGTGCTATCTACGTCAATAACGAATACGGTAACTCCTACATCCAGGCTGTCGATAATCTCTTTGATGGTCAGATTGTCCTCAATGAGAAAATCAATTCAGAAGAAAAAGATTTCGCACTCCTCGCTAAAAAAGTAGCAAAAGAAGCTCCAAATCTCGATGCTCTCATCGTCGTCATCATCGATGAAAGTGCCAATGTCTCTCTCATCAAAGCGCTCGATGCAGAAGGACTCCTGAAGACTCTCAAAGGAAAAATTATTGGTAGCGAAGCGGTTATAACTGATGCTATCCTGAAACAAGTTGGAAAACTCGCTGATGGTATCAAATCTATCCAATTTCCAGAACTGAAAAATCTCGGAGGCAAGAGTGCAGAGTTTCTCGCTGAATACAAAAAATCACACACTGTCGGCTCTTCTGATGTCTTCATTGTCCTCCTCGGAGAAGCAACTCGACTCATCATCGATACAGTCAATACCGTTGGCAATGATGGCGACGCGATAGCGACATCTATTCACTCCATTGATCGCAGTCATGCACGAAATGGTATATTTGGTTCCTACTATTTTGATGGTTCTGATGCTCAAGCACTCAACTTCGTCGTTCGTACTGTTCAGGACGGAAAACTCCAATAATTTTACATGGATTATCTCCTCACTCATACCCTAGTTTACGGTATCATAGGCGGGGTATTTGTGTACTACCTCGCCTATTGTAAAGTGTTGCAGATAAGTGTGGGGGCGACATTTATCGGTCTCGCTTTTTCTCTGGCAAAATACGCACAAGGATATCATCTGGAAGCCGCGATTTTATGTGTCGGTCTTCTCGTGTTTTATACGCTGCTACAGTGGATCATGCTCCGATTTTTCCCTCATCAATCACAGAGAGATATATTTTCTATCATGTTTACACTTGGTGCTGCGATCGTCATAGAAAATACTCTTTGACTCCTCTTTGGATCATCGCCGGTGAGCCTGTCATCGACTCACCCATCTCTCTGATTTCTCCTATGATTGATTGTATCTGTGGCGCTGTGCGTATGGTATATATTTGAAAAAAGCTTTATCGGTAAAATATTTAATGCAATTCGTGAGTCACACAGTACGACCAAAAGCCTGTGAATTCCACTCCAAAAATTCTTACTCCTCGGGGGTTGGTGATGGTTTTTGTGTCTCATTTTCTGATCATACATCGCAGTTCATTCTGAAGGTATAAAAGCAACAGATGGTCTCTTTTATCTCATCATCGGTATAGGCATAATGGTTGCTTCTGGTACTCGTGGTATCAAGGGGGTCTTCTTGATTTCTTTTGGTTATGTTCTGATCGAGTACATCCTTTTTGTGACTCTCGAAACACCTATTGCATATAAAGCTGGCCTCATGATCACTCTCATTCTCCTGCTTTTACTCATAAAACCAGAATGACTCTTTAGCTTCTCACGTCGCCATATATAAGTATGCTTGCCGAACTTACTCATATCTGGATTCTCGCATGTATCATGTATGTGATGACATCTGGTTTTCGTATCTATTTGCGGCTTCGTGGGACGGCTGATTTTTCCTATATTGCTCTCGTCATCTTTGGGACTTATAGCATCGCTATATTGCTCGGTCGAGGGTATAGTTTGGGTGTGAGTTTTGTGATAAGTTTTTTTCTGGCTCTGTGTTTTTGTTTTTTGTTGTTACGTATTATCACGCGACTCAATTCGATTTATTTTAATATTGGTACATTCGCTCTCTACATTCTCGTTTCCTATATTGCTGCAAATCTCGATATCACAAAAGGGGCATTTGGTATGTCTATTACAAGCATACTACATAATACAAATGTCACCATCGTCATCTATACGATGCTCGCACTTCTGGTGATGGTGGACATCAATTATTTTCGAAAAACTCTCCTCCACACGATGCTCGCAGGGTGGGGTGAATTTCGTACAGCGACGAAATCACTGGGGATACGAGAGACATTTCCCATCCTCTGTCTCATCACTATCACGACTGCTATGGCTCTCATCAGCGGTACCATGTATATCGAATATTATTCCTACGTCAGCCCTGCTACATTTTGGATATGATTTCTGGTGACGCTTATGGCGACGACATACGGGTCATATATTTTTGGAGAGATGATGACATTTGTGACGACATTTATTATCTGGTACATCTATGAGATGTTTCGTTTTATCAAAATCGTGGACGTGAGCAAAATAGGCTATCTCCGCGAGATGCTCTTTGCGCTCATGGTCATGGTGATAGTATTTATTGTTTTTAGAAAACTCAAATTCAGCAGAGAACAATAAAAAGTGCATAGTTTAAGTGCATAGTGCATACATTCAAATATAATGATTTTATGGCTCTCTATTTTGAAAATCTTATTGTCTGGCAAAAAGCATTCTTGCTTGCAAAAAATATATATCTCTGTCTAAAAAAATTTCCTCGTGAGGAACAATACGTTCTTATAGATCAAATGAAACGATCTGCTATTTCTATTGTAAGCAACATAGCAGAGTGATCAGGGCGAGGTACTGGTGCAGAACATAAGCACTTCCTCCATATTGCAAAAGGTTCATGTACGGAACTTGCAACTCAGATATTACTCTCAAAAGAATTTGGATATATATCTGAAGAAGAGCAAAAACAACTGACAGGACTTTTAGAAGAAATAGTTAAAATGCTCTATGTCATGATCCAAAAATAAATCCTCTGTATGCACTATGCACTTATTCCTATAACTCTTAAAAAATATGATTTTAAAATTGAAAAACATCTCCTGGTGAGTCGGTAAACAAACTATCTTGGATAATATCAGCTGTGATATACACCGTGGTGAATGTATCGGCATCGTGGGACCAAATGGATGTGGCAAAACATCGCTCATCAACACGATCAATGGTTTCAATCTTCCGTGGTCAGGCGAAATCTTGTTTCATGGTCATGATATATCTCAGCTCTCCGTGGAGGAACGCGCCAAGCGTGGTATAGGGCGGGTATTTCAGAATTTCGGTATTTTCCGCGAGCTCTCTCTCGAAGAAAATCTCGCACTCGCATTCGCTACACGTCTCAAATGGTGGCAGACTTTTCTCCCCGTCTCTCTCTTACCAAAAAAATATCATAAAGAAATCGATGATACTCTCGATATGCTTCATCTCTCTGACAAGAAAAAGAAAAAAGCTGGGGAGCTCTCTGGAGGGCAGATGCGACTCCTAGAAATCGGTCGTCTCTATCTCCAGGATTCAGATATTTTTCTCCTCGATGAACCGACAGCTGGCGTCAGTCCGAAACTCAAAAAACAAGTCAGCATGCTTCTCAAAAAAATCGTCGAAACAGGTAAAACAGTCATTATCGTGGAACATGATTTTCACTTTCTTGGATCGTTTGTGGAGAGACTCATCGTCATGAACGCTGGCTCTATCGTCATGGATGGCAAATACAGTGAGATAAAAGACAGCAAAGAATTGCAGGAAGTGTATTTTGGTTAGAGATATTTGGACTTATTGTACTGGAATTATTGTTTCGAATTTTTTGACAAAGAAAAAATAGAGGATATAAAGAGAGAGTTTATAAAAATCACAATATGATTCCAGTACCTTCTCAATTTTATGATGCTTCGAAAAACGAGGCCTCTGATGCAGCGGGTAAAGTCTGTGTGGATAGTTTTTGAAATTCCGATTTTGTGCGAGTAGATCTCTTGAAGGCAGGAGATTTCAATTTCCGTGATCCAAGAGGTTTTACCTATACAGATAAACTTCCTTTTGTTGCTGAAGTGAAGGCGCGACTTGCTACTGCACTCGCACGAGATTGAGCCCTATTTGAAGAAGTAACTGGCGGATTGTGGCTCCCAAAATGATATAAAGAAACTATGGTAACAGACGGCATTGGCACGAAAGTAGAACTCGCCAATGCTCTCTATAACCTCGTATCAAAGATAGAATGAAAACATGGTCGTCATATATCAGGATTTCGTCAGATGGCACGTAATCTAATAGCTATGTCAGCTGATGATATAGCACGTTATGGATGACTACCTCTTGTATATGCAAATGTTATCGATTATTCGAAGCTGACTGATGAAAATGCAACTGCATATATGGAATTAATGTTGGGTTTATGAGATATCCTCAAGGAGTTAGGGATAGTACTTTTCTGAGGAGAAAGTGCTGCCATGAGGCAATTTGTGGGTAGCGAAAATCCAAAAGCATTTTTTCCATTTAATTGGTCTGGAGCCATGCAGTGACTCTATCATGATAAGCTTAATCTCACAGGTGAAAATGTAGCCGAAGGCGATTATATTGTTGTTCTCGGTCAGTGAGGAGTACGAAGCAATGGTCTCACAAAAATGAGGGAGGCATTGGCTTTATGACATGGTGAAGAATGGTGGGACAATGAAGCAGCTCTTGGAGATGTAGAAGAAGCACTTACTCCTTCTGTTGTCTACGCCCGTCTCATAGCTGAGGCAAACGGCTGGTATTCAAATGGCAAAAAAAATATGCAGATAACATGAATTGGTCATATATCTGGTGGCGGATTAGGAGAAAAAGTCCTTCCACTTTTTGCTAATAAATGACTCTCTGCAAGGCTCGATAATCTCTTTCCAATACCAGGTATAGCCGCTCGCGCTCTCCATTGGCTCAAAAAAGGTTGAAAAGAGATGAGTCTGAATGATGCATTTGGAACTTGGTGTATGTGACAAGGTATGGCGGTCACTTTCAGGACACAAAAAGAAGCCGAAAATTTCATCGCTCTTGCGCGAGATAAACACGGTATAGCTGCTCGCATAGGTGGAAGAGTAATAAAAACACCAAAAAGCTGAAAATCTCATCTCCAAGTAACGGCACGCTTCTCGGAATGAGAAACAGGTGAGGAATTAATAATTGCAGCATAAACCATCTCAAACCTTTCACACTATGTCTTCTTCTCCTCTCCGTGTCTGACATTTCGTTTCTGGATGATGAACAACTATGGCTCATGTAGCTGAGCAAATGCTCAATGGTGAATTGTGAAATATTGTGCCCGCTGTTGTCATCGCTGATAGAGAGTGTGGCGCCATCCAAAAAGCACGACAGCTGCAAATAGAAACAGTGCTTATAAAAAAGTCAGACTTTCCTGGGAATCGAGAAAAATGGGCGAGAGAAATTGGCAGAGCTTTAATGCAACACCGGGTGGATATGATATTTCAAAATTGATGGGTACCACTTACTCCTGGATATGTTATAGACCGTTGGCCTGATATCCTCAATCAGCACCCAGGTCCTCTCAGCGGTAATGGAAAACCAGATTTCGGAGGCAAGGGTATGTGTGGTACTGCCGTAACAGCTGCTCGCATATTATACCTCCTTGAAAAAGGCGAAGAAGACCCAGAAAAACTCACTACAGAAAGTACAGTTCATGTTGTCACTTCTGGAATTGATGAAGGTCATATTGTCCGTATAGAGCCCTATAGTTTGCATTGGGTAATAAACTTATGTCGCAAAAATGGGATAACGTCGACAGAAACCGCTGAAGCTAAAGCGCTTCAATTTGATACATTTGTAAAAACTGCTCAATGAGAACTGCTCAATGTCGAACATGTCAACGTCGGGAAAGTGCTCTCAGATAGAGCAAAAGGGCACAGAACACGAGTAGATAAAGATGAGAGGGCTACATGAATAGATCCAGCTGTTCTCGCGAAAGCAAAAGCTACAGCTATTAAAATGTATCCTACCAAATAACTATGAGCGTTCTCTGACTCGTAAAAACAGCTCTCTGAAATGCCCTCGAAAGTGTGCATGAGAAAGAGTAAATAATATCTAGAGAAGAAATGACCATTCTGAGAGGAAAAATAAAATCTGCCACGGTAAATACAATTGGCGCACTACAAGAAGAAATACGAGCACGTATAACAGAAATTTCTGGAGGTGAATGGAGTGCGGCTATGCAATCATATAATATGGTGCTGGAAGCTAACCTAAATTCTCACATATAATTCTCTGCTTTCCCGTTGAATAATCCAGAAAAACACTATACTAGTGCCTAGTTTTCTCAAATTTTTCTATGGAAATCCCTCAAAAAGTACGCGGAACGCAAGATTGGTTCGGCGAGCAGCAGCGTTATTATACCTTTATCAAAAAGGTTTCTCGTCATATTTTTCGACACTTTTGATTCACTCGTATTTCGACGCCTATCATGGAGATGCGCGAGCTCATCGTGCGTTCTGTCGGGACACACACAGATGTCGTCAGCAAAGAACTCTATGAATTCCAAGACAAAAAAGGTCGTGACCTCGTCCTCAAGCCTGAATCAACCGCTGGTGTGATGCGTTCTTATTTAGAAAATTTCCAATCGGAATCTCAGCCAGTGTACCTCTACTATATCGAGCCGCACTTCCGATATGATCGCCCTCAAAAAGGACGCTATCGTCAGTTTCATCAGATAGGTTCGGAGATTATCGGTGAGCGTGATCCAGTCCTCGACGCTGAGAACATCCACATGGCTGTGAAAATCCTCTCTGACTGCGGCCTCAAATGAAAATTTACCACCAAAATCAATACTCTCGGAAATGCCAAAGAACGTGAAGCGTATGTTGCAGAATTACAAGCGTTTTTTCGTGGAAAGTCACACCTCCTCGATGAGATAGACCAGGCTCGCATCGAGAATAATCCTCTTCGTCTCCTCGATTCCAAAAATCCTGATGTGCGCGAGATACTCCCTTTTGCACCGAAGCTCAAAGACTTCATGAAAAAAGACTCGATTGCCTATTATGAGTCTGTGAAAGAATATCTCACTATTTTGGGTATTGATTTTGTCGAAGATGCAAATCTCGTTCGTGGTCTCGATTACTACTGTGATGTCGTATTTGAATGTGTCGACAATTCTGGTCGTTCTCAAGATTCTTTTTGTGGAGGTGGTCGCTATGATGACCTCGCGACAAGTCTCGGAAGCAAAAATACAATTCCAGCAGCAGGATTTGCCATAGGTGTGGAGCGCCTCATCGATGCTATGATTGAGTCGGGACTCACTGTGAAAAACAAGGATACTATCGATCTCTACTTTATCCAGGTCGGTGAAGAAGCGAAAAAACTGGCACTCCCTCTAAGCATCAAGGCTCGTGAGATGGGTCTCAATGTCCTCGCGTCGTTTGGTTCACCATCGATGAAAACGCAGCTCAAAAAAGCAAACTGACTCAAAGCAAAATATGTCGCGATTATTGGTATCATGGAGGCTCGACGCGGTGTTTGTCAGCTCAAAAATATGGAAAAGTGAACGCAAACAGAAGTAAAACTCGAAAAACTCCTCGATCATATGGTAGACATCATCGGTGAAAAGAATCTCGATTTTTATGACCCTACCAAAGAGCTCATCCAGGCAAAATAAACAAGCTTGACTTCCCGATTTTTTTCATATTATCCATCTATCATTTAATTCTTTTCTATGCTTGGTAAACTCAAAAAACGCAGACGTCTCCGAAAACACGGATTCCTCTCTCGAACTGTGACTGCTAATGGTCGAAATGTCCTCAAGCGTCGTCGTCAAAAAGGTCGTCATCAATTGACTCCGAGCTACCCTATTCGTCTCAAATCACCAAAAGGAAATCCAAAATTTCACATTATCCCAAAGAAAAAAGCTAAAAAAGTAGCTGCAAAAAAGAAAAGCAAGTAGGACTAACCCTCTCGCATGATAGCAAAAAAATACCGTCTCAGAGAATATGAAGTAAGTAGGGTCTTCAAAAAAGGAAGACCCTTTTTTTCGGAATTTTGGACCATGAACTGTCTCGAGTCACGTGGTGCAAAAAATCATCGCATGGCTGTCAGCATCTCTCGAAAACATGATAAACGAGCTGTCCAGAGAAATCGATACCGTCGCGGTCTATACGATGGATTACTGTCTGCTTTGCGGACTCCTGCAGACAAGTATTTTCAGTGTGTTTTTACACTCAAAAAATGACTCACTATACTCGAAAGGAAAATACCCACGATATTGGTCGAGGATGCTGTCAAATTGTTTGAAAAAAGAAAATAATAATTGACAAAATAATAAAGAGAGGAAAATAAGATATTATATCTAATACTTACTTATGGGTGTTTTCAAATTTGAACCAGCGGGGCGTAGCTGGGATGCACACGAGAGAAATTGGTTTCTCACTCGCAAGACAGAGGCCGAGAGAAAAACCGATGGACCATGATATGGACCAACCGGTCTATCAGTGACGCTTGTATTGGCACTCGTGGTAGGTAGTGTTGCTGCTGTTCTCAAGCATGAAAGCTCTGTCGCGGCAAAGCAACAAGCCTTTAACGAAAGAGTTGCCAGCAGATTATCTCATCCTCAGGATGAAGAAGATGTACTCCCTAAACTGAGACAAGTAGCAGAGACAACATGGAATTCAGTTCCTACAAATTGACACCAATCTTCTGACATCCTCATCAAAATGCATAGAGCCAAAGATGGATGAGTAGATGTAACGGTCAATGATATACCCGTTGCACACGAATAATACATAAAAGGAGGCCTCTCAAGGCTTCCTTTTTTTGTTTTTCAGATATACTCTTGCGCATGAATACGTCCAAAAAAGTTCTTATAGCGATTTATCTTATTTTTGTGGTAATATTTGCTTGGCAGAGTGCCAAGCAAAAGGCAGCTCCCCTGCCTGCTCCAGTGAGGATTACGAGTGATACGACTAGCTTTGTGCTTCCGACTACGCCCATCATTTCGATCATCAACGAAACGGATGCAGAAGTAACGGTCGATACATGCAAAGACATAGAAGTAGTGGCGAATGGTGTCCAAAAAACCAGTCTCCCCGACGCATTTTGTCGACAAGTACCAGTACCTGCCAAATCTGTCACCCCTCTCTTTGGAAACACAAAAGAAGATATACTCACATTTCAGACAAGTTTTGAAAAAATCCCCTCTACTGCTCTGACTTTTTTATATACCCAACCGACCACTAGCAATCATTCAGAAATCTCTATCACGATAAGTCACGCAGGCTATATCCGACTTTTCTTCCGTACTTTTTTCTACAATCCGGTATACAATCTCTTTGCAGGCCTTGTTCTCCTCTTTCCAGGATATAGTCTCGGTTGGGCTATCATCACGATCACTCTCATTATCCGTCTTGGACTCCTCATTCCTCAGCAAAAAATGCTCGTCTCACAGAGACGTATGCAGGTCATCCAACCCAAAATAAAGGCAATCCAAGAAGAATTCAAGGGCGATCAAGCCAAGATAGGCATGAAAATGATGGAGCTCTACAAGCGTGAAGGGGTGAATCCTCTTGGCTCTTGTTTGCCTATACTCATTCAGATACCTATTTTGATTGTCCTCTATCAGGTTATTCTTCATATTTCTGATCCGAGCAATTTTGCACATCTCTATCATTTTTCATGGTTACAAGAATTGAAAAACGTCACCCTGAATACGTACTTTTTTGGTCTTCATTTGGAGAAAAGTGGTGGTATAGTCGGTATCATCCTCGGCGTGCTCACCGGTGGTCTCCAGTTTGGTCAGATGTGGCTCTCTCAGAAAAAACTCAAAGCCAAACAAACTGAAAAAGAAGAAAAACCAAAAGATCCAAACGTACCAGATATGCAACAAATGCAGAAGATGATGATCTATATATTTCCTGCCATGGCTGCTCTTTTTGCCTATCAATTTCCTGCTGGTGTGGGTCTTTATTGGCTCATCGGTACACTCTTTATGATTTGTCAGCAGTACGTGGCAAATAGACAGGCTGAGGATAAAAAAATAATCATTCGCGATAAGGCCGGGAATGTAATTGGATAAAATATATGAAGACAAAAATTATTTTGTTTTTAGTACTCTTAATTGGATGAATAGGTTTTATATGGTGGCGATACGGCGCCCCTCTTGAGAAAGATAGATTTACACAGGCTCTCGATATCATGCAGAGTCTGGAGTCACGAGCCATACCAGTGGCATTGACGGATGATCAGTTAGGACTCCTAGAGCAAGTCTATCATGATTCAGAAAATCGTATACCTCGCATGAATAGCTTTCGGGATTCGGATAAAAATAATCTCTTGCAACTCCTCTCTAGTGCCGGCTTTAGTGGCACAGAAGAATATAATCTCAATCCTACTGGTGCCAGAATACTCAGTATGGCTCTCGGGAAAACTGATGAATTTCGTACATATCTTGATTCAGGTTTTACGAGTGACATCGGCAATGCATCTTCATCCGAGCAAATAAAAAAGCTCATACAATCTATCAATTCTTTGACGAATGATGTCCGTCTTACTCTGCTGTATATCTCTTGGTATGAGAGCATTCGAGAAAAAATATGTACTACAAATGACCCTCTCAACGACCCCTCCATTGCTGGTGAATTAAAAATAGTATACAAAAACAATGCGTCCATAGTGGACACATGTCATGGCAGTGAAATACAACAATTTAAATGCTTCAATGGGTTATACGAAAACGATGCTTCGCACACAGTTACAACCACATGTCCTCATGGGTGTAGTAATGGCAAATGTCTCGATGCACCAGTGAATGCTCTCAAAAATTTTAGTATTTCTCTTCCCTCCTCTGCGGTCGTCAATACAGCTATAGATATGTCTATTACAGCACTACGAGCCGATGATTCCCAGGATGCTGATTATCGTGGATCTGTATTGATAACGCTTGATGATACAGACGGCGTCTATCCAACCCCTCAAACACTTGTTGGGTGATTTATCCGTTTACCAGGAGCAATTATTTTTCGATCAACAGGCACAAAAACAGTCACTATCAAAGATATCGCAACCGGGATACAGACACAAAAAACTATCGAAATATATAATATGGAGACAGAAGAAGATACTCAAAATACTACTCCTCTCTCCATGGCCCTTCTCGATAACACTGGGGATCTGCTAAATGGGCAGACAAACAAGTTTATGAAACTCGATATGACGGCCTGGTCTCAGTGAGACGTAGGTATCAATGTCATTCCTCTGAAAATCAGCATTTATCGAAAAAATGTGAATATTACTTCTCTCAAATTATTGGATAAAAATAATCGAGATATTGGTGCAAATATTACCCTTGTGGAGCAAAAAGAAGATGGAATGAATTCCAAAGTTCTCTCAATTCAGATAAAATTTAATACAACCTATGTACTACCTGCTAATTCTCAAGAAAGTTTTATTTTAACAGGCTTCGTAGGGGGTATAACTGATAGATATGATGCTATTGATACAGGGATGTGACCAAAAGAACAGTTTATATGGTCAGATATCCCTAAAAAAACTACATTAACAGGAGAGCAATTCTCATGATACCCTTGGAATAGCATACCTTTACGGGCAAAATAACATTATTTTACAAAGGTTATTTGACATACATAATATATATTTATAATTCAGAAAATTATTAAGTATATTTTATGGGATTAGCTACAACTCCATATGCTGAAAGTACCCTCTGAAGACAAGAGATTTCCCCTTCTCTTCTCTCGTTACCAAGTCAAAATCTAAGAAGAGCATTTCCACTATTCTCGAGTCTCAAAGAAGCTGATTTTCAACTCATTGGTAACTCTTGGTCTATACGAGAAGAGGCGGTGGAGAGAATAATAACTGAATATACTCGATCTATCGAGCAAAATGAAACAATATTGGCGAAAAATATTTCCGATCTTGAATGAGAATTAGAAAGACTCCGATGAATCCTTGAGAGTCTGCCAATGCCAGATGAGTCGTCAAGACAAGCTGCTTCTGATGCCAATACAAAGTTATTAGAAGAAAAAGAGACTTCCAAAAACAAGGAATTTAAAGCAGGAATAGATAGAAGGAGAGCTCCCTTTATAGCGATTATTGAGGAATTCAAATGTCAGAAAAAGGCTCGAAATGAGGCACAAACTAAAATAGACACATGTACTACTCACTTAAAAGCCAAAAGAAGCGAGAAACAAACATTGATAGAAGGCAGACAAAAAGTGCTGCAAGATCTCAGAACAGTGCTGCAAGATCTCAGAATAAAAGAACCAATGCAGGTGGACAAACCTGTTCCCGTAACATCACGAGAAATCAATGCAGCAATTTCCCGAGGGGTGAATATGGTAAGACTGGTTCTCGTATCGGCTGTAGCAATTGGTGTACCAGCTGTACTTTGGCAATTACTCAAAAAAGAAGAACCAAAAAAATCCAAAAATGAACAACCTGCTCTAGTGACTCAGGATGTCTCAGTGCCTGTGATTATTCCTATGACAGAAACGCAAATAGCACAAGTAAAAAAAGAACGAGAATCAGAGACAAACCAGAAGTACCAAGCTGCACAAAAAGCTGCCAATCGCCAGATAGAACAGCAATGAGGAATTGCATCTTATCGTGCCGCACTAGAATCTGAGATACGTAAGTCTTTTGGACAGCTCATAGAAACCGTGGTGGTAGAAGAGAAGAAAAACGATCTTTGAGAGCCAAGTTTCTATGTACGCATAGTATTCCAAGATGGACTAGAGCTCCGTGACGCTATAACAAAAACTCCTGAAAACGAAGCCAAAAATATGGCAATACTCATGCAACAAAAACCTGAAGAAATAGTAAATAACATAGAACTACACCAAAAGATACGACAAGCATGGTCTCAGATGTGTAAAGATAAGGCAGATGAATTATTTAATATATATTTTCAAACTGGAGAGGCTCGCGAGGGAAAAATACGGGAACTATTTATACAATTCTTTCCTGGAATTATTCATATACCCTCACAGATGCTGAAAGCTCAGAGCGTTTGTATCCCAAATCTTCGTTCTGAAAAAGATGCACCATCTAACAATGAAGATGATTTTTGACTTCAACTTATTATCCAAAAAAATGATAATGGTCTAGTTTTAGCTGATGCGTCTGTCGCAATGATGTCAAAATATTTCTACAAACTTACCGAGAGTGCGGTCGACGAAATACAGACAAAAATTTTTGAACGACTCGATCAATTATGACCGTCATCAGGACAAAACATATTAGATACAACAAAGTATATACGAGAAACTTTGGAAAAAAAATCCTTCCTTGGTTCCCAGTTAATAGTAGAAGAAAATAGAACTAATACGGCAACCGGGATTGTCACTACTACTGTACTTTACCATGGACCAGGCAACCAAACCAGAAGAGGGGTCTTACGATTTTTTACCTTACGGACCAACAATCGTGAATTAGAATATACTTTTTGACATGCTATGAAAATCATACACGAAGAAATAAGTACAAGAAAAGGTGATTTCTCTGTCCTCGATAATTGGTGACCTGCAACTAAGGAGAAAGAAACATGACCACAGAGAATGCAAATGTGTACAAAAAGAATACTTACCTTGCTCTCTGAGTATGGTGTTATGAAGGTGGGGACGACGATAGAATATCTCGGGTCTACCACGCGTCATGATGGAAATGAAATTATTGGTATGGAGGGGCATTTTCGTTTTATTACAAATGGAGTAGGACGAGGTACTGAATTTTCTCTTGATTTTGATTTAAGGAGAAAAAAATAATTTTTTTATTTCTTTTTGACTTTCTTATCACTCTATATATCATCGTAGTAATACATTAGTATAATTTATGTCCTACCAAGCCACTCTCAGAAATAATATCATAGCCGAGCTCAAGCGTCACAAAGATGATCTCGATGGCTTTCTCGAAGATATGATGACACCGCAGGAAATCGAAGCACTCGATGAACGAATCAAGATCATGCATGCTCTTGCCGCTGGCAAAACGCAACGCGAAATAGCGGAAGAACTCGAACTCTCTATCACGACCGTCAGTCGAGGATCTCGTATTCTCCAATACGGTCGCCTCAAAGAAAGCTGGCGTCAATAAATATCTGAGTACTTCGGTACTCTTGAGACTTTTTGAAGTCTCTTTTTTGTGACGCTTTTGTCACACCGTAGTAATACATTATTT
>CAYVZT010000008.1:0-25444 GCA_964456455.1 uncultured Candidatus Peribacteria bacterium | reverse complement strand
CTCTTCGCAGAAATACACATCGATGAATATGGTCTCGATGATATCGACCGACAACTCTTGAAACTCCTCGGAGACAACGGCACGAATCCTCTCGGTATCAATACGCTCTCAGCGATGCTCGGCGAAGAAGCAAATACGATAGAAGATGTCATAGAGCCTTATCTCATCAAAATAGGGCTTATTGAGAGAACACCAAGGGGAAGAGTTATTACGATGAAGGGGAGAGGGTATGTAAATAATTAAAATATGACTTTTACAAAATCTCAAAGGGTTTTAGTTTGTAAAATAAAAGAATACTTAGTTAACAGTGATATATTATGAAGCCTGAAAATAAGTGAAAAATATTTTCTAGATGAATTAAATAATATCATCTGAAATAATTGAAAATGTTTGACTCGTTTAAATAAAAACGTAATAGATTGATTTTTCAGCTTAATAAAAGAATTAAAATCAAACAAAAATATCTTAGAAGATCATTTAAGAGATGTAAAAATAATAAAATGAATAATGAACAAAGAATGAGTTATTCAAAAAATTATTTATTATACATTACTTTTATTTTTGTTTCTCGATGTGTTGTTTTTTTTAAAAATTAATCCAAGCTGGATATTAGGTTTGATTTTTTATATAGCTTTTGCAGTCTTATTGTCTGTTTTTTGACTCCGAAAAGCATTTATGTTACTAGGTTTACCATTCAATATTGTTTTAATTTCCTGTTATACGCCTTTCACTATTGTGTCTAAAAATATATTCTTAAGAGATTTTATTTTAATTACTTTATTCTGATATTTACTGGCCTATTTAGCCTGTTTTTTTTGGAAAAAATATCACCACTATGAAATCTTTGATGATGAGGACATAAATTTTTCGTGATATAGTTGAGAATATAGTAGTTGGTTTGACTTAACGAATTCAGTTCTAAATAATAATTGTTCAGTAGAATTAATCCTAATAAATCTAACAGAAGCTAAAAATTTAGAAGAGAAAAGGAAAGAAAGACTATTAAAAGAACAGCAAGAAGAAAAAATAAATAGAGAAAAAATAGAAAGTATTAAAAAAATGAATCCTTATGAATTTGAAGTTTTTATGGCAGAAATATTTAATTATTTTTGATTTAAAACAAAGACTACGAAAAAGTCAGGTGATGATTGAATAGATATATTCTTATGGAAATGAGAAGAAAAAATGGCTGTTCAATGTAAGCGACAAAAGTGAAATGTCGGAACGCCGAGTATTAGAAACTTCATATGATCTATGCAGTTTGCGAATATTAAAAAATGATTCTTTGTCACTACTAGTAATTATTCTCTTGAGACTATGAAAATGATAAAGTCTCTTAATTATGAATTAACATTAATCGATATATGAATTATAGAGCAGCTAATTAAAGCAAAAAATGAATGAGCCAATATGAATCAATTTAATACCATTCTTGAAGAATGAATGAGAAATATCGAATCTTATGCAAGAACAAATTTAATTTCTCGCCAGGAGTGACAAGAAAAATATAAATACTTACAGAGAAAAAAACGTTGAAGAAAATTTTAGTTACAATTATTTCTTCTCCAAAACCACTACAAAAAACCCTTCCATCATAGGACTTGGATACCAGCGGTTCATATTGTCTTCGAGTGTGTAGTCGGGAGCAATAGGTGAGGGGAGGAGGGTGAATTCTGGATGTGTTTTCAGGAATTTCTGGACGACATCTTCATTTTCACGGCGAGAGACAGAACAGGTCGAGTAGACGATTTTTCCTCCATCTTTGAGCATCTTGCGAGCTTGTTCGAGGAGTTCATATTGGATGAGAGATTTTGAGTTGGATTTTTCTCCACTGTACCATTTATAGGTTCTCTCATCGCTGAGATTGATGCGACCATCAGAGCTACATGGAGCGTCGATGAGGATACGATCGAAGAGTTTTTCTCCTTTGTTACCTTGTGCATCTTTGCTGTAGTGTGCGACGACTTCTGTCGCATCGACCTTGAGACACTTCACACACTTCTCGGCTCATTGTGCGCGGATAGTGTGCTCGAGTTTCTCATAGCGAATACCAAATTTCTCAAGCGCTGTGATACGACAATCACCACCTAGCATACTCGCTATTTGCGTGGTCTTCCCGCCCGGAGCGGCCGTCATATCGAGGATGGCTTGTCCTGCCTGTACATCCATACAGAGAGCCGGGATCATACTCGTGAGACTCTGGACGTAGATCTTACCACTTTTGTACATCTCAAGTCCTCGGAGTGCGTATTCATGCGCACTCTCCATATAAAAAGCCTCATCGCAAGCGCTCCAAACAGAGTAGGGAAGTGCTGCTTTCTTCAGCTCTTCGACGACCTCTACACGAGATGAGCGGAGATTATTGACTCGAAAAGAGACGATATTACGAGGATGAGACCAACCAGTGATGATTTTTTCTTGGTCGGCAGGTGAGATATTCTCAAAAACTCAGAGAAGATTGTCGGGTATTTTTGATTGTGTTGTCATGCTCTATGTATACGGAATATTTCTCTTATGCAAGAAAAAACTAGACAAATTAAATTTTTCACTAAATTACCACTTGTAAATATTATTTAATCATTGTAAAGTTAATGAATGCTCCATCATCAAATACAGGAAAACTTGAATGAGTGCAAATCATCACATCACATATTTCAGAGTACGTACGAGCATGGATTGATAGCATAGAACTGGCGGGGGCGATTATGGAGAATGGGGTAGGGGAGGTGATTGAGAAAAAATCTATTAAAATAGGTGTTATCATCTGACCAGCGAGTTTATCAGAGCGACAAAGAGTTATTGATATCTGTGAACAACAATTAGCAGATGACGGGACACTTTCTGTTCGATATTTTATACTCGCTGATCAGAGTGATGCTGAAATACCAGAACATCACAGGGCACGACTCGTATTATTTAAGAATATGTCTCCAAATGATTTTGTAGATCGATTGAATCGATCTCTTTACAAAGCTCGTTTGCCAGTATTTTTGAGAAAAGGATTTAATGCTGAGATCTGTGAAGAATTACTAGAAATAGATGATATAAAATATCGTAAAATCATTCTCAGGTCATATAAGATGGCACCAAAAAATGCAGAGATAGAATATGAATCACTCTATCTCTATATACACAACAAGGAGCTCTATGAAATACGCGATGGAGAAGTGAAAAAAATTCCAGAAGACTGATTTGTAATGGTACGCCATGGTAACCAAATTGTGACACAGAATAATCGATTCGATGCTCAGATGCCTCTTGGATCATTGAGAAATAATGACTCAGACGAGTAATTAGATGTGAAATTTTTTATGTACCTCACGTAATTGTTTATTGGTGACGTGGGTGTAGACCTGAGTCGTAGCGATATTTTTATGTCCGAGGAGCTCTTGAATAGAACGGAGATCAGCACCATTTCAGAGCAGGGTAGTGGCAAATGAATGTCGGAGGGTATGAGCAGAGACGGGTTTGACGATGCCTGCCTTGAGTGCTCGTGCTGAGATCATCTTGGTTACGAGAAATCGATCAAAACGGACATCATCCGCACCAGCATCAACAGAGAAGTGTTTTCCATGCTTCAGAAAAAGAGGAGGGAAATGGTCTTCCCTTTTTTCCAGATACGCTCGAATCGCTTCACAAGCCCATTCCGTCAGGTAGACAACACGGACTTTGCGACCTTTACCAATAATTGCAAACTCCATAGTATCCAAATTCACATGTTTTATATCCAACGCTGTGAGCTCGGAGACGCGCAAACCAGTACTGTAAATCGTGAGAATAATGGCTCTATCACGGAGATCAGTTATGTCATCAGTACCGATATGTTTGACGATATCCTGGAGTTCTTCAGCCGTCAGGTATTCAACCTTGCGTTCTTGACTTTTTTGTAATTCTATGTCACTAAATTCGATGCCAGTAGCGATGTGAGTTTTTTTGCAAAAATGCAAAAATGCTCTGAGTGAAATCATGTACGCATTGACCGTCGTAATAGAAATTTTTCCTTGTGCGAGCGAGAGTCTAAAATGATCACAGATATGTTGGTCGATTTGGGTGGTTTTTATCCAGGGCATTTTTTGGAGCTGTTTTAGGGTTTCAAAAGACGCGTTTTCCGAACCCTCAGGCTGTATAGATACCTGAGACGAAAAAAAACGTGCCAAATCAAAGGTTTTTGGGACGATTTTTCGCACCTCTGGATGAGTGAAAGATAAGAATGTCCACATGTGACGTCCATATTGTTCGACCGTCCTAGGGCTCATACCACGAGTGATCGTCAGATACATCAGAAATTTTTGAACAGCTTCAAAAAGAGACATACAAACATTATAGAGGGGATGATAATTCCTCCAAATCTATTTTCACATAATGTATGTTATGTGTTAAATTATGGGATATAAAAAATCAGCATACAGACTGTCTACGATTCTTGTTCAGATAGAAAGTTTGCCCTCCCGTAAAAATACCTATAATCTCGGCTATGAATATTCTCCGAAATCTCCTTTTTTCATTTCAGGGCAAAATTGGTCGTGCAGACTATATATATGCCATAGTGTACGTTGCTCTCCTGTTTTTCATTTCATCGGATGTTTTTTTCAACCCGAACATGGTTCATCTCATCGGTGGCGGTTACGATCTGAGCACCTTTTTTCAATATGTATTTTCAGTTTTAGGATTGTGTATTTTTGTTTGGTCATTTTTCGCTGTCACATGTAAGCGTCTCCGTGCTTTCAATAAGGATATTCGTTATTCCGCGCTTGCACTCCTGTTCCCTCCTCTTCTGGCTTTGGGTTTTTTGCCAGATACTGAGAAATACAAATATAAGAGTGGTCTTTCAGTGGTTGATCAGATATTTTTCTATGTATTAATTGCCATCATCGTAGTAGCCCTCTTTAGTCTCTACCGATTGAGTATCTCTGTTCGTTTTATATTGTTTTTGACAGTTGCACTTTGTGCAGTTCTTGTCTATTTTTTCTGGGCAGACAGACGTCCATTTCGTCAGCTTCCTCGCGTCAAATACAGCTGAATCGATGTATGGATAGATTTGGGATTTGTATTGGTGATTGTATTTTTCATACGTTCGTTCGTTTTTACTCCATTTCAGATTATTGGTCCTTCTATGGAGACGACATTTCATGGAGGCGCTATAACATACACTCAAGCAGGCCAAGAATACAGCGATGGAGAGTTTATCATCGTGGATAAGATGAGCTATAGATTTTCAGATCCTGTCCGAGGAGATGTCGTCGTATTTACACCTGGAATATGACCAGAAAAACGCTATCTCATCAAACGAGTCATAGGTACCCCGGGTGATGTCGTGAAAGTAGAGAATGGTTTTGTATTTCTCGCAAAAGCTGAGTCTCCATCACATTTTATAAAGCTCGATGAATCAGAGTACCTCGGTCAAAATAACGGACACACTTGTCTTTCGTATTCTGGTGTTGGTTGCAATAATGAAAGTCAGACATTTGTTGTACCAGAAGGGAGATTTTTCCTCATGTGAGACAACAGAGCCCAGTCTCTTGATGCGAGAAAATGCTTTAGTAATAGCGGTTGTATAGGTGACTATCGTGAGGCACAATTTGTGCCTCTTGCTCAGATTCAGTGAAGAGTTGCATATTCTTTGGGGCATTTTGACCTCTTTAGTCAGCTGCTTCCTTATCCAAAAATTGGCAGTCTCCAGGAAGTCATCCCTTATCGTGGATTGGATATAAAAAATACACATTTTTATTCTGAGCTTAACTCATAAACCATGTGGCGCTTTTTTCGCATCATTCTGAGTATTTTTATCATAGTGGCCGTCCTCTATGGAGTCCTTTCTATCAGAGCCTATAGAGTCACAGGAGATTCTATGACGCCAAGTTTTTCTGATAGAGAAATAGTTATCACAGACAGGATATCATCCCATTTTTTTCCTTTAGGAAGAACAGAAATAATAGTATACAGAGATATGATCGAAGGGGGTGAGATAAAAATCAAGAGAGTCATCGGTTTGCCTCATGAAAAAATAGAAATATCTGATGGAAAGGTATTTATCTGAGAAAAACAAACAAAAAAAGAACTCGAGGAGCGCTATCTCGAAGAGCACATACATACGTGTCTCCCTGGCTCCTGCACGGATCTGTCTCCTCGTACTTTCGATGTGCCATCATCTACATATTTTGTTTTGGGTGATAATCGTGGAAACTCTCGCGATTCTCGCGGTTGTCAGGATATCACCTCTTGCAATCACTCACCTATTTATGTACCTTTTCGGGAGATATTGGGTCGAGTGATTTTGTCTTTTTAGATATGTTTTATATCGTCCAAAAACCTCTCTGAATTGGGAGTAATCTTGTAGCAAAAATTCTCAGAAGAGTGTTAAAAAAACCAAAAATGGGTTTTGCTGGGACACTCGATCCGCTCGCCACAGGTCTCATGATCATAGGTACTGATGGCTCCCCTCGGTTATTCCCCATGATAGAACACTTCAAAAAGACGTATATCACTACCATACGACTCGATGGCACAACAGAGTCTCATGATCTAGAGAAGCCCATCGTATATGCGCAGATTTCCGAAGAAAATATCAAGAAAATCTCTCGAGAATATATCGAAAAAGTAATTCGAGAAAATTTCCTAGGAAATATCCAGCAAGTACCCCCTAACTATAGTGCTGTATGGGTAGACGGTAAACGAGCGTATGATCTCGTCCGAAAAGGTCACGAAATAGATATAAAAAGCAAAGAAAGATATGTCGATCAGTTTGAAATTTTGGAGTATACATGGCCCAGAATCACAGCTAAAATAGCAGTCTCTCATGGTACATATATTCGCTCTCTTGCTCGCGATCTATGAGATAAGCTCGGTACAGGTGGCTATCTGGAAAAACTGGAGAGAATAGAGATGGGTCATATCAGGCTCAAAGATATAGAAACCTGGATAGTACATAATGATATATTATATACTCCCCTTTCTCATGAAGCACTTTTTCCTGATATACAGACAATTCCCCTCTCAAAAGAAGAAAAAACTCATCTCTGGCTCTGAAGCACCCCCCTGCCCACAGGGAAATCAGATGGAAAGTATTTTGTAGACTATGAAAATGGATACTATGGTTTGCTCGAAGCAAAAGCGTGACTCCTCTATCCCATAAAGAACGCAGTCTAATCTGTCTCTATTTTACCAATTACTGAGTACAGATTGAGCGTCTTCGGTTTTATCTTGTTTATCTGCTGCCTCTTTCGCTGCTATTTCTTCTTTTTTCTTCTTCATTTCGTATGTTTGCCACTCATTCATGTGTTTTTTGTTGAGTGTATCGATTTCAGTTTGATATTTTTTTTCGAGTTCATCAAGTTTTTTTCTCTCTGTTTCGAGGATATCGAGGAGGCGCTGCACCTGATCGCTATTCATCGAAGGCAGTATATCAAACCAATACTGACGCTCACCATCATCCATAGATTCTGTTGAGAGGATCAATTCCAAGAGACGAGGATACTTTGTCTGTATCTCGTCTAGTACTGTAAATGTTGTTTTACCTTTTTGAATTGTAGCCATAATTTGGTATTTCTCTCGTACTGTACCATATTTTTTTATGCTTTGCAAGCCAAAATATTTCGATTTGCACGACAAAAAACCTCCCTATAATATGAAGTATATTATGTCGTCAATACAGATAGGAGCACTTGTCTACTTTACAGTTATCGCCATCGGTGCATGGATATTTTTTTGAGTGATTTTCTTACAACTCAAAAGATTCATGGACATGAGCTGCTATATACCGATTATCTCACGCATTTTAAGTATCGTTCTTATTTGTCTGACTGTTATCGGATATATCATTATATTCTCCCCTCCTCTTTTCGAGATGCTCAGTACTACCAAGGATACCACAAATAGACCAACGGGGTACTTTGATACATATTAAATTGACAAAAATATTATTAGCCTAAAATCAGTTTTTATAATTATTTTATAAAATTATTATCATATGGATTCCCGAGCTGCATTAGCATCAACTGGTATGCCCAGAACGAGTGGACACCAAAGTCATTTGAGGCAATCAGATATTATGGCTCAATCACCGAGTGCAAACAAATTAAAAGGTCTACGTGTCTTAGTTGGTGATATGCAGGGCACGAGCGGAAGAACGGCTTTACGTGCTGATGCAGTAAAAGAGAAGGGCGGGTCTGTATTGGCCGCTTCCGATGTGGGTACGCTTACCAATAGTATTGCTGATGCTGTAAGGGGTAGGGCAATAGTACTCCTAGATCCTGCATTTTTTCCGAATCAACCAATACTAGATAGGATCTTACAGGCGGCCCAGGCAAAAGGTATAAATGTTTTCGTGAATGGTCCAACCTCACTGAAATTAGGTCAAGCAAAAGTTTTGCCAGCTAAAGAAAGTGTTGTTGCAAAATTAGAGTCACTTTTGAAATAATCTCGACTTCCCTCTTCTTTTGGATACACTCCTCTGTATCCTATGAATCCTTTTGAATCTGCTTATTCTAGCCTCAACGATGCACAAAAACTCGCCGTAGACACTCTCTATGGGCCTGTTGCAGTCATAGCATGACCAGGAACTGGTAAAACTCAGCTTTTGACCCTGAGAATTGCTAACATTCTCACAAAAACAGATGTAACCCCGAGAAATATCCTCGCTCTGACATATACAGAAGCAGGTGCTTTTGCTATGCGAGAGAGACTCCGGAGCTTCATAGGTACTGATGCACTTCGGGTCAATATCGAGACCTTTCATGGATTTTGTAAGTGACTCATCGATGAAGAGTATCCAGAGAAATTTGTCCGATCTCCAGGCATGAAAATGCTCGAAGAGCTCGATGCGAGGCGTATGGTTGGCAAGATACTGCTCGAGTGAGACTATACCTATCTCAAGCCTCGTCATGATCCAGAGCTCTATATGGGTGACGTCATCCGTATCGTAGGACAGCTCAAGCGTGAAGGTATTTCTCCTGAATTTTTTCGTAACAAAATCGATGAAGCACTTGCCGATCTCCCAAATAATGAAGATTTACACTACAAAAAGGATTCAAAATGGTGAAAAAAGTGAGAGAGAAAAGCTGAATACGCTGATGCAGAGCAGAGATTGTTTCGACAAAGAGAGCTCACCTACGTATATCGTGCGTACGAAGAAGCACTCATAGCTGAGTCTCGATATGATTATGACGACATGATTCTCATGGTCAGAAATCAACTCCAAAATGATCCTCAATTTCTCGCACTCATCCGTGAACAATATCAGTTTGTCATGGTGGATGAATTTCAGGATACCAATGGTCTCCAGGCAAGCATCGTACATCTCATCATGCACGATCAAGAACAGCCAAATATCCTCGTCGTCGGCGATGACGAGCAATCTATCTATCGATTTCAGTGAGCAGTCATGGAAAATATACTCAATTTCTGTGACACATATCGTGACAGATGACTCACGATTATTCCTCTGGTAGAAAATTATCGTTCGACACAGACCATCCTCGATGCTTCACGTGAACTCATACGAAATAATAGTGAATCTCTCGAAAAAGCTCTGCATCTCGATAAACATCTCAAAAAAAATGCACGTATTTCAGAAAAGAAGATTTCTATTTTTACACCATCAGATCCTCAAATAGAAATAGCGTGACTCGTCTCAGAGATACAGAAACTTCATGATGAAGGTATGTCGTGGAGTGACATGGCTATCATTTATCGAAAAAATGCAAACCCTATTCATCTCATAGAGTATCTGAGACGTAAAAAAATCCCATTTCACAAACAAAAAGGCGAAAATCTCCTTCATCACCCAGAAGCTCAAAAACTCCTAAAAACTCTCAAAATAATTCACAATTCATACCAAAATGACCTCTTTTGGGAGGTGATGCTCTTTGACTTCTGGTGACTCGATTTGCATTATCTTCTCGCACTTCAGGGGAAGATGCGAGCAAATAATGGAGAATATCGTCGTTCTCTCTTTCAGGCTTTCCTCGAAGATGATGATATGTTTGTGAGAAATGTTGCCCAGAAGATAATGGATTTTACCAAGGATGCCTCCAATAAAACACTGGTACAATTTTTTGAATCATTTTTGGAATCATCTGGTTATAGAAGTTTCGCACTTTCTCAAGAAGATAAAATCGAGCGCCTCTCCATCCTCAATTCTTTTTTTGACGAGATAAAAACATTTGCCACCCTTCATCCAGAAAATACTTTAAAAGATTTTATTGATTATATTGTGGATTTAGATCACTACTGACTCTCTCCCACGACTCAACCCATTCGCATGGAAGCAGATGCAGTTGAGCTCATGACTGCACATGGTAGTAAGGGGTTGGAGTTTCGGGCTGTCTGTATCTACGATGCTACGAGCAAGAATTGGGAATCATCTCGCGACCCCTCTAAGCTCAATGTAACGGTATCTCTTTTTGAGAAACATATCATCGATAAAGATGAGAAGAAAAATCAAAAACTCGAAGAAGAACGTCGTCTCTGGTATGTCGCCATGACACGAGCCAAAGAAAGACTCATCATATCAGCAACTCATAATGAAGACTTGAGATTACAGCCATCATCATTTATCTCTGAAATACCAGAAGAAGCTTGCAAAAAAGAAGAATTTAGTACTGAACCTGAAAATATCATCGTGACACAAACTGCTCCACTCCCCCAGATTGATTGGTCAGCTGCAACAAGAGTGGAGCTGGAAAAAAGAGCAAAGAATTATGATCTCTCTGTAACTGCTCTGAATACTTGGCTCAAATCTCCACGAGAATTTCTCGAAAAATACCTCATTCGTCAACCTGCTGGGAAAATGCCAAGTGCATCCTTTGGTACCGCAGTTCATGCGGGTTTAGCATTTATAGGTGAATACTTCAATGAGCACTCTTCCCTTCCGCAAAAAGACATTTGGATGAAAAAAATAGAACAAACTCTGTATCATGAAATTTTGACAAAAAAAGAACAAGAAGATTTTCTCAAAAAAACTGAAGAAGTCATCGATAATTATCTCTCCAAAAAAGATTGCCCACTTGCATCAAAAGCTCTCATAGAAGAACGATTTTGATGGAAAAAAGTGGTTGTGTCAGGCGTACGTCTGACGGGTGTTTTTGACCGTGTTGAAAACCTCCCAGATGGGACTATGCAAGTGATAGATTTCAAAACTGGCAAACCAGATAAAGGAAGAGAACAGCTCGCTGACTATGAGAGACAGCTCTATTTTTATCGTCTTCTATGGGATGGTTCAAATCAAAATAAGATACTTTCACGTGGTGCGCTTGATTTTGTTGAATGAAATACTGGGGATGTGGTGAATAGGAGCATCTTTACCTACGAAGAGGCGGGCTTAGACCTTCTCAAAAAACAGATTGCAGCATTTAAAATATCGCTCGAAAATCTCGATTTCCCAGAGGAAAACACATTTATCACTTCATAAACTCTTCACAATTTGGATGAGGAACATTTGTTGCCTGCTTGTTGAGAACGTCATTACAGGCAAGTTTTGTATTCTCTTCTATTTGAGCGCGTTCTTTTTCTAATACCTCAAGTGCTTGAATGAGACTCGTGACTGTTTTAGGGTCTTGTGCCTTATTTTGTCCAACGAAAGCCTTTCGAGCGGCGTATGAATCGTAGAGAGATCGCTCTATTTTTGCGCGATTATTCTCGTTTTGCTCCGATTGCACTACCTGCACAGCACGTACATTTGTTTTTGGATTTGTCTTTATCATGTTTGGGATGACCTGTTTCAAAAAGAGATATCATGGATTTTCGTAGGCGATACGTTTCCAGGTCTGTTTGATAGTTTCTTGTATGGGCTGGTTGGCGAGACGTTTACCAAACTCTTTGAGGTTGCTTCCATTAATGAGAAATTTTGAATTCGATAACCCTCATTTGTAGGAATAAATAATATTTTTTATTTGAGCGTCTTTTGCGGGGTCGGACGTCCCAGATCATGTTATTTGACTACTCCTATACAAAAGAAGAGCAAATGCATCTTTCCAAATCTTGATTGCTTGAGGATACTTCCATCCTGTGGTCCAGGCCTTTTTCACCACTTCCTTTATGGCTTGGTTCTGAGGATCTTCATCACTACATTTTTGTATATCGTCGGCATTGTAGAAATCTGCCATATTTTTAGCAAAATCCGAGGGGGCAAGTGTGAAATGCGTGTTATCCTGGTATTCTTCGCTTGCGATTTGTTTAATCAAATTTCGATAATATTTGAGCACTTGAGTTGTCTGTCCATACATGTCATCGAGAACTTCTTGAAGAGTTCGACCGTTTGTTTTATATCATGATTTACTGATATTGATATTCTCTTTAAACTTTATACCGCCTGCACAGCGACTTCCGACGTAGACACCAGCAGAGAGGATTTTGTTTTGTATATCGAGTATGCTATTTTGATGTTTCTGTTCTATTGTAGAGAGCTTGGATGAAGTATCGAGATAAAATCGTATCTCTGATATAAGCGTGGCAAGATCATATCCTGCAGCTTTCATGTTACCGAGAATCTGCACTACACCCTGTATCGGACTTGCTACATCTAGATGAGCAGGATAACCTGCTGGCTTTTCACATTTTTGAGGACCAGCGAGATTTTTTACAGCATTTATGACAGTGTCTATATTGTTAGAATAATCCTGAACTGGGGGTGATGGTACAGTAGATAGAGGACATTCTCACCATGCAACATGAGAAAAGCATGTAGTTATAACGAGATAGACAAGTATTTTATGGGATATTTTTTGCATAGTTTAGTTAGTACAATCTGGTTTTTCTTTGAGATACTTGAGCACCTTGTTGAGTCGATCATTGTAATCGACAATCATTTGAATTCTCGATAGGAGGTCATCAAAAGTTTTTTCAATATGTTTTATAGAATCTGTATTTTCTTGATGAATGAGGAGTCTCTCACTTCACTTTCATTTTTCTACTAAGCTTGATTCATACAGCTCACTTCATTTTCGCTGTCACTCTGCGAGATCTATGGCACGGACATCTCGATGATTCCCATCGTAGAGAGCCGCCGATGTATAAGCTCATTTTGTAGTACTTTTGAGATTCGTAGGTCGATCAAAATCAAAACCATTACGAGAGTATGCATCCCGGAGAGCATCTTCAGTTTTTTTATCTTCTTTGCTTTGGCTCGAAGACGAACCACCGCCAGAGGTCGTGCTTGATGCCTTATTGGATGTACTATTTGTCGTATCAGTGGTGCCTACTCGCCTATTGATAAAACTGAGCAAAAATGGAGGTGTTTTCCAAAAAGTATGAATACCAAGACCAGTGAAAATTTTTGAAAGTTTGAGTCAGGCATCGTCGTTCGATTCGTATTCATTGATAGTAGCTGCAGCCTTACAAGCAAAATTTCTTTTATCTCCGTGCTTGATTATCCATTCTAGCCCCTCTTCAAATATCGCCTGAAAAGAACTATTGTTCGTCTTTCCACCAGATGATGAAGTTTGGGAGCTTTTGCTACTTGTTCACTGCGATGAACCACTCAAAAAATAATGCGTATTTTGTATGAAATCGATACTAATGCAGTATCATTCACTACAATTACCAGCACCAGCTTCAGCTGATGTATTATATTTTCATTCGTCATTAGAGTTTCCGAGAGAGTTTTTTATGTCTCCGAGAAGATCGATTTTATAGTTTTCTCCCCCTATCCATGCGCCTTGTTTGACCTGACCAGTGATAAGTGCAGAGGCATCGTCTTTGCTGGAATTTTTATAATCACCGAAATCGGGAGCAGTTCGGAAAAATATCTCATCAATACGACGTAAATCATCAAGAAGATCGTAGGGCGAATTTTTGGTATCACCATCAAAATAGAGTCACATACCAGAAACATCACGGAAGTTATTCATTTGGTCAGTTACCTGACTTCCAATCTCTTGTATTGTAGTATCTATAAATAAATTAAATTTTCTTACTGTTTCCCTGAGTACTGCTGACTGCAAAATTTTCTCATGAAAATAAGGTTTTGCTATAGTAAAATAGTCGGGGCTTCCTGTTTTATTATGTGTTTTCTTTAGAAAATTTGCAAGAGCATCACCAAATCATGACTTTAATACTTCGCTACAACCACCACAGGCTTTTACTAATTCAGGAATTTCTGTAGAAATAGTTTCATTCAATCTCTTTTCCAATTCATGATACGCATCTGAATTATATCAGAGATTGGCACCTATTTCCCAGTTGTATGCTGTGGTAAACATGTTCATCCCCACTGTGGTAATATCTGTTTTTGCGAGATCCTGACTCGCAGTAGTGGTGTTCGTCGACGTAGACGTGCTTCCGAAGACTGAAAAGGACACGAAAAAAAATGCTAATATACCCAGTTTTTTCGATAAAATGGCTTGCAGTATAGAATTTTTTTGAGACACCATAGGTTCTACCAGATTTTATGAGCTTCATTTTACTCTTTTCTATCTCTTTTATCAATAAAAAAAGCTTGCCAAGTGACGGTGAAACGATATACTCACGACGTTTTTTATTTATAACTATTTACCTATGCATAATGCAGGAAAGAAAGAAAGTGAAGCCGGCAAAACACAATTCGATATTCACAAGACTCTGATTCTTCTGAAACCAGACACTATTGCTCGAGGAATTGTCGGAGATATCATCTCTCGCCTAGAGAAGAAATCACTCAAGATAGTTGGTATGAAATTCATCGTGATGACTGAGGCTCTCCTCACAGAACACTATGGTCACCACAGTGAAAAGCCATACTTCCCAAAAATCGTAAAATATATGACTGATGGTCCAGTACTCGCGATGGTGGTAGAGGGTATCGATGCTGTTCGTCAGGTACGAAATCTCTGTGGCGCTACAGATCCTCAGTTTGCTGCTCCAGGCACCATCCGTGGCGATCACAGCTGTACAATTGACTACAATCTCCTTCACGCCTCTGATTCTATCGATTCAGCAGATGTAGAAATCAATCGATTTTTCAAGGCAGAAGAAGTATTTCACTATACAAAGAACGTTTACGTAAACTAAGCCTATTTCATGAGAGCATTCTCTGTATTAGTCGATCAATCAACTCGAGCCGATAAAATCCTATCGGCTCTTTTTGAAGGGACGTATTCTCGCTCTCAGATACAAAAAGGTTTTGATCTTAATCAAATAAAAGTCATCAACAAAAAAGATGGGAAAGCCTATTCGAATGGGAAATATTATCTCAAAAAATGAGATATAATAGAAATGGATATACAGTCTATCCCCTCCACTCTCCCGCCTGATTATCGACCACTCGAGATAATTTTTGAGAACAATGATTTTCTCGTTGTGAGTAAAGATGCGGGGATCAATACTCACCCAACCCCGAGCTATATAGGTCGATTTGGTACCCTCGTCAACCAGCTCATCGCACAAGTCAAAAATTTTGATAGAGAACAGGGCGAAGATAGGCCCGGCATTGTTCATCGTCTCGATAAAGACACGAGCGGACTTCTCCTTGTCGCAAAAAACGATATTACCCTCAGAAAACTCCAGAAACTCATCCATGACCATCACGTCGAAAAGACCTATCTCACACTCGTGATAGGTGAACCAAAAGAAAAAAATGGCACTATACAGTCTGTCATTGGTAGAGATCCAAATAACAGACTCAAGATGACTATCAAAAATCCCGTAGAATGACGAGAAGCCATTACCCACTATAGAGTTGTAGAAATATTTCAGTTTGAGTGAAAAAAATTGAGTCTCATAGAAGTCACTCTAGAAACCGGAAGAACCCATCAAATTCGTGTACACATGGCCAATATCGGTCATCCTGTTCTCGGCGATAAAACTTATGGTATTGATTCGGAAAACGATTGGGCGAAAAAGGAGTTTTGACTCGATAGACAGTTTCTGCATGCTTGGAGGCTTTGTTTCACTCTTGATGACTATGGCTATCAATTTATTGCTCCATTAAAAGAAGATATAAAAAAAGTTCTCAAGATAATAAAAAATCAGGAATAAAAATAACTTGACAGTTAATTATTTATTATAAAATAAATATTAAATTCATCCTTAATTGAATTTACTATGAATAATGATGCTTTATTAGCTCAACTCAATCAGATTACTGGAATGGCAGCAATACAGAATCCTCTACGTCAAAAATTCTGATTAACTACATCCGAAAAAGTAAATTTTTATCTCACCCCTGATAAATGATACACTGCTCGTGCCGATATGTCCGTAAATATCGATGGAGAGGATGCAAATATGGTTGCTCTTGCATTTTCACCTGGTGATGGAACGGGTGATGATAAAACATTTAGTGAAGGGTCTTTGTTCATGCCTCAAAGAATAATGTTTGCACATAAACCATGGCGAGTGTATCCGCGAAAAAAAGAAGTTACAGTGGAAGGAATGATTCCTCTTTTTACGGTGCTTCCGCAGCATTCAACATATATGAAATTTAATTCAACTTTATTGGAGTTGGGGTTGAAAGAGGATGGTCACACCATAATAGCTACCAATAAGATGCGAAAACCTATCTGACGATGAGAAACTGATGGTCCTGCTCTTCTTCTTACCGTTGGAAGTAATAGGGCGGGGGAAAGATTCTGAGATCCACATGCTATTTATGCACCACAGACTGGGCATTTGATACAAGTGGCAGCATTTATAGCTACTAATGATACAAGAAGCAAAGTATTTAGACTATTAGAAAATCACGGAAAGACTCCCGATATAGCTGATGCTGTTTCTTTTTAACAAGAACAAAAATCTATTTTCTCATTTCTTCTCTTGTATTTATCGCCTAGAAACGGTTCTGACAGAAAGATATCGAGAGATCTATAGACGTCTTCTATATTCATCGTTCTGGCTCAAAAACAAACGACATTTGCATCATTGTGACTGCGACTGATTTTCGTAATCTCAGAAGAATAACCTACGACAGCGCGAATATTTTTGTGACGATTTGCTGCTATAGACATACCGATTCCTGTTCCACAAACTAGGATGCCTCTATCAGCTTTTTTATCAATAATAGAGTCGCATACTCTGGTAGCAAAATCCGGGAAATCATCAAGCGGATCAATACTTTCGGGAGACAAATCTAAAACGTCATATCATTTTTCCAAAAGATATTCCAAAATTGATTTTTTGAATTCAAATCCCGCATGATCACAAGAAAAAGAAACAGTCATAATGTTATACAATTTTTTTATTCTTTTCTAAAACAAGTTCTATTGTTTCACCAAGTATATACCCAATAATCGGAAATCAAATCATCACAAACCACATCCCCCCTGTCATATCAAATAGGCTTGAGAAGCTAAATAATCCATGGATTGACGATGCGAGCAATCAGAAATGAAATATCAGAGAAAATGATATCGCTCACAGTAGCCATTTATTCACTCGAAAATCAAAGGGCGTATTTCTCCCCGATCAGAGGGCTCGTGTCATCTGAAACACAACAGAAGTAGTGACAGCGATGGTTTGAGCGAGCATAATGTCTATATTTTTATACATCATAAAAGCTGCACCGACGATAATGAAACCTATAATTCATGAGAGGATAATGGATGGGTATAGACCAGAAAGGAGGCTATCATTCATTGGTTTTCGTTTCATAACATCTCCTTCTGGATCCTGGGTCGACAGAGCGAGGGCTGGGAGACTATCTGTGACCAGGTTTATCCAGAGAATCTGGAGAGCAGCAAATGGTACTAAAAGTGGATCACGATAAATCATGACACAGGCAGCAAGGAGAATAACCTCGTAAAAGTTACAAGCGAGAAGATACTTGATAAACTTTTTTGTATTATCATAGACTCTCCTCCCCTCCTCAACTGCTGCCACAATAGAGGCAAAATTATCATCTGTCAGCACCATATCTGCAGCATCTCGAGCGACGTCTGTTCATCGAATACCCATAGCGATGCCTATATCAGATTGCTTCAGGGCAAGGGCATCATTGACTCCATCACCGGTCATCGCGACAATATGTCCTTGTGATCGAAGTATGCGAACAATACGGAGCTTATCTTGTGGCGCAATACGAGAAAATATATTGGTAGTTTTTATTTTTTCAGCGAGCACGTCATCAGTCATATTTCCGAGTGTAGTAGCATCGAGAGTATCTCCTGTCAATCCTATCATTTTTCCGACTGATGCAGCTGTCAGCTCTGAATCACCCGTAATCATAATCACACGTATACCAGCTTCCTGACACGTATGAATCGCGGGAGTTACCTCTGGTCTCGGAGGATCCATCATCGCAGTAAAACCGACAAATATGAGATTTTTCTCTACTTCTTCGAGGACGTATTTTTCTTGTTTTTCGATTTCTCGATAAGACATACCCAATACACGTTTTCATTCTCAAGCTAATTTTGCATAGATAGCATAGAGTTCTTTTCTTCGCTCCTCTCCGATATTTATGACTTTTTCTCACACTAATTCTTGGGTCACAAGCTCTATAATTCTTTCAGGAGCTCATTTTGTATATACGCGATATCAGTTCTCACAAGAACGGATAATAGACATACGCTTTCTCTCACTCTCAAATGGAAACTCTATAAGAGATGAGTGAGCATCTTCAAATGCTTTCTTTATAGTGCCGTGTGCCTGTGCGTACTGGAGGAGTCCGATTTCTGTTGGGTCACCAAATATTTGCTCAATGCCAGAAGTATCTCTACCATAGGAAGCCTTATTGCACCCAACAGCGATACCCAAGAGCATGCTATTTGGCTTTTCTGGATTAATTGATTGATCAGAATAGACATCTACTACTTGCATTTCGGATTTTGTGAGAGTTCCTGTTTTATCTGTACATATGACCGTTACACGTCCGAGAGTTTCCGAAGAGGGGAGCTTTCTCACGAGGACATTGCGCTTTACGAGACGTTTGGTAGCGAGAGCAAGTCCGAGTGCTACCACGGCAGGGAGTCATTCTGGGATGGCGGAAACAGCGAGACTCACTGCCACGAGGAGAGAGTGTGAAAATTCACCACCTTCGACCACCAAAATAAGCACAATAATGGTACAAAGTATACCGATAAAAATCGCTACTTTTCGAGAAAAATCCTCGAGTTTTTGAGAAAAAGGATTAGCTTCATCTTGTATCTGCCCCACCATACCTGAAATATGCCCCAATTCAGTATTGATGCCAGTACCTGTGACAATAGCCATTCCAGACCCAGCAGCGACAGCAGTCCCCTGATATACCATGTTATTTCTATCAGAAAGTGGCATATTTTCTGCGATAACATCGACTATTTTTTCTTGTGAGACACTCTCACCAGTGAGAATAGCCTGATTTACTCTGAGCCCAACTGACTGAATCACTCGTGCATCAGCAACTATCCTTTCCCCTTCATCGAGAAGAAGTATATCTCCGGGTACCACATCAACTGAAGATATGCACTGCATCTGCCCAGAACGGAGAACTCTTGCCTGAGGAGTGAGGAGATTCTTGAGATGCTCAAGAGTTTGCTCAGTTTTGAATTCCTGCATGACTCAAACAATGGTATTGATAACTACAATTACCATAATTACTATCGTATCGACATACGACCCCTCTAGGATCCAAGAAAGGAGAGCTGCAAGTATCAAAATAATAACCAAAGTCGACTTCAGTTGCTCACCAATCATGGCCCAGATGGTCCGCTTTTTCCCTTGTGGTAAAATATTTTGACCTACTTTTGCCAGAATTTCTGCAGCCTTTTGGCTTGTCAATCAGTTTTTCGAGCTTTTATAGCTCGCAATAACTTCTTCAGAAGTCAGAGAGTGTATATTCATATTTTTATGATACCACTTTTTCTTTTGTTATACAAAAAATGGCTGTTGCACTTCATATGAGAGTATATATACTATGAATAGTATGTCTCACGGCCATTGACACCACCACAATCCAGATGTTATGCTTATCATCAGAATACCGTCTGATTTTTCAGGGGGTCCTGCTGATGTGGCTGCCATGCTCGAGGCACTTCATCCAACTCTTGGACACTCAGTGTTTAGTCTTGATTTTCACATTATAGGCAGAAAACTCTTTTTTAGTTTACAGGTAACACAAGACGAAAAGCCTATTATAGAAAATCAACTTTATACAACGTTTCAAAATATAGAAATAGAGGAAGTAAAAAGCCCTATGCATTATGATGCAGCGCATTCCGTCAAAGCGTCTATTGGCATGAGAGAACACGATTTTTTCCCAATTCAGACCTATTTGGATGGGGGTGATAACGTACTCAAAAAAATCCTTTCTCAAACCGCAGATCTCGATCTCAATGACAAATGTACATTTCAGATAGCTGTGATGCCTGCTCATACGCATAATGTCATGTGGAACTATGCCAGAAACTTGCAATATAAATGGCATATGATGAAGAATTCTATGAATATCAAACGGAGATTTCTCGATACAAAAGTAAATATCAGAACACATGATGCGCAGCATAAATATGAACACAAAAATCATGCCAACCTCTATTATGCAAAAATGACCTGCTATATACAGTCATCTTCTCAGGCTCTGGCTCGTGCTAAAATGCTAGCTCTCATGAAAAATCTCTACGATCTCGAAAATCATGAAAATCAGATCATTTTTGATGTAAAACCCATGCACGAGGGGGACATGAAAAATATAATCTCTCCCGTTTTAGGAAAAAGAAAGTATCTCCTTTCTGGTGAAGAAATAGCTACACTTTGGCATTTCCCTCAACTCAAAGATAAAATACCCCATATTCTCCGCATACTTTCTCGTAAAGCTCGACCACCACTTTGACTCCCGACAAGTGAAAATGTCCCTGAGAGAGACTTGGTAAAATTTGGTATCACAAACTATAGAAGTCAAAAAATCCCTTTTTGACTCAAAACTTCAGATAAGGCTCGACACCTCTACATGGTTGGTAAATCTGGTTCTGGTAAATCAAAATTGTTAGAACTGCTGTGATATTCAGATATTATGAATGGGCGCGGGTTTGCTCTCCTCGATCCACACGGAGACCTCGTCGATAATATACTGAAATATATACCTCAAAATAGGATGAAAGATGTGGTCATATTCGATCCAACTGACCTCAATTTTCCTGTTGGATTCAATCCTCTCGAAGAAGTTCCCGAAGAATATAGACAAGAATTTACAAATTCCTTTTTGGAAATATTTAAAAAGCTTTTTTGACAAGCTTGGAATGCTCGATTAGAGCATGTGATGCGTTTCTGTGTCTTAGCATTACTAGAAGTAGGTTGAGCCACTGTTCTCTCTATCATTAAACTCCTCACAGACCGTGATTACCGACAATCTATTATCAAAAAACTCGATGATCAAACGGTAAAAAATTTCTGGACAAATGAATTCGCAGCGTGGAGTGAAAAGTTTGACAGTGAGGCGATCATGCCGATTCTCAACAAAGTGGCTCAATTCGTGAGTTCACCTATGATCCGAAATATTGTCTGTCAGACAGAAAATAAGATGAATTTGGCAGACATCATGGATAATCGAAAAATCCTTCTCGTGAAACTCAGTAAAGGACAACTCGGTGAATCAAATGCTAATCTCATAGGCGCCATGATGATAACGCGTATATATCAAGTCGCCATGATGCGCGCTGACATGCCGGAAGAAAAACGTGTTCCATTCTCAGTATATATAGATGAGTTTCAAAATTTTGCGACTGATACATTTGAGAATATTCTCTCAGAAGTTCGTAAATATAAACTCAATATAACTGTGGCTCATCAGTATATGGATCAGCTCTCTTCGAGCCTCAGGAGAACTATATTTGGTAATGTAGCCAATATCATATCCTTTCGTGTTTGAGCTGAGGATGCAGCTGTTTTGGCAAAAGAATATGAGCCAGTTTTTACTGTTCCTGACATCATGAATCTGGGTGTTCGAGAGATGTATCTCAAGATCAATATTGATGGTGAAAATACTGAAGCATTTTCTGCTCGTACTATGAATGTGCCAAAACTGCCCTATGATCACAGTAAGGACATTTGGAATCTCTCTCGACAGGTCTACGCACGTCCTCGAAAGGATGTAGAGGCAAAAATATTTGGAAATGAAGCAGATGTCATAAAGAGCATGGAGGCACTAAAAATCGAAGGCGATTTTAGTCAGCCAGTTATCTAAAAGATAGCAGAATTATTTAAGTCTTTTTCTCATTTCACTTTTATAGGCTTCGACTCCTGGCTGATCAAAAGGATTCACGCCTATCATAACACCAGATAAAGCACATGCATACATCATTGTTTGCAAAAAATATCAGATGTGTTCAGCATCTAGTTGTTTTATCTTTATCATCAAGCTCGGACATCCTCCATCATTGTGAGCTTTTGCGGTCGACTCCAATGCAACAAGATTTATATCGTGTAAACTTTTTCACACGAGTCCATCGAGTCAGTCTGAAAGTCAGGACATTTCAGGGATAGTTTCGTTTGTCATAGGTTCATCTATCCAGAGCATCGATTCGAAAAAAAGACGTCTTCACTCCTGTACATATTGTCCCAGTGAATGGAGGTCAGTTGTATAGTTAAGAGTATCTGGATATAAACCAGTTCATTCTTTTCCATGACTTTCGCCCATGAGCTGCTTCCACCATTCTCCGACGAAAAATAGAGAAGGTTCACTGGTGATAAATAACTCACTAACAAAACCAGACCCCTCTAATGCAACGCGTCTTTGAGCATATATAAAAGCTGAATGAGAAATATTTATATTTATTTCGTTTTGAGCTTTTTTTGCCCCCTGTATTAATGAGCGTATATCAATTCCAGCCACAGCTATCGGCAAAAGTCCAACAGGGGTTAACACCGAGTAGCGACCACCTATACTATCTGGCAAAACGTAGGAAACATATCACTGTTTTTCTGTTTCAGATCTCAGTGCCCCATTTTTTTCATCAGTAATGGTGATTATTCGATCCTGTAGTTCATCTGTTGAATATTTACTCAAGAGAAATTTTCTCACCATGCGATATGCTATCGCAGTCTCCATAGTTGTGCCTGATTTTGAAATTATACAAGCAGAAACTGATTTATGTCTGATGGAGTCAAATACTCGGTTATATTCTTTTCCAGAAAGATTAAATCATAGAAAAATTACCTGAGTATTGCTGGTACTTCATAGGGCCTCTATGACAGCTCGCGCACCGAGGTAAGAGCCACCTATACCACAGACCAGAAAAACATCACTACGTTTAATAATTTGTTGAGCATGGAGAGAAATATTTTCTAACAATACGGATGTAGATGGTAAATTGATAAAATCTATCCAACCTAAATAATCAGCACCTTTAGAGGTTTTTTCCTGCAGACTCTGGTGAGCAGTTTCAAGAGGGATTTTTGGCAAGAAAATTTTACCATTTAGATAAGTATCGACATATCATGTATCGATCGAGAGAAGTGACATACTGAATTTTTATGGATATGATTTTGATATTTCCTCGTAGATAATTTTTGACGCATCTCAGATAGCATTTGCTCCTCATTCAAGATCAGTTCATTTGGAGAGAATACACACAATATAGGGATATTTTGTATAGTATACTATTCCGCAATCGTGTATTTGGTGAATTTCTTTTCAGGAATTATCTAAAATAACTCTTTCTCAAAATTTATTTGCCACCTGTACATTTTCGGGAACACCTCTAACAATTCCCTGCTTAAAATCAGTTTTTGTAAGTATGGAAAGAGCGAGTTCTGAAGATTCTGGAGAGAGATATCCGGCATCATACAGAATTCGGAAAAAAGTAGAATATTCTTTGAGGGTAATGGTTATTTTGAGATCATGTGTATC
This sequence comes from uncultured Candidatus Peribacteria bacterium, assembly GCA_964456455.1. GTDB lineage: Bacteria > Patescibacteriota > Gracilibacteria > BD1-5 > JAGOOR01 > JAGOOR01. The sequence goes on along the minus strand of CAYVZT010000008.1, from coordinate 1,713 downwards.
ATTTGGCGGATCAATACCGAGATCAGATTCTATTTTTATGAGATAATTTTTGGGCATATAGTCCCTCAGGGTAGTTGTCGCATAGTTATTAGAATTCACCATCATTTCATTCAGAAGCTCCAATATAGTATATTTTTTACCTTCCTGGAGGGTATTTTTTGGTGTAAAATACTCATCACTATTTGATGTATTTTTTTTCAATGCAAGACTTCTATCCAAAAGGTCTTTTTCTTCTTCCGACCATTTTAGGTAAGCAATAAAAAGTGGCATTTTGAGGAGTGCTATGGGTGCAAATTGTATATCTTCATGAATACCGAACCATGGCCCATTATTCAAATTTCTGACATAAACTGAAAGAGTAGTATTTGGGTATTTTTTTTCTACTTCTTCAAAAATTCTACTCGTCGTTTTTAGCTCAAAAGGTACATACTTTTTTGTTGCTCCAGGAACTAATAATTCGGGATTAAGGTATTTGAAATTAGATCTATTTGATGTTTTTGCTTGATTAGAAGTATGTAATAATTTTTGGATTATGCCATTGCCAGTCACCGCTCACAAAGTAAAAAACCCAAGAGATACAGAAGTCAGGGTAACAACAATAATGGCGACAATGAAAATTGAAAAAGTAGTATAGTTTTTCCCCATAAGTAAAAGATTACGCATTTTAGTATAGCTAGATACTTATTTTATAAAAAAATTTTATCAAAATTTTACCATTTTATGTCTTGACTCTATCAAAAAAGATACTTATCTTTTTATTATTTTCCAATAAAAAATGTCATAATAGCTTTTTTGGATATAATCACGGTAAAATTTAGACAAAAGCCATGTGTAAAAAAATAGTACTCGTCGGAGGATGAACTGGTGGACACGCTTTTCCACTGCTCAATCTCGCATCATATATCCGTCAAACATCACCAGAAACCCCATTTCTCTGGATTGGAGAAAAATGAAGTATAGAAGAAACCCTTGCTCACAAAAACGACCTACCATTCTCCCCTATCATCTGCGGAAAACTGAGGAGATATTTTTCACTTAAGACTTTCTTCCTTCCATTTCAAGTAATTGTTGGTATAGTCCAATCCCTCTGGATTTTGAATAACAATAGTCCAAAATCAGTCTTCTCAAAGGGCTGATACGTCTCAATACCCGTCGCTATCGCCGCTTGGATTTTACGTATACCTGTCTATATGCATGAATCTGATTCGATTGCATGACTCGCGAATAGAATCGTTGCTCACTTTGCGAAATGAATATTTTGTTCTTTCCCAGAAGTTCAAAATCTCCCAAAACAGAAGATTCTCGGATGTTGAACTCTCCTTTCAGAAGAAATACTCAGCCTGACCAACGAAACAACAACGCCAAATCCACGAACGCAAGTCCTGGTCTCATGTGGTTCTCAGGGGTCAGCCAGTATCTTTGATTCCGTACTTGAGCTTCTTCCGAGCTTTTTTGATATAGATTTTTACATTATTCTCTGAGTGAAGAACCTAGATTACCGTGCAAAATTTGAGAAATTTCCAAACGCTCATATTTTTGATTTCTTTTATAATCAATCCGAATACCTCCAGGTTGTGCAAAAATGTGACATCGTAATAGCTCGCAGCGGCTCAAGTATTTTTGAATTTGAAGCATTTGGGCTTCACATGATTCTCATTCCTCATCCATTTACAGGGAACAATCACCAGTATTGGAACGCAAAAGCCTTTGAAA
>CAYVZT010000007.1:13769-25897 GCA_964456455.1 uncultured Candidatus Peribacteria bacterium | reverse complement strand
GTATCGTCATCCCACCAATATGCGTCGCCGCAATCCCCGTCGAAGCCGTCACCGCTACCGAGATACTATGCTCCCGACAGTACGTGATAAAACGGTTAATGAGAAAGGTCTTCCCGCTCCCCGCCGCACCCGTCAGGAGGACATTCTTCCCCATCGTGAGGATCTGAAATGCTTGGTCTTGATTCATTGCTGAGAGTGTAGGGTTTTTTATAAAAACTGATTCAAATTATCTTTTATAAATAATTGACAATTAATAAAATAATTTATTATGGGCTTACTCACTAGTTAAGGACGTACTCGGAGATTCTCCATATCTCGTCTGAAATTATCCATCATCACGATGGGACAGATCGAAAATGTAAATATTCCCTCCGAGAGTGAGTCTGCATGAAATTCATCACTCTGATGAGTATGATCACTGCAATTGCAGGCGGCTTCTACTTCGGATGCCCCTGCAAAGGTGCCGTTGTTGGGCTAGGCACGTTTATCGTGTCAGGTGTCTGCTATGGCATCTATCGGGTTTGCACAAAGCCGAAAGAGGTCTGAAAAAGAACCTCATCTCGTGCGAGCAAACTCGACGCCGGTCCCTCGCGAGAGGAGACCGGCTTTTTTATGTACTCATTGATATTGCCGCCAGTGTATTAGAAAGGGGCGAATGGTAAAACCTATATTTCTTTTTATCAAAAATAAATACAATCGGATTTATAATTTTTCAAATATGATTTATATTTTACTTTCTTTAAATTTAGTTGGAATTGGAATAGCTATATTGCTACTTTTAAAATTTAAAAATAGCACAGAACTAAGAAGCTTATTCAGAGAAGAGCGCGATTCTACAAGAAATTCCGAAAAGCTACTCAGAGACGAAATAAACGGCTCATTTAAGTCGCTTTCAGACTCTGTAGATAAAAGAATGGATAATTTTGGTAACAAACTAAATGACTTGATTGATAAAAATAATGAAAATTCAGAAAAAATGAGGGGCCTAATTGAAAAGAAACTTGAAAATATCCAGAAAGATAATGGTGATAAATTGGAACAAATGAGAAAAACTGTGGGCGATAAACTAGATGAAAGTCTTGAAAAAAGATTTACTGAATCATTTAAAGTAATAAGTGACAGGTTAGATACTGTTCACAAAGGTCTCTGAGAAATGCAAAATCTAGCAATTGGTGTTGGCGACTTAAAGAAAGTATTAAGTAATGTAAAAACTCGGTGAACTTGGTGAGAAGCTCAATTAGAAAATCTAATTTCTGAAATATTTACTCCCGAACAATATGATAAGAATGTAAAAACAAAAAAATGAAGTGGCGATAATGTTGAATTTGCGCTTAAACTGCCAGGCAATAGTGATGAATCTAAATATATTTGGTTACCAATTGACGCAAAATTTCCTCTAGAAGATTATCAAAGATTACTGGAGGCGCAAGAACAAGGTGATATTGATTCAATAAATAGCCTTGGGAAATCTCTTGAGGCAAGAATTAAATCAGAGGCAAAAGATATCAATGAAAAATACATAGAACCACCTTTTACAACTGATTTTGGAATATTGTTTGTACCAATTGAAAGTTTATATGCAGAAATTTTGAGGCGTCCTGGACTATTTGAACAAGTTAGAAGAGATTATAGGGTAATAATAACTGGACCAACTACAATACAGGCAATTTTAAATAGTCTACAAATGTGATTTAGAACATTGGTTATACAAAAAAGGACTAGTGAAGTTTGGTCTCTACTGAGTGGTTTAAAAACTGATTTCTGAAAATTTGGTGATTTACTTGAAAAAACTCACAAGAAAATTCAAGAAGCATGAAATACAATAGATGACGCACTCACTAAAACAAGAACTATCTGAAGAAAACTCGATAAAGTCCAGAATCTGCCAGTTTGAGATAATAACCCTAACTTGATTACAGAATCATTATGAACAAATCACGATGAAGGAGATACGAGTTGAGATTTATAAAAAAAGCATACAATCCTCATTGTTCGAAAATAAAGAAGCAATTACATTTTTAATTTTTCTTTTTTAATTTTTAATTTATTAGAACTATGGACTACAGCAAAGCAAAACAACTCATGCAACTCCAGCAACAGATGTCAGCTATCAAAAAAGAACTCGCAAATACACATATCGAAGCAGAAGTCGATGGCCTCGTCATTACGATCGATGGTGAGATGAAGGTGGTTTCTGTCGTTTTTGAAGATAAGTCTATCATCGGCGATGAAAAGAAGCTCGAGAAAGCTATCATGGAAGCGACAAACAAGGGTATGAAAAAAGCTCAAGAAGTGGCATCTACCAAGATGCAATCTGTCGCAAAAGACATGGGCATCGATCTCGGCGGGATGATGGGCGGGATGTAATTACTCACACACATGAAACCAACATTGCTTATCATGGCTGCCGGTTTAGGCAGCAGGTATGGTTGATTGAAACAAATCGATCCTGTCGGACCTTACGGAGAAATCCTCCTCGAATTCGCTCTCAAAGACGCACTCACCCTCGGTATCGAGGAGGTCGTCGTGATTGTGAGCGAGACAATCCGTGATGACTTCGAATCCATGATTGTCACGAAATATCCAGCGCTCAAGATCACACTTGTCATACAATCAATTGATAAAATTCCGTCATTTTTAATTAATAATTCTGAATTTTTAATTTGAGCGGAGCGAACTAAACCTTGGTGAACTGCTCATGCTGTCTGGTGCGCACGAGAAGTCATCACATGACCTTTTATCGTCATGAATGCGGATGATTTCTATGGTCGGGATGCCCTCGAGCAAGCATACAATTTCCTCGCACATCATAGTGCTGATACAGAACACTGTATCATCACCTACCCCATCACGAGCACCCTCTCAGAATACGGAACGGTCTCTCGCGGGATTTGTGCCGTAGAAAATGGGAAGCTCACCAAAATCGTCGAACATACCAAGGTAGCACGCAAAGACGGAAAACTCATCCATACAGCAGAAGATGGCCACGAGATTATCGTCCCAGAAGATGCTCCTGCAAATATGAATCTCTTTGGTTTTCATAAGAGCTTCTTTGAGATTTTGGACCGCGAATGTCAGAAATTTTTCCGTGAATTCGGACAAGACCTAAAGCGAGAATTTTTCCTCCCTTCTGTCGTCATGCAGGTTATCAAAGAAAATGTCGGGACTATCACCGCTATATCTACGACCAGCTCGTGGTTTGGTATGACATATCCCGAAGACCGTCTCGAAGCAAAAAATAAAATACAAAAGTTGGTAGAACAAGGAATGTATCTATAATCCACTCATGAATAATCGCGACTTCCCAGAACAACTCTTCGAAATAGGTATCAAGTGTATCATGAGAAATAAAAACGGTCTCTATCTCTGCCTCCGTGCTTCAGAGGGTTACTATGATCTGCCTGGCGGTCGTATCGCTGAAGGAGAAGAATACACCGATACCATAAAAAATGAACTTCTCGAAGAAATAGGTATACCGCCCGAGTCTTATATCGTCGGCACAGCTCGTCATATACTCTGGATGAAAAAATTCGTCACTTCCCACCCACAAAAACCGAGACTCACACTCATCGCTTGCTCCTGTGAATTTACAGTAGAAAATCCTGTCATAGAACTCTCTCATGAACATACAGAATATTCATGGGAAACTGCAGAAAACCTCTATAAAAAAGCAGATGTACTTCAGCTTGTTTCTTTTGAGAGTATTTTTAATTCATAGGCACAGTATCTATCGATTGTACGTGTGTTAATATCTGACTTATACCATCGGAGATAAACTTATCTGCATTCAAGAAAAATAGATCACATGTTCTGATCCCTTCATCATCAGTTGGAGGGTTATTGGCATAATGAAATATCCGCAAAAGTATTTCGCGCAAGGGATGATAAGGATGAAGTAATGGCTTCAATGTAGCACTTTTCATCATCTGTATAACAGTTGGATCCATAGAAAAATAACGTCCACAAGCTCTTCGTTTTAGGACATCCAAATATCATTTTACCGCATAAAATCAATTTAATTGACGGACGCTCATACCTCTCTGCTTCATCGCAGTATAGAGTATGCCTCGGCCATCATGTTGAAAAAATGCACCACTTTTGTTTCCATGTGCACAGTTTATCATCAAGCCATTTGCAGCAAAACAACAATTTTTGACAGCAGTGATAACATCACTGGCAGTAGCATGCTTATATCGACCAATTTTCTCATGGTCGCATCCGCAGGGAAGAGTTTTTAGATCAAAAACTGTTGGAGTTCACATATATTTATTTTAATACATAAATTTAATAGTCAATTAGCTTCTGGGGAAAAATAATATTTTCATCTACAATCAAATAATATGTTCAAAAACCTCCCCCTCAAAATCACCGACCCAGCTATCTGGGCAACCATCGAGTGAGAATTCGATCGAGAAAACGATGGCATGGAGCTCATCGCTTCAGAAAATTATACTTCTCCTGCTGTACAAGAAGCGCTTGGAAGTGTCTTCGTCAATAAATATGCAGAAGGCTTTCCAGGAAAGCGCTACTACGGTGGGCAGGAATTCACCGACGAGATGGAGACTATTGCTATCGAGCGTGCGAAGAAAATATTTCATGCTGATCATGCAAACGTCCAAGCTCTCTCTGGTGCTGCTGCCAACGTCTGTATCTACAATGCTCTCCTCGAACCGGGTGATACTATTCTCGGTATGGATCTCTCTCATGGTGGCCACCTTACACACGGTTCTCCTGTGACACTGATGAGCAAGGTCTACAATTTCGTTCGCTATAAAACCAGCGCTGCCAATAATAACTTCATGGACTACGATAATCTCCGTGAGATGGCACTCGAACACAAACCAAAACTCATCATCGCAGGCTACTCTGCTCATCCACGAGAACTCGATTATGAGAAATTTGTCGCGATAGGTCGAGAAGTTGGCGCTATCATGATGGCTGACGTCTCACACTTTGGTGGGCTCATCGCTGCCGGCGTCATGAAAAATCCTCTCGACTATGGATTCCATGTCATGATGACAACAACACACAAGACGCTCCGCGGACCTCGTGGTGCTCTCATCCTCTCAAAGGGTATCGTCAGCAATCCCCTCAAAGCTCCAGAAAAAACCATAGAAAATATCCCAACCCTCATCGACCGATCAGTCTTCCCAGGTGTCCAAGGTGGCCCCCATATGAATCAAGTCGCTGCTATTGCGGTCGCCCTCCACGAAGCCGACACCGATGAATTCCGAGAATATGGTCGACGAGTCCTCGCAAATAATCAAGCTCTCGCTGAGACACTTATCTCTCGTGGTTACAAGCTCGTCACTGGCGGAACAAGCAACAATATTATCGTGATGGATTTCTCTGGCACAGACATGGACGGCAAAAAATCAGAACTCACGCTCGATGCTATCGGTATCTCAACTTCGAAATCAACCATCCCTGACGATCCAAATCCTCCATTCCGACCATCAGGTCTCCGTCTCGGCCTCCCTGCGATGACCACTCGTGGTATCGGCGAAGATGATGCTCGTCAAATCGGTGACTTTATCGACCGAGCTCTGAAAAATGCTGATAATGAAGAAGTACTAAAAGCACTCCGTGAAGAAGTAAGAACATTCTGCAGAAGGTTTCCGGTGGTGAGAGCTGATTAAAATTTAAAAAACCTGAGAAACAGAAATGGGTTTTTAGGACAGCAACTGTCTGAGCGGGATGAAAATTGTACTGCGATGAATACAGTTTATAGCGAGTTTTGCTGTCCTGAATGATTTTGGTACTTTTTTCAGAAAAAGTACAAAACGAATTAGTACCGTACCTAGATTCCGACTTCCGTCGGAATGACGGAAATTAACTCGTCACAAACCCCGTCCCTCCGAGCCATGCAAGGTAAAAGATAGCGCGCTGGGAATCAGCATACTCACGACTCGCGATACGAATAGCGCGAAATTCTCCATCTTCAAAAAAGAAAAGCCCTACCACACTCTCAGTAATAAAAATATCATACCGGAATGGAAATTGTCCTTCTTCAATAGTCACAATAGAGAGATGCGAATGCTTTTTTGAGAGACTTCGAAAGAGTGTCTGCGTCTCCTCATGGTATGGGAGTATAAATTGTGTCTTTTTCGCTTTTTTCAGGATCTTTTCGAGAAATTTCAGGAGTTGAGTCTGATTATTCTGGTACCACACATGCATATTCGCATAAGAAAGCACCTCCTCTGATGCGGATAATTCGGACAGAAACTCATCTATATCCTTTTCATCGTCAATCAATGTAAATGCAGGGCGAAAAGCCTCTGCATGCACAAGCGTCTTGAGCGATGGAAGTATCATCTCTGAGAGGTTGAGTCGTTCACGCTCGATATTCACGATTCTTTCAGGTTTTTCAGGGACAAAGAACTTTGCTCCATGACGCTTCACAACAGAAACGAGTCATTTTTTCTGAAGCGTATCGAGGGTGTAGTAGAGACCGACTCTTCCCTGTTTGGTACGCTTCGCGAGCGTCGAGACATAATCCCCACCTGATTGGAGGAGAGATATGTACACGATAGACTCTATTTCAGAGAATCCGAGCTGTCGTAATGTGCTATGAATATCCATGTTGTAAAATTTTTTCTACAGAAATATACTATCAAAAATCACTATTTAATCAAATAAAATCTAAAATAAAAGCATTATCTGTCATTTATAATATACTACTCTTGTCGGGAAATTTTTATCAACAAGCTATGACCTACATACCTCCAGATGAAAAAATAATCGAAACAAAAAAATGCACCCTCACAGGGCGAGAATTTTATATCACTGATCGCGACATAGTTTTCTATGATACGATTTCCCCTCTCATAGGCGGTAAAAAATACAGTGTCCCCACCCCGACACTCTGCCCCGATGAGCGATGTCGTAGGAGAACATCACACAGAAATGAATCAAAACTCTACAATGCCAAGTCAGCTCTCAGTGGAAAGCCCATCGTCACACTCTATGCTCCAAGGGAAGATCTCAAATCCGTGCTCCGAGAAGAATGGTTCTCAGACCAATGGAACCCACTCACATACGCAATGGAATTTGATACCAATCAAGCATTTTTTGGTCAGTACGCGACTATGCAACAGCCTATACCAAGAGCAGCGACAGTCACAGTTGGCAATGAAAACTCAGAATTTACCACTGGAACGGGATATTGTAAAAATTGCTACCTCATAAACTCTTCTGAGTACTGTGAACGATGCTATTATTGCAAACTTATTCAGAGCTCAAAAGACATCATCGATAGCAGCTACATCTATGATTCAGAGATACTCTACGAATGTTTCAATTGTGAAAAATCCTTCGGATGCTACTACGCCACAAATTCGAAAAATTGCCGTGATTGTTATTTCGTGAAAAATTGTACTGGATGCAATAATTGTTTTATGTGTACAAATCTCGTCAACAAAGAATATCACTTCAAGAATCAACCTCTCTCAAAAGAAGACTATCAGAAAAAAATCCTAGAATCAAAATTGAGTGATGCAAACATGGTAAAAAAAGTTAGAGATTTTTTTCACAACTACTCAAGTACTTTCCCAGTAAAATACGCAGAGGTACTCAATTCAGAAAACTCAATGGGAGACTTTATCATCAACTCAAAAAACTGTATCGAATGCTACGATGTCTCTGGTTCAGAGAACTGTAAATACGTCCATGTTGGGGTCGACGCAAAAGATCTCATGGACTGCTCAAACATGTATATTCACCCCTCATGGTGTCTCGAAACTCTCGGAACAATCGAGGTCAGCAATATACTCTTCTGTCTCTATGTATTTCACTCCCGAAACCTCCTCTACTGCGAGCAATGCTTCTCGTGTCAGGATTGTTTTGGTTGTATCGGTCTCAGAAACCAGAAATACTGTATCGGAAATAAGCCGTATTCCGTAGCTGAATATGAAGAAAAAGTAGGCAAACTCATCGAACATATGAGACAGACAAAAGAGTGGTGAGAATTTTTCCCCACACAACTGTCTCCTTTTGGCTATAACGAAACAGTTGCATACGAATACTTCCCCCTCACAGAAAAAGAAGCTCGCGCACGAGGATACAGTTGGCATGATGGAGAAAATAAAAATACATACGTTGGTCCATTTTATACACCTCTTCCTATAGAGCAGTATGATGAGAAAATCGTTGGTTATGAAGTAGCCCAGAAAAACATCGATGCACTCCTCGCTGGTATCATAGCGTGCGAGGTCACAAAAAAGCCATTTAAAGTCATAAAACAAGAGCTCGTCTTCTACATAGAAAATCATCTTCCTCTTCCAACGAAACATCCAGATGTACGTCACGGAGAGAGGATGAGTCAGAGAAATACTCGTGAACTCCATGCGAATACCTGTAGTGAATGTGGTATAGATGTCATGACGACGTACAAAAATCGTCCAGAAAAAATCCTCTGTGAAAATTGTTATCGAAAAATCGTTCATTAATTGACTATGACTTTTCTCCCTTCTGATGAAAAAATCATTGAAACAAAAAAATGTCAGATTTCTGGCAAGGAGTTTTTTATAACAAATAAAGACCGAGAACTTCTGGATAAAATCTCGCCCGTTTTTAGTGGAAGAAACTATCTGCTCCCAAATCCGACACTCTGCCCCGAAGAACGACAGAGGCGAAGACTCTCATTCCGAAACGAGAGAAAGTTATACAAATCAAAGTGTAGTAAAACAGGTCGAGAAATAATTTCTATCTACTCTCCCGATAAAAACTATATCGTATATGATCAAAAAGTTTGGTGGTCAGATGATTGGCATGCATCTGAATACTGACAAAATTTTGATTTTAATAGAGGATTTTTTGACCAATTCAAAGCACTCTTTGAGAGAGCACCAAAACTATCTCTTCTCAATATTAATTGTGAAAATAGTGAGTACACCAATTTCACTCACACCTCAAAAAATTGTTACCTCTGTGTCGGGACGACTAATAGCGAAGGGGTTCTCTATTCCAATTTTGTTCGTGATGTAAAAGATGTCGTTGATTCAACTTTTACCTACGAATCAGAGCTCATCTACTATGGCATGGACGTGACACGATGTTATCATTCATTTTTCATAAAAAATTGTGTGCAATGCCAGGATTGTTTTGGTGTAGAAGAATGTGAAAGTTGTCATCATTGTATAGGGTGTTATGGACTCAAAAATAAAGAATATCATATATTCAATAAACCTGTTTCTCCTGAAGAATTTCAGAAAGTATGGAAGAGCGCCCTGACTCATGGTGGATCTATCAAGATACTCCAAGATCTAAAAAAATTGCGAGAAAAACAGTATGTCCGAAATATGCACCTCATAAATTGCGAAAATTGTTTTTGAGACCAGATAGACAATGGAAAAAATGGTTATATGTGTTTCGATGCGAAAAATATCGATAATGCCCGCTATGCATATTTTAGCCCGAAAAATATCCATGTTATTGATTGTGCCTATACAGCCCCTCTCGGACTCGAATTTTGTGGTGAATGCAATTCTTCTGTATGAGTTTCCTATAGTTTTGGTACATTTCATTTCTGGCACGGATCCCACAATCTCTACAGCATCAGCTGTCAATGATCGGACGATTTATTCTGATGTGTCAGTGTCAAAAAATGAAAAAATATGATTCTCAATAAGGTCTACTCACGACAAGAATATGAAACTCTCTGTGGAAAAATCATAGAACACATGACATCAACCTGAGAATGGTGAGAATTTTTCCCTATTTCTCTCTCCGCCTTTGGATATAACGAAACTGTTGCTCAAGAATATTTCCCAGTATCAGAAGATGAAGCAAGAGAAAAATGATGGAAATGGCATGAAGGAGAAAATAAGAATACCTACATATGAGAACACTATAAGCCACTTCCCATAGACCAGTACGATGAAAAAATTGTTTGATACGAAATAGCTCAGAAAAATATCGACTCTCTCTTATCTGGAATACTCGAGTGTGAAGTCACACATAAACCCTATAAGATCATCAAGCAGGAATTGGTTTTTTATATAGAAAATCACCTCCCTATACCCACCAAACATCCCGACGAACGTCATAGAGAACGCATGTCCCTCAGGAATCCAAGAGAGCTCCATGAGAGGACTTGCCCTGAATGTCAGAGAAAAATGGTAACCACCTACAGACCCGAAAGACCTGAAAAAGTCGTATGCGAAGAGTGCTACAAGAGACTCACGTATTAGCCCGCTAAATTGTAATGAGTTTCCTTATCGAGGACCTTGGCAACTGAATTCACTTTTGGATCATAATAACTAATCATGAGTTCTATCAATTGATCTTTATTGAGAATTTCTGACTTGAGTCCGACAAATTCGAGACTTGATTTGATCATGTTGGCTTTTTCGATACATCGCTTTTTCATATATTCTACACGGGCAAGTCTCTGGCGAACTTCTTCATAAAGAACTGTCTGACTCACGCCTGCAAAAAAGCTTTTCACAATTTGAAACATACCTTTTGGAGCAACACTTTGATTATCCACTTCATCATGAGGTATCACCACATAGAATTCTTTTTTCATAATCTGAGCCACATTGACGAGGTTTGTAAGAAATTCTATATATCGCTCAGACTGATCCTTGAGGAGAGGATTTTTCTGTCCTGCTGTGATATCCTTGAGACGATTGAGATATCACTCGATGTCGACCTTGAGAGAACGAATCAATATCTGAATTGGAAACTGGAGAGCGTTGAGAAAGTGCTGAAATGAATAGATAATAGAGTCCTGTTCTTGTTCAGACTTGAGGAGAAAGTTCACTGCCTCAACTTTGAGAACAATACGGGCAGATCCATCCTTCATGATAACTATATTATCTCGTATTTCTGCAAATGGCAGATAGCGTTGAGTAGAATCATCAGCATGGTAGGATTTTTCAGGTCTGACAGATTTTCCCGTGGTATCCTTGCCCGTCTTGATGGCAACATTGTTAGATGATGCTTTGTCATCCTTTTTAGATCAGAAAATGTTTGAGAATAGAGACATAACTAGATTTTTTTGAGTTTATCGCGAAGTTGTGAGACATCTTTATCTCTTTTTTTACCCTTTTCTTCATAGAACTCTGGGGCAACATAACCGATTTTGAGCGTCGAATAACTATCTACACCCCGCATCCACACTCTTCATTCTCCGTTATTTCCATTACCATTGATCTTATAGCGAGCGAGGTTGAGCATAAAGGGAAGAAATGTCATCTCATGCGTACGAAACTTGGCTATAACAAAAAAAATGAGGATTATGATGATACAAACTATAAAAAGTGGCGTATTTGGGATACTTCCCTGAAATTTATTAAACACCCCGAAAGCAAGTATAACTCATACTATAATAAGCCCTAATTGACGCAGACTCAGGTCAAAAATAATGGTATCTTCGTTTTCGATTTGGATAGGAATCTTGTACTGCATAGACCCATGATGCCATATATTTGCAAAAAAAGCAAAGAAAATATACTCATTTATATGGTTACCACGACATTTGTCATAATTATTAGTCTTTTAAGTATATTTGCTTTAAAAAATCAGGAAATAAAGAGCCAATTTATGCTTTACCCATACTATTTTTGGAAACAAAAAGAATATTATCAAATAATAACTTCATGAATCATTCATGCTGATGAATGACATCTATTTTTAAACATGTACACTTTGTGGATATTTGGAACGCAATTAGAGCTTTGATTTTCACATATCTACAGTAACGGTTCGGCATACTTCATACTACTTTTCTTTTGAGCCATCATAGCATCAAACCTCTTCGATATTTTTATAAATAATGATGATCCCGATTACGCGACCTTGTGATCCTCATGAGCAACATCAGCTGTGATATTTGCATCAATTGTAATCTTCCCAATGGATAAAATTGGTCTTATTTTCTTCCCCGTGATGATTCCAGGCTGGCTATTTGGTTGATTATATCTCGCCTATTGTATGTACAAAGATTATCAGGATAATGACAATATAAACCATATGGCACATTTTATTGGAGGAATATTTTGAATAGTATTTATGTTATTAACTTGGCCAGAAACACTATCAAATTTTGCATATCAAATCCATGCTGGCTAAAACACTCATACTCCATGACACCTTCCTCTATAGGGGTGGCGGAGAGCGTCTCG
>CAYVZT010000007.1:0-13669 GCA_964456455.1 uncultured Candidatus Peribacteria bacterium | reverse complement strand
AAAACACTCATACTCCATGACACCTTCCTCTATAGGGGTGGCGGAGAGCGTCTCGTTCTCATGATGGCAAATACTCTAGATGCAGATATAGCATCGGGGTTTTTCAGTTCTGGAAGCTATAATCTACGGGAACAAGGCTTTCGCGGTGCCATGATAGAGCTCATGCCAAAGTTTTTCCTCCATGAATTCACCTGGCTTCCGAAAAGTCTAGCATTTATATGTAAAAATGGACTGCGTCATTTTGGCCTCAAATGGGCTTTTTCTGTAAATACGAGGCATTTATCAGATAAATACGATACGATTATACTCAGTGGAGACTGCCTCTCATCGATAAAACACCTCCAAAACAAAAAAATACTCTATTACTGCCATACAATACCACGATATCTCTTTGACCAAAGAGAAGAATATGAGAAAAAAGTGCCAAAAATAATGCTCTACGTCTATCAGTTTATGACTTCTCGCTTCAAAAAAGCCTATCTAGAAGATCTTTCTCATGTAAAAAATCTCGTTACTAACTCAAAAAATACGCAAAAACGTATCAAATATTACACCGGAAGAGACGCAGAAATACTCTACCCACCAGTGGATACCGATTTTTTCTGTCCAGCAGTTGATCCTCAGGAGAGAAATTATTTCCTCTCATTTGCTCGATTATCCTCTATCAAACGGGTAGATAGAATCGTGTCCGCTTTTCAGCGTATTCCAAATGAAAAACTCATCATCACTTATGGGCAAAATGACCCCGAAAGACAAAAAATAGCCGATATGGCAAAAGGATATCAAAACATAGAGATGCGCCTCTCCCCTTCTGACGAAGAACTCAGGGGGCTCATTCGATGAGCAAAAGCTACTATTTATATCCCTGTAGATGAAGACTTTGGTATGAGTCCCGTGGAATCCATGGCATGCGGCACGCCAGTAATAGGGGTCAATGATGGTGGACTCAAAGAAAGTATAGTCGATGGGCAATCTGGCATACTCATCGATGCAGAATGCCAACCAAATGATATAATAAATGCTATCAGTCACATAAATACATCACCACTAGATGCAACATCCTGTGTTCAACGAGGGGAATATTTTAGTCTCAAAAAGTTCGAATTACATTTAAAAAAACTTGTAAACGGGAATTAATGCAATAATATTGCATATATAATAAAACATCACTTGTATGAAAAATACAAAAAATAAAAGAGAGGTGCTCAATTTTCTCCGACAAAAATCACAAGCGTACACACCGTACGAACTGGCAGATATCCTAAAAATCAACCCCGTTACTATATATAGAGTACTGGATGCTCTTCAGGAAGAAAAGAGCGTGCATCACATCCCAGCGCTGGGAAAATGGAGCGCGTGCCAGTGTGAAGATTCGAATCAGGATCATGGCTTTC
Source organism: uncultured Candidatus Peribacteria bacterium (assembly GCA_964456455.1). GTDB lineage: Bacteria > Patescibacteriota > Gracilibacteria > BD1-5 > JAGOOR01 > JAGOOR01. Next base: position 12,275 of record CAYVZT010000007.1, on the reverse strand, counting down.
TCATATGCAAAAAGTGTGATTCTATCCAAGAATTTCTCTCTCCGCATCAGTGTATCCACCACAATGGGTTTCACTGTGAAGAACATATCACAGAAGTGTTTGGTGAATGCCAAAAATGTGCAAAAAACAAGTAATATTTGCTCTTAAATAAGAAAAAATCTCTATTTAAATGAAATAAAGTTGCATTTATATTTTTTTCGATACAGTGTGTTACAGCAATTATATTCCTAATAGATAAAATATGCGAAAATTATATAGTCACAGTGTGCTTGTAGGTGTCATTTTTTTAATATTAAGCAACCCTGATACCACGTGGGCCAATACCATAAAAGAAGCTAAGATGACGGAAATAGAAGCCATACTAATAAAAGCTCAAAACCAACTAGAGATAGCAGAAAAAGAATTATCTTACGCACAAAAAACACAAAACAGAATCAAAGAAAAAAATCTATCTGATTATCAAGAAATTGTACAACATACTCGGGAAACACTGGAAACCGCGATGACAGATATAGGTGAAATAAACGATTCTATTGATGATTTTTTAGGCATAACATACGGCAGTACACGTCCAGATGGAATATGAATTCTGGACATCACAACCTTAAGCCAAACTGCAAGTTATATTGGAGAATCAGAATTTTACAGAGAACAATTCTACGAAATATATAATTCTCAATGAAATAATATAAAGAGTGTGAATATAAAATTATGGGATACTGGGCTGAGATCGATTTTCTATGGTTTAAAAGCCCTCAATAATACACTCTACATAATTCAAGAAAGTGTAGAAGATCAAATAAGTAATCCCGTTTTAGTATTAGAAGATGAAAAAACAAAATATCGAGATTATCGAGATGATATAATAGGATACATGGAGATTCTGAGAGAAAATAAGAGCACAATACAAGGCATGGATGATGAGGAGTGATTCGCGTTGCTCCAAGAAATAGAACTCAAGAAAAGGGAGGCAGAAGTTAATGCTGCAAAAACGGAAGTAAAAAAAGCTGAAAGACTATTTATCGAAATAAAAACTAATGGAGATGCAGATCTAGAAAATTTGTAATCATTTGTTCTTTTAAATTTTACATTTTATCAATATTTTATGAATTCTATATTCCTACTGACAGTCCTATTTATGATATCATCGACTGGGATGGTGCTATATTTTTTCAAAACAATTAATCAAAAAATACTCCATCTCCTGATAGCTCTTGGTGCGGGAACGATGTTTTCGGTATCACTCGTACATATATTACCAGAATCTCTCGAGGGCAGCGATCTTTCCATCTACGCCTTTGTGGTAGGTTTTCTCTTGATATATCTCCTCGAGGAAATGCTCACCCCACATTCTCACGACCATACTCATCACGACCATACTCATGAAGACCCTCACGAGCACTATAATCATATAGTTACTGTAGCATGGATAGCCATTTTTATACATACACTATTTGATGGACTCGGGATACGCGCTGGCTTCACTATAAATACAACATTGTGAATGAGTATTTTTGCCGGCGTAGCTATACATCAAATACCTGTATCTCTCTCAATAAGCTCTATGCTGCAAGAGTCAGCATTGAGTAGAAAAACACAGATATTATTGGTCCTCTTGTTTGCCTTTGCGGCACCTATAGGTTTTATACTTTCAGACAGAATCATAGATCATATATCCGTGAGTCATGTATCTCTCGCTACAGCTCTTGCATGAGGTTCCCTCCTCTATGTTTCAAATGTAGAATTATTGCCAATAATCCACTCTCAGACAAATAAAAAAATGAAATTCATAACGGTTTGCCTCTTTGTGATAGGGGTTATCGGTATGGGTCTGGTGAAATTTTGGGAATAATTATTTTTGTACAGACGCAACACCAGAAACTACGTTGATAATTTTCTGCTCTGAAGGTCGGAATAAGATAGAACGATTTTTGAATTGGAGTGCATAGTCCCCAATGCGAGCATATTTGTATAAATCCCAGTTAGCTGCCTGCATAGATACAACATCATTTACGATATTTGCACCTTCGAGGACATCATCAGATTCTATATAGAGCATATCAGCGACTGCAGAGAGTACATTTTGAAGCTCTGGAGTGACCGTCAGAGAAGAAGATGTCGCAATCTGCTGAGAAGAAGACGATGTAGATGTCTCCGGCTGGTATTCAGGAGCCTGAAAAGTGATGTCCTCAGAGAGCATGTCAGTCTTATGTGCTTGGCGAGAGTAGACAAAACCTCAGAGAACAACAAAGGCCAGTATAAATAAGGCTAAAATGGTGGTAAAGATAGTTGTATCCGCCTGTTCTTTTTTGGTAGAGATTTTTGTCTCTGGAAGAACGACTGAATTCATAGGAGATTTTTGTCATCACTTTTTGATTGGTTTGACCGCAGTTTTTTTTGGAGTTACTTTTGTACTTTTCTTTGCAGATGACGTTTTTTTAGGTGAAGGTGCCATAAAAAATAAAGAAATATATAATGCATGAACATTACTCACATTCAGAGCTTTTTCAAAATAACCATCTCAAAAAAAAGATGACAATATTTATTTAAATGAAAAGATATAATTCAAAACAAATACTCTACAAAATACCATTCTTCTCACATTCTTCGGTAGTCGTCATGCCGAGAAGTATTTTTGCACGAGCATCTTCTCAAATAGAGAGAAATCTATTTTTCAGAGCGAGAGTATGTATTTCGGAATCTGATTTGTTATGTCTGATAGCTTCTCGTATATCATCTGTAATCTGGAGTACTTCATAGACCCCCATACGTCCCGAATATCCTGTGTGACCGCACTTCTCACATCCCGCACCTCTCTGCGAAAGTGGTTCGCTCACACCATATCTCCCAAGAAGCTCAGTATCTCATGGAAGCACAGGTATATCCTCTCTCGTCGCACAATGATGACAAACTCGTCGCACAAGACGCTGCGATATAACAACATCGAGAGCGGCTGCTATGTCAAAAGCAGATACACCCATATTTTCGAGACGTTCTAGTGTTTCAAATGCACTTTTTGTATGAAGAGTTGAGAGCACCAAGTGCCCTGTGAGAGCAGCCTGAACAGCCGTGTTCGCCGTATCCAGATCTCGGATTTCACCGATCATGATAATATCTGGATCATGACGCAAGACAGATCTGACGCCCATAGCAAATGTATATCCATTTCGCTCGTTAATCTCTGATTGGAGTACTCATGGTATCTGATACTCAATGGGATCCTCTAGGGTGATGATTTTATCTTCTGGATTTTTCAATGCATCAATCATCGTATACAGTGTCGTCGTCTTACCAGAACCAGTCGGACCAGTCACGAGTATCATACCTTGTTTCTTCTTGAGAGCATTGGTAATGATATCTTTTTGTGGGCCAATAATACCGAGACCATCCACACTGATAACAGTCTCTGAGGAATCGAGAATACGACAAACAATACTCTCACCATAGCGCGTAGGCATAACAGATATACGTACATCTATTTGTGCGTCTCTACCTTCTTTTCCAAATCGAAATTTACCATCCTGAGGCACATCATGTATATTGAGTTTGAGGTTGGCGCGATACTTCATACGTTCCGCAATCATATTATGCTCTTTGGTCTGCAATATACCCACAGTAGCCAAATCACCATCAATACGAAAACGGATTGCAGAATCTTTTTCATGGAGCTCTAGGTGTACATCAGAGGCCCGGAGCACGAGTGCTCCCTTGACGATAGCAGTCAGTGCTCCATCTGAGTCTTGTTTATCGAGAGAAAGGTGTATTTCATCAAGAATATGATGAAATTCTGGCATATTAAGACCTGCACCAACATGGTCACTATGGAGGATGGTTTGCAGGTTCTGTATGTGTTCATTTACGCCTGTCATAAAAGCAGTCTACCCTATTTCGCTTCGTTTTGCAAAAATATCGATACAATAATCCCATGATTCGGAACAGCAAAGAAAAATGATACAAGCAACTCAAAAGTCTACTCAAAAAGGTGGAGCATAAAGTCGTCGTCATTGGTTGTTCTGGCTGAGTAGACTCTATGTCTCTGCTCGATATCGTAAAAAATGAATGAAAAACAACAAAGATAATCGTCGCACATGTTCACCACGGGCTCAGAAAGAGTGCCACAAAAGATCAAAAAATAGTCACCGATTATTGTAAAAAATACTGAATCCCTTTAGAAACAAAAAAAATAGACGCAAAGAAAGAGTCCAAACAAGAAAAGATGACCATAGAAGAATATGCGAGGAAAGTAAGATATGATTTTTTTAATTCTCTCTGTAGAAAATATAATGCAAACTACATCTTAACAGCACACCATGCTGATGATCAGGCAGAAACTCTCATATACAGAATCACCAAATGAACGAGTATCACAGGACTCGTCGGTATAGAGGAAAATGTCGGTAATTATCTTCGTCCGATGATATCTATGTCAAAACAAGATATCATAGACTATGCCGAGAAAAATAATATCATTTTTGGTTATGATGAAACAAATGAAGATATCTCTATACCTCGAAACAGACTCAGACACAATGTCCTTCCTGAACTCACAAAAGTCAATCCAGAAGCTGTCAGCGCAATCATTCGTCTAGGAAATTCAGCCAATCAACTAAAGAAAAGTTTTGATTTGTTTTTCGAAAAAATGATTACTTGAAACTCATTTTCTATAGACTGGTATCACAGTCTTCCATTAGGATTTCAGCACGAGCTATTGAGGCTCGTATATGAACGGACAAATGGCTCCACTCACGGACTCTCAACCAGTCTCATCGAAGAACTCGATCGATTTTTATCGACGAGAAATGGTGGGAAAAAAGAAATCAAAAAGATGAAACTCGAGAAAAAACAAGGAAAGGTTATTTTTTGACAAATAATAATAAGATAATAATATATTTTATATGAACATGCTTTCCACACTAACAAGAGAAGATGACGTACGCTGTAGTCCGGATGATTTTGCAGTAGCTAAAGAAAATTTAGATACGCCTGGGGCATCTTCTTCAGAACTACCTGGCAAGCCAAACCATATCGCCCGCATTGTTGAATGGTACGCTGGAAATAACAACTTACCCACTCATGAGACATGAAGTTCTGAGAAAATATTCGCACACATGAAAACATCAAAAAACTTTCAAATACGTGGATTAGCACAGTATGTCGCAACAATTTTAAGTCCCAAATAATAATTTAAGGTTTTACTTCTTAAAAGTAAGAATCTCTGCTTTTAATTCTTCTACCCCCTCATTTGTTTTTGCAGAAACAAAAATAGGATTGAGCTTCTTGTATGTTGTTTTGAGTTTTTTAATATGAGCAGCGTCGCAGCGATCTATTTGATTAAAAACATACCACCGAGGCTGAGTCGCACCAATACGCTTGAGTACATCATCTGTCACATTGATTCTATCAGCAATATGCGGATCACTCGCATCGACTACTTGGAGAAGTATATCACAGGAAAGTGATTCTTCGAGGGTCGAGGAAAATGCATCGATAAGTTCCGGTGGCAAATCCCGAATAAAACCGATAGTATCATAGATGAGTATATCCGGACGTGAGATGAATTGTCCTTCCGGATCAATATACGCACTTTGTGGAAGCTTTAGACGACCAACAGAGGTTCCCAGCGTCGCGAAGAGTTCATCTTTTTCATACACCCCTTTGTCAGTGAGGACATTCATGAGGGTTGATTTACCTGCATTCGTATATCACACGATGCCAACAGTCTGAGCATTCATGCGTTTACGATTTCCTCTATTTTGTATTCGTACTTTGCGATAATGATCGATTTTTTCTTTTGTTTTACGTTCCATCTCGCGGAGATGTCTGCGCATGATTTCGGTATTTGTCTCTCCGATACCTTTGTTAGAAGTTCACCCTCCACCACCCTGCCTATCCATCTCCATACCCATACCAAATATACGGGGTCACATGTGCTTGAGTGAGGCAAGCTGTATCTGAAGTTTTGCTTCAGGCGTTTTAGCATGTCGTTGAAAAATTTTTAAAATCAAATCAACTCTATCCCAAACCTGCACTTTGAGTTTTCTTTTTTCGATCTCCTGGATTATAGCATATATCTGTCGAGCTTTCAGTATATTTCCGATAATGATGGTATCGATTTTGAGCTCCTCCGCGAGCGTAAGTATTTCATCGAGTTTACCCTTACCAACATACGTCATATAGTCTGGCTCATCTCGCTTCTGAAGAGTCTGAAGTATGACAACACCTCTATAGGTTGAGACGAGTTTTTCGAGTTCGAGAATACGATCGTCGAGACTGTATCATTCGAGCAGTCTATTATCTTTTGGGGCTATATCGAGGAGGATGGTGCGCATATGGGTATCATAGGCATGAATGACGAAACTCCAATATTTGCATTACAGAAAAAAGAATGATAATATACATTTACTATGAATACAACTGCCCGCAGAAATACTACGACATATACCTTCACAACCTGCAAAAGATGCGGCTATATCATCGCTGCTGAAGAAGAACTTTGCCAAAAATGCCAAAATGAGGAAAATAGTAACAATAATAAACTCTTCTAATGAAAGACGCAAACAGAACATCAGATACCTCAGAACAATTATGAAATTCAAATTTTTATTTCATACAAGCAGAATGGAAAGAAAAAGGTATCTGTCGTGAATACACAGACGATGCCTCTCGAACATTTACCACTATACTCACATCTGGTGATAACTGCAGTTTTTTTGATGTAGATGGCAACCCCGTAAGTAAGGAACAATTTACATCACGATACAACAATTATTCTGGAGAAAAATTCCTAGTTATCATGAATACAAAGACAGGACAATTCATAATTAAACCAAATGCCGTAGGATTTTGAAAAGTACGTACAAGTATACAAAAATATAGACATAGAATTAATTATCACCTATGAAAAGGAAGAAGCGCCGCATAACATCTCCAGTTATCCTCGCACTCCTTTGTGCTATAGGATTTCATAGTGTACTCTTCACTGATACGGGACACAGATTACAGAGTGCTATCGTCGAGAGTGATACATCGAGTCATGCCGAAGCTCATCTCGTTACTGGGAATAAAAAACTAGAATTCAAAGTCAATGTAACAGCGACAAACGTCACCAGTATCGAAGGGACACTCAGTTATGATGATGAATCTATCATACTCAGCGAGGCACACTCCTCAGTAGGTGAAGTAATTTTTGTTGATGAAGACTATACAAAAAAAGTGATTATTAAATTTCCAAAGCCAACTACTATACATAAAGGTGACACGCTTATTGGCTGGAAAATGACACCTATTCTACCAGAAACCCACGTTATCAATCTCACAAACGTCGATATACACATGACAGATGGCGGTGATCGTCCTCTGACAACAGAAGGAACAGGGGAATTTTAGTTTGTTAGATCGAGGATAATTTCTGGTTTGAGCAGTTTCGCAGGACAATCAGCTACATCAACCGTATCACCCAAGAAGTTCTGAAGAGCTTCTTTTTTTGACTCACCAACAGCAAAGAGACAAGTAAATGGAATCTGAACTCCTGAGACAGACAAAGATATACGACGTGATGGTGGTTTCGGAGAATCTACTACATCAATATACCTCGTCCCCTGAATATCAAGTCCTAGATGATGAGGAAATAAAGAGGCGATATGCCCATCAGGCCCCATTCAGAAGAACGCAATATCAAAAAATGGTATTTCTGATTCATATTTCGCTGCTTCTACGACATCTCATGGAGTGATGAATTGAGATGGTTGCAATATTCACATATCGCAGAGTGGTCAGATAAATTTTTCTATAACGTGCACATCATTTCTATCCTTATCTCATGCTGGCAAACATCGCTCATCTACGAGTCAGAATCGGAGTTTGGAGAGATCCACCCCTCTCCATGTTTCTGGATGGGAGATGACGTACTCGTACCACGAGTCGAGAGATGTACCTCCCGGGAGACCAATATGTATATCCACACCGAGCTCTATCATATCTCGGAGATGTCCAGAGAACCATGTTGTGATATCTTCGTAGGAATGCGTGATTTTCATACAGACTATCTTCTTGCGTTCACTCAGAAAATCAAGAAAATCATCCCATGAAGAAAAAAACACATTCCCCTCTCGATACTATCTCACAGTTTGCTATCCCCACATTCACACTCGGAGCACAACTCGCACTCTCGATGAAATACCCAGAGTGGGCACTGATGCTCAATATACTTGCTCAGCCATTTTGGCTCTACTCCTCGTGGCAATCCTACAAAAACGCTGGACAGGTGGGTATCCTCATCACAACATTGGTTTTTATTCTCATCACAGCAGCGGGAATCGTGAATTACTGGTTCTAAATTTTTGGAGCTTCTCCCGGTTTGTATATCTGTAGTAGAGGACAATTATCAGTGCAATGAAGGAGATCATCGACGACTTGCCATGCAGCACGGACGCTATCCCATCGTACAAAATATGACGCATCACGCATAATACCCTTTTCAAGGAGGGTCTCGTATGCATTATTTTTGTTGTCATTTGTTTCTGCAAATATTTTTTCACTGCCATCACGAAAAATAAATCGCACTGAGCTTTCTTTGCGATCAAGTGCCTTCCCTGTTTCAAGCGTTACGATAGTGTCCATCCATTCAGCATTATCGATGGTGAGTTTTGTTTTGATGTATGTCTCCGTTCGTGAGTCTGGTTTTACTCACGGAGTACTTTTGTAACCCTCATACTGTCCCATGATAATATCGTGACGCGGATCGAGTAACAATGGTGCTATAGAACTAATGGCCTGAAATATCCTATCTCGCATATCATGCTGATCATGAGAATGAGGCATTTGCATCGTAGCAAGAGCTAATATTTGTAGGAGATGATTCTGGAGAAAATCTCTCGTTGCTCCGCTGTGATCATAATACGCCCCCCGGTCTTCAACGGTCAGTGTTTCTCGTGCTGTGATATGGATCTTAGCAATTCTCCGACTATACCAATTATCACCTTGCTCTAGACGATATGCCATCATCTCTCGAACGAAGTTTTTCCCGAGGTAGTGATCAACACGGTATATCTGATCTTCATGAAAAACATGCTGTAATTCAAGATTGAGAGCAATAGCTGTCCTGAGATCATGCCCAAATGGCTTCTCAATCATGATACGGGCATTAGAAGCATTGAGTTCAACAGAAGATAGCCCACGAGCAACCATGACAAAATATTCTGGACTCAGACAGAGATGATAGGTTATTTCTCATTCACATGCACCGATTTTGTTTAGCTCATTTTTGAGCACACCATAATCCCCTTTTTCGATATCGAGTTGTACATAGGATATCGTCTCGGTGTGATTGAGGAGGTCTGGATAATGAGCAAGAAAATTACGAAAATCATCGCGATTCCAATCCCGTCGACCGACACAAATGAGATGATCGTAGACTCATTTTGTGAGGAGTGTGCCAAGTGCTGGGAGGACATAACGCGAAGCGAGGTCACCTGTAGAACCAAAAAGGACGAAAGTTTTCATGGGGGCATTATACGAGTTTTTTGCACAAGAGAAGATTCTCGCTATTATTCGTCGTAGATGAACCTATATCTCATTACTTTGACTATTATTTTCACTGTATTAGCAAATGCCTACTATATTGTGACGATTTTTCAGTGAAAGACCAAGCCCCACATCTACTCATGGCTTATTTGGGCTATCATCAATATAGCAGCTTGTCTCATACAGTTGCAACACGGTGCTGGCTGGGGTGCTCTCACCCTCTGATTAGGCTGATTTATCTGCATATTTGTGACAATTATTTCGATCTGGTATGGTGAAAAACGTATAACACGTTTTGATACGATTACTTTTATTATTGCTCTCAGTATTATCCCATTGTGGCTCTGGGCACAGCAGGATATGCTTGCTATGAGCCTCGCCATAAGTCTGGACGCACTGAGCTTTTTGCCGACAGTTCGTAAGAGTTTTCATAAACCCTGTGAAGAAAATCTACTCCCTTATTTTGCTTCTGGAGCTTCTTTTTTTATGTCCCTCTTTCTCGCTAAAGAAAAGACACTCATTAATATGCTCTACCCCGCTGTGATTTGTGGTGTGAATTTTAGTTTTATTGGATATATCTGGCTGAGAAGGAAGATAATTACATAATTAGTATGAACTGGATAGACGCATTTACATCGGAAAAAAAACCCATTGTCGCTCTCGCCCCAATGGATGGATACTGCGATAGTGCCTTTCGATCTATATGTCATGAAGTAGCACCAGATATCGTCGTATTCTCAGAGTTTTATAGTGCTGATGGCCTCCATCACAATCCACTCCTCGCCAAGCGCGTCCTCACACACAATCCCATAGAGCATCCTCTTGTATTCCAGATATTTGGTAATACGCCAGAAGTCTTTCTTTCTGCTGGTAAAATCATCGAATCCTACGGGGCACAATGAGTCGATATCAATATGGGTTGTCCAGCAAAAAAAGTCGTCAAATGTGGCTACGGTTCTGGTCTCATGATCGACCGTGACAGAGCTATGAAAATCGTCAATATCCTCGCAGAAAATCTCTCCATTCCGGTGACAGTCAAGACGCGTCTCGGATGGAACAACGCAGATGACCTGATAGAATTCGGGAAATCTCTGGAGCAAGCAGGGGCAAAGCTCATCACTGTGCATGGACGAACCTATCAACAAGAATACACAGGATATGCAAACTGGGAACCAATCCAAGAGTTACAAAAAAATGTAGGAATTCCTGTGCTCGGAAATGGTGATTGCAAGAATTATGACGACGGTAGAGCAAAAATGTGAAATCTCGCAGGTTTTATGATTGCAAGAGGAAGCCTCGGGAATCCTTGGTGTTTTTTACCAGGAAATCATATTCCCACATGGGAAGAGAGGTTACGAGTTATGAAAAAACATATGATGTATATGGTTGATTCAAAAGGGGAAAATCGCGCCTGTATAGAGATTAGAAAACATTTTACTCACTATCTCCATGGTTTTGAAGGCGTAAGAGAGTATCGAAAGAGATTGGCTCAAGTGACTAGCCTCGAAGAAACAGAAAACATTTTGAAAGAATTATCCGATATAGACGTAGTATCTCTTGAAGCACAGAAATAAGATATATACTGAACATATATCATAACCCATAATAATATGCTCGATTGGGCTCATCTCCATGTCATGATTGTACATCTCCCTATCGTCGGGACTTTCCTAGCCATGATCCCACTTCTCTGGGGATTCTACAAAAAAGATATTTCAACTCAATGGATCGGTCTCGTAGTACTCGCAATATCATTGTTTGCCATACCTGTTGCTACAACCAGCGGTGAGAACACGGAACATGCATTTTATAGGGGTACCATATCAGCACAACTCGATGATGCTGGAGCGACAGCGCTCAAAGTACACGCAGAAACAGCTGACGCTGTAGCTGTTTTTTGATATGTCATACTTCTTCTCGTTATCACTCAACTGATACTCTGGAAACGAGATTATTCTTGGAAAAATAAACTCTTTATCATAACGCTCGTACTCAATACCCTACTTATCATTGGGTTGAGCTATGTCGGATACCTCTGAGGGAAAATACGCCACCCGGAGTTTCGCACAGAGGCATCTGTGTCGGTACCAACAACACCTGTTGCAGAATAGAGAAATCCTCTATAATACGTCAATATGACGCCTGACCCCAGTTTCTGAATCATCACAGGGCTCCTCACGACTTTTGCTCTCGTCGCGCTCAATGCGTTTTTTGTGGCAAGTGAATTTGCGCTTGTAAAAATACGATTTTCCCAACTCGAACTCGAAATCAAGCAATGAAAAAAATGGGCGATACGCACTAAATCAATCCTCTCACATCTGGATACATACCTCTCTGGTATACAGCTCGGCATCACAGTAGCAAGCCTCTTACTTGGTTGGGTCGGGGAACCGAGTATCGCACGATGGATAGCTCATTTTCTAGAAATTTCTGATATCGATCTCTCTCCGACTATTATTCATGCTATCGCTTTTGGTATAGCACTCTTTTGTATCACCTTAATGCATATAGTTTTCTGAGAACAGATACCAAAGCTCATCGCCATAAAATGACCACTCCGTGTCACAGCCTGGATTAGCCTACCCCTGATAGCATTTCAAAAAATATTTTTCCCATTTATATGGCTCTTTGATGCATTGACTCAGGGTATTATGAGGATGATGGGGTTCGAAGGAAAAGCACACCGAGATATACATAGCGAAGAAGAAATCAAGCTCCTCCTCACAGAGTCAGAAGAAGGTGGCGCTATCGCA
>CAYVZT010000006.1:0-31714 GCA_964456455.1 uncultured Candidatus Peribacteria bacterium | reverse complement strand
GCGCGAGGAAAATCGTCTGTTTGTTATTGAGGTGAGCACGATACACGGCATGCAGCGACACTTCTGTTTTACCAAATCCGACATCACCCGAGAGGAGTCGATCCATAGGATGTTCTGACGACATATCTGCCATGATAGCGCGAATAGCGTCTTCTTGGTCAGGCGTATGCTTGTGTCAGAATGCGAGATGAAACGTCTCTTCTTTTTCTGGAAAATCAGGCATAGCGACACCACCAGCGAGTCTACGAGCCGCGTGATTGGCGAGGAGTTCTTCTGCGATTTTTTGTATTTCTTCGTTTGTTTTTGCGAGGACATTTTTCCATGTCGGTGTCCCCAGACGTGTGAGTTCTGGCGTCGTCTCTCCGACAAATTTTGACACACGATGCAGCTCATCCACCGGCACAAACAATCTATCCCCTTCAGCGTATTCTATCTCGATATATTCTCGCTCGGTCCCCGAAAGCGTATTTCTGACTATCCCACGAAATATACCTACACCATGAAAGAGATGTACCACAGGATCGCCCACTTTTATCTGTACGAGGAGATCGAGTTGCGGTCGCTTCTTCCGACGAAAGACTCCACCAAAGAGCGGACCCAAGAGTTCATCGGTGATAACACACTGACCGTCGAGGACAAACGACGGCCCTCCGAGTTTCCAGGTATGAATCTGCGCTTCGATACTATTATCCGCACAAAACTTCTCCACCACAGGCGTCTGTCTCGTGAGAATCAGGATATTTTTCTGCGTCTTCAAAAATGTCGCCAGCTCCACAAGTGACTCAGCCGTCACATACGACAGACCAACACCAGGATGGGTTATATCAGCAATCTGATTTATCTCTATCGGACTATACTCACGACGAATCCTCTCAAAATCAGGTGCGAAATCGAGTCAAAGAGCCAGGGATTGTGGTTGTTTTTGGTACATGAAATTTCTCCACGATGGTATTGCAATGGTCTAATTAATCAAGATAATTAGAGCATGGGGTTAACAACTGTAGAATTAAAGTGATTCTCACACTACATAGAAATGATTGAGGCTTTTACAGACAATAGCCTTACTCTTTTTAGGTGACAAAATTGCGATAAACCTTTACTTCCAAGAATAGCACGAAATAAAACAATGGAACTTAAAGAAACAATTATCTTTGAAGAGTTTAAAAGAAAGTGTCCAAGATTTATTAATGTAGTTTGAAAAAATGATTGGGAATTACTAGCAATTGCACAACATCACTGATTACCAACAAGGTTGTTAGACTGGACAAAGAATCCTCTCATAGCCCTCTGGTTTGCTTGTGATAAAGAAAAAATTGGCAGGAAAGATAAATGAGTGGTTTGGTTATTATCTGCTTTTGATGATGATATTATCAATATAAATACATTATCCTCACCTTTTAAAGGAGAAAGAACAAAAATTTACCAACCGAATGATATATCTGAAAGGATAATATCTCAATCCGGTTGGTTTACTGTGCATAAAAGAAATAATTCTGACGGATGAAAATTTGTACCATTTGAAAGAAACAAATTCTATCAAGATAGATTAATAAAAATTGAGATAAACAAAAAATTTTTTAAAAAGTTCAGAAAAATATTATCAACAATGGGAGTAGATGAGTCAACCATTTTTCCAGATATAAACTGAATGTGTAAACATATAGCTTGGTCTCAGTTATGAAAGTAAAATCCTTTCCCTCTCTCCCATCCTCTCTCCTTATCATCCAGATTCTCGCGATAATCCTGGTTGCTTTGGTGCTTTGGTTATGAGCACAACCTGTACACGATGCAGGAGATGGTGTGGCAGTGAGTATATTTGCAGCTGTGGTGGTGTTACCGCTCTACGTGATTGGTATTCTTCTGACACTTATTTTCCGACGAACACGGAAGCATATCGTCCTCGCACTTGCCCCATTAGTTCTCATCGCAGGAGCGATGCTAGCGTATCACATGACACGCATCAGCCACTTTGATCCCGCAGAATATCAGTATCTCATAGGTAAGAATATCTCAGAAGCAAACGAGCTCTTCCAGAAAGCAACAGGAGGAACGGGAGCGACGGAAGAAAATGGTGTGCGATGATATACGCTTCCGGGTATGGTATTATGGGTCGATAAAAATGAAAATATCGTTAAAGTAGAATCAGATTAAACACTATGAAAAAAATCCTCTCACTCGCAATAATATGCCTCTGTCTCACGGCTTGTACTCCAAAGGTCACACCAGTCGATATCGATACAGCGAAGTATCTCGCAACAAAGGATATCATAAAAAACTGGAACGATGAACCAGAAAAATATCCATGGAACGAAAAAATCACTCGCCTAGAAGTCGTCGATATGGCTCTTGCGATGGCGGATGTGAAGAAAAATAACACCTGTCGTGGTGACTTCATCGATATACCAAAAACAGATATAGAGGCATGTCGTACGATGGAGTCTGCGGTCGATCACGGGATTATCAGCGCTCAAAAAGATACAGCACCTGAGAAAAAGAAAGCTCGACCGAACGACGAAATCATCCGCGCTGAAGCCCTCGCGATACTCATGAAGACTTTTGAAGATGATGGAGCATGGGCAGGATACAGCTACTATTACTCTGCAAATCTCCCTTGGGACGGTCACGAGAGCGGGTACAGGGATATATATTATTATGGTGCTGAGTGGCAGGCAGAAGTGTTCTATGCCTATGTACGAAAAATCCTCCACGATGATACGCAGCTCCATGTAAATCCGTGGGCAACGGTCAAAGCGACGCGACGAGATGTCCTCGAGTTCGCGAAAAACATCATGCTCTACAAAGAAAAACAAACTCACAATATCACTCAATAAACTATGTCCTTTCTCAAGAATATAAAAAAAATTCACAGTCTCAGAAGTGAGATACGGGTACTCGCACGAGCCTATACAGACGAGAGAACTGAGCTCATCACGAAGCTCATCATCGCTCTCTTTGCACTCGCATATATTGTGAGTCCTGTGGATATACTACCGGATTTTCTGCCCCTCTTTGGGATATCTGATGATATCCTCGTCATCCCTCTGCTTATGTGGATATTGATACCGAATCATATCCTCGATGATGCGAGGAGATACGTCGCAGAGCTCGAAAAAAAAGAACCACATTCACACCATTGGATTTTTTGGACGTGTATGAGTATCCTCGGATTGATGCTCATCTACACTATAGTAGAATTGCTCTACTAGAGAGCGAGGTGAGAGAAAAATCTCCATTCATCAACGTCTGTATGATTGAGATAAATGCTCTCCAGCGTTCGACCAAAAAAACTCATCCGTACTATACCCTTGCGAGTGACGACGCTCACGGTATCCCCTTGCCGAAAAAATGTATATTCTTCATCCGATTTGAGAGCGCGAAAGCCGTTATCAGTGAGCCAGGTAATGAGAAGCTCTTCTGAGTATTGCATACCTTTTGTGAGTATGAGTGTGACCTTTTTTTCGATATCATCAATACTCCAGTCGAGCGTCTCAATCGGGAAAATACCAACGAGATCCCTATCGTACAAAGTTTCGAGAATATCAGTTTTTGTCGTAATCAGTCGGTATTGTTTTCCGTTCTTCTGAAAATCTGGGAGATTCTCTAACACCTGTAAAAGTTTTTCTCATTGTTCTCTCGTTTCCACGAGCAGTCTCCCCACACCTTGAAATTCTTCGCGTCGAAGAAGAAAAGCATGAATAAGTGGATGAGATGGAGCAGAAAAATGAGACAACATAGGCTGACTATACACAAAAACAGAGAAGTTCTTGATAGAGGTACATTGACAATTTATTATTTATACTATTATACCTAATAAATTATATTTATGAGAAGAGAACAAGCATTGCTCGACGATTCAGAAGACGTAATATTGGCACAGGGTGGCGACATGGAAGCGTTTAGCCGACTCATAGAACAGCACACAGATTGAGTTCGATCTTTTGTGGCAAAATGACTGCAACCAACTGATGTCGATGATATCATGCAAACAGCATGGATGAAAATATTCAAAGCTCTTCCTGAATTTCAAAGGAAAAGTAAATTTGGAACTTGGGCAAAGAGGATAGCACTCAATGTGCTCTACGATGAAAAAAGAAAGCCTCAACGTGGCTATGTTTTTTCTTTTTTGGATGAATCTGGGAGAGATTTTCTTGAGAAAACGCCCGATGCCCTCATCGATACTGTCCGACCAGATCGGGCACTATCGGATCATGAATATCGAGAGAGGCGGCTCAAGTGGCTTCAGTGGGCACTCTCACAGCTCTCAGAGGACCATAGATCCGTCATTATATTTCAATTCATGCATGGATATTCTTACAGAGAAATAGCCGAAGCCATGAAGTGCTCTCTTGGGACCGTGATGAGTCGAAGATTTTATGCGATGAATAGACTAGAAAGTCTTGCAAAAAAACACAACTGAGATTGGGATACGCCAGAATAAAAAAACTAGGAAGCAGTACCAATAATATCATCGTGAATGCCGTCATTTTCAGACTTGGTGGTGCTCATAGTCCGAATGCTATTCTCAAATCCTGACACAAGAGCAGTCGCAGCAGTATCAAAATCTCTCTGAGCGGCATTCATGGCGTCGCGAGCGGCATTCATCTGATCTTCGAGACGAGCACGAGCAGCGGCAAGAGCAGATTTTAGAGCTTCCTCAGCAGATTGAGCAGTAGCGATAATCTCGCCATCATTTGCCTTGGCAGTACGAGCGAGACGAGCTATCTCGCGTCACTCAGATTCGATAGACTGAGCCGAGCTCACAGCTTCGGATTTCTGTCATTCAAAATTGTCAGAATCTTTACTTATGGCACGGATATCCGAAGTGGTAGCTGAGACTTTTGATGATATAGACATATCAAGATAGATAAGAATTATTGTTGATAGAAAAGTATACGCTCTTTGAGTATTTTTTCGTTATACTGATTTTTCTTTCTCTTATCGCGTGGATAAGTCGGTATTTTTTTATCCTTCAAAAACATATAATCGGGGTGAGTTTTCTCAAAAATATCATTCATCATTTGGAGCTCCGAATCCGTGAATCGTAGTTCCTCATTGGTCACGGTCTGAAATGTATGTGTATGTCTATTAAACCTCATAAATCCACCGATGATATCCGTGATAATGTCTCTCATTTCTGGACGTTCTTCGAGGAGGAGTTCGTATTTTTCTGCACCCACCGCTTCTCGCATTTCTTCATATTCTCCATGAGATATGATAGAGCGAGAGATGATACGATTTTCTTCATGTAATTGAGATTCCTTTGCCACACTGAAGCTCCCTTCACCATATTTCTTTTCAAAATTTTTGATTGCTTTGGTGACTTCTGCATTGTTCTTCAAATGTGCGACATGGTGACGACCGAGTTCTTCGAAAACCTGTTTATCACTTTTTCATTCACTACGTTTCTGGAGATACGTGGTGAGATAATCAGATTCCGCGAGCATCATATTGTGCGGACGTCCATCGCTGACGACAGCATATTTTCAGGCCTTATCATGACTGCGATAATTTGTCACCGAGAGAAAAGGATGATCAGGCTGCATGACGGTGAGATATTTTTTTATACCGGCGATATTCTCTGGCCAGAGAAATACCAGAGCTCAGACACTATTGACCCATGTATTCACTTCAGGATCAAATCTATAAAAGCCTGTATGTACTCTCTGAATGATATCTCGTGTATTTTGATCGAGTCATTCAGTGATTTTTTCACTGATACCGAGATCCTTTTGGAGCTGCTGACGCATGGACGTATCCATAGTGCCAAACTGTGAAATTTGAACTGCAATATCAGGTTTTATGACGAGATGATTGAGAGTCTTGCGGAGCGTATCCATCCATTCACGATCACGAGACAGCTCTGGTTTCTGTGAGACTATATGGAGCAGTTCTTGGACTTTTTGAGCAATGAGAGCTGAGACAGCAGGGCTATCGAGGAGTTTAGGATTTTTCTCGACGATCATATCAAGGTATGCTGGTACAGATTTCGGATAATCCCTGATTTTCATACTGAGCACATCTTTGAGGACCTTTTCGTCGGTGATTTGCTCGACAGGAATATCAGCGTGCAAACCTTGGAGCGCATTTCGTGCAACATCAAGGGCCTCTTTAGTATCCTCTGGAGTCTCCTTTTTATCGGATTCTTTTGGTTTCTTTTCTTCCGATTTTGGAAGAGATTTTTGTTGTTCGATATCAGCCATAATTTTATGCTCTATCATCCTACCCTATTTCCTTTTTGGATGCAAATATTGCCCCTTTTTATTTTACGCATATACTGCTGACAATTTCTTCCCATTATTTATGCAGTGTTTTACCCTCCGAGAATCTCTCGCACAATATCTCCAAAAAAACAATAAAGAAGGCTCTGCAGACGCTTTCGTATGCACGATACCTCCTGATAGAAAATATGGCGATATCTGTATCAATATCTTCCCTGCTGTCAAAACAACCAAGACTCCGCCACCCGAGCTGGCTCAAGGGGTGCTCGACTTTATGAAGCGAGAAAACTATGTCACTGACGGAAATATTCAAGGTGGTTTCGTCAATCTCTTTGTCACCGACGAATTTTATCAAAAAGAACTCCGAGCGTGGTCACTCCCAAAATTTGAGAAAAAAAATGAAAAGATCATCATCGATTATATGGGGGCGAATATCGGAAAACCACTCCATATAGGTCATCTCTGTACTCCCCTCTTCGGCCAAGCAACGATCAATCTCCTCCGTCTCATGGGTTATGATGTCACGGCCGATATGCACCAGGGTGACTGGGGTGGGATATTTGGGAAGCTCATTACGGGTTGGAAATATTTCGGTGATGGGGATGCTTTTGAAAAAGACCCCGTCCATCATCTCTTGGAAATCTATGTCGCTATCACCGAAAAAACAGAAAAAGAACCAGAAATAGAACAAGAATGTCGTGATGCATTTCGTCTTCTCTCAGAAGGTGATGAGGCTTCTGTCAAACTATGGCAACAATTCACAGACAAGAGTCTCGCGGGTGTCAGAACGGTCATGAGCGAATTTGGTGTGCATCCTGATATCTGGATTGGAGAGAGTTTTTATGAAGGTATAGCATTGCCAAAGCTCGGAAATTGGCCTGATCTCTCACCAGATAACACCATGTCTGCTGTCGTCGATGAGCTCATAAAAAAATGAATCGCCACGAAAAATGAAGATGAAAGTGTGGGCGTCGTCTTTGCAAAAGAAACCAAACTCCCGTCATGTATCCTCCAAAAAAGAGATGGGACTCACGGCTATCTCGCGAGTGACCTCGCAGCTATCAAATACCGTCTCAAAAATTGGTCTCCGAGCAGAATTGTATACTTTGTCGATAATCGACAGGCTCTTCACTTCCGACAACTCTTTGCGACAGCAAAAGCAGCATGGTTGAGCGTTGAACGTGGAGCGTTGAACGTTGAACTCACACACGCCGGAAATGGTTTCGTATCACTTCCTGACGGAGCGATGTCTACTCGACATGGTCGTGTTATATTTTTGAAAGACCTCATCGGAGAAAGCTTTGATAGAGTGAAGAAAATACTCGAAGAACGCGAAAGAACACTCTCAGAGAGTGATACAAAAGCAGTCGCTCTAGGTGCTATCGTCTATTCTTTTCTCAGCCAAGATCGTGAGCGTGACTGGATCTTTGAATGGGATAAAGTCCTCGCATTTGAGTGAAATAGTGGACCATATCTCCAGTATACATATGTACGTTGGAAAAAGATACTAACAGAAATTGGAAGAGAAATAGAGGACGATGCTCCTCTCTCTCATTTGACAGTATTTGATCGAGATCTCATACTCGATATTCTCGGATTCAATGAACTCCTAGAAAATTGTGGGGCGAGCTACAAGTTTCATATTCTCATAGCACATATTGCCACGATGGCTCGACACCTCAATGCCCTCTATGTAAATACTCCAAAGCTCAAGGAGACAGAAACAAGAGAGCAAATGGGTCGCATAAAAATAATACACACCTGTCTCGAAATAATACGTTATACGAGCACGATCCTCGGCATGCCTCTCCCAGAAGAAATGTAACTACTGACAGAGACCATTGAGACACGTGAGAGGTGGTGGAGAAGTCATCACCATACAGGGACTAAAGACAGGATACGTTTTGTTAAAGAGCATTTGCGCATTGGTGTAATAACTTGTTTTAGCATCAAACAAGGTCATATCAATATTTTTCTTTGAATATTTAATGCCTATGCTTGAACCACCACAGGCCATGCTTCCAAAAAGCTTCCACTGACACTGAGAATCACTCGTACAGGAGAGATCTTTTGTATAGCTCCGTATTTCCTTGAGAACATTATCCAAGAACGTACTATCTTGAGACTGATTAACAGGTACATACGGTACATACGCTGTGCAGTAGCTCGGACGCGCAATCATCGCACAATACATCATGGTACAAATCGTCTGACCATTTGATGTCCGAGAACAACTATTACAGCCGTCAAAATAACTCTGACAGAGAGACGAATCAAAATTATCCATAACGAGTCGACAATCAGGAGAATTGTATGAGCTCTCATATCGTGTATCACAGTATCCATCGTCAATATTAGCACATATATTCGGAGCACCCACTATGTCATTTTCTTTACTCCCGACACTCGTGAGTCCAGCGCAACATGTACCAGATATTTGGTACTCAGGGGGGAGAGAAAAATTGGAGACTATTTCTCACAACCCTTTGCATGAGGTTTGTTTTTTGACGCACTTATTGTTCTCAAGAGTATAACCATTTTCACATGCAGAACATGAAGGAATACCCTTCCAAAAACATACTCTCTCAGTACAAATCGTACCCTCATCTCCTACGGTACAAGAATTACAACCATCATTGTAGACAGTACAGTGGGCGAGAGGATCACTCGATGATTGATAGTCGAGAAAGTCGATCACAAGTTGGAAAAATTCACCTCGTGTCATGCGATGCGACATGTCAAAACCAGAAAGCGTAGTACCAAGACGAGCATCATACAGTGCTATAGTTCGTCCAGAACTATCACGGATATTCAGCGGTATTTGTTTTTCTTGAATAGTCAGAATAATTCTCTTTTGCCAAGCAGGAAGAGAACCAGAAACTGTACTCGTAGAGGTATTTGAGAGTGAGATATTGAGTGATTTTATGACTATACCGAGTGCTTCAGCGAGAGTGAGTGTCGCACGAGGTCGAAACAGTGTATTTGCTCTCGTGACAATATCAGCATCTGCTGCGAGCTCAGCCGATCGACAGACCCACCACTCACCTGCTATACCAGCATCATGAAAATAATCACGACATGTATAGGCAGACGGGAGTTCTATACCTCGTAATTTGAGCACGATTCAGAGAGCTTCTTGTCGTATAAGTGCATCATCCAGTCGATACATCGATGCCTCTTGCGCATCGGCTGACGCAGGAACTGCAGCTTCTGCAGAGCTGGATGACGATTGATCGACGATGATTCATTTCTCGGCCAATGTACGAGCATCGGACAGTCCAGCATATTGAGCAAGAGAGTAAGATGTGAAAAGAAGAAAAATGGAAAAGAAAAAATATTTCATAAAGCTACAAATTATGTAGAGTGATTATAGTCGAATAAAATAAAAATAACACTGTTATTCACACACTCTTCACAGTCAAAAAAAATAAAAATAGTATTGATTTGATCAATTTTTTTATACAATGAAATCAATAAAAACCGTGTTTTCTCATCAGAAAACTATAAAAATTCTATGAATCGCTGATATTTTTATCTCGCTACTCTGGCCGTTGTCATCCCTGGCATCCTCATCTCAGAACCACCAAAAGTTGAACCAATCACACTCAACAAGCCTCCTGTAGAAATCCTTTTTTCTGGAGTCACTTCGATGAATACTGGTGCCGCTGTTTTCCTCAAAATAGATGGCAACCAAAATGTATATTCATCATGTGAGAGCACTTCTTCAAAAATAAATAACAATGACTCATCCTCTATCATACAGTGGCAGCCCGTCGGGGCATGTACAGTGCCTATGATACGAGTAGCAGACAAAAATTATCTCCTCCCCATCAACGGTCACTACCCTGATGAGTCGATGCTCTCTGATATATCAAGTGAAACACTCAAAAACACTCTTCGAGCTAGTACAGTGCTCAGGAGTGACTACCGACTCTCTTCACTCCGTGTGAGAGAATTTTTTGATACTATTGATGATATCCTCAGAGCTCGTGATGCAAAATTCACACTTCCTATCAAGGGCGCAAAGCTCCCTACACAAGCTTCACATCTTCCAAATTCACCACGACCATTTCGCGCTGAATCAACTGACGGCGTACATCATGGTTTTGATTTTTATACTTCCGAATGAACGCCGGTACAGGCTATCGAAGATGGAACTATTATTCATGTAAAACGAGATTTTTCATGGAATGAGATGAATCATCTCCATACAGGAGATAGTGAGCTCGAAGAGCAAGAAAATCTCGATGTCTACCGTGGGAATACTGTCTATCTCAAAACACGCTCAGGTCATGTCGCCATCTACGCACATCTCCAAAAAATCCCTGACAATATCCAAGAATGACAAACAGTCACAAAAGGCCAAATTGTATGACATGTCGGTGATTCAGCAGTACCGGATAAGAAATATCTCTATCACCTCCACTTTGAGCTCGCTATGAATCCTTTTATAGATGAGAGAGCGGGGAGTTATGATTTTGAGGATGTACTCCTATGGCCCTTTTGGTGAAAAGGTAAATCAGCAGAATGGATTCGTACGCATGATGTAGGACTTTTTGAATAAAAATTTGTCTTTTTTTACACACTTATTATACTAGCCAATGTTGTATCAGAACCATCTAACAGAAAAAGCAAGCAAAACACAATTGAGAAAGAAGCCGAAATATAGTATCATACTCCTAGCTCTCAAAAAATCATATCTCGTGGTCATCAATAGAACTCATACTGTGGTTTCTCTGATGCTCATGTCACCGCACACTCATATCTAGCTTTCCTGCGGATTCATACATCCCCCGTTTTATTTTGTATTATTTTTTATGTCCGATAATTTTTTCGCTGAACTCGATTCAGAATTGTGAGAGAAAAACACTGCCCCAGAAACAAAACCTGTTGCCCATACACCAGCACCAATAGAAAAAAAACCATTTGTTGCTCATACACCAAAGCCAGCTCTCAAGCCTACAACACCCATGAGGCACCCTCATGCTCCTGTACCTCAAGGCACACATAAGCCACTCATGGCACGCAAACCACTTCCCGCTGGGAAACCACTCATGAATCGCCCTCTCAAGAGACTCGAACTCCCACCAGAGAAACCAACAATCACAGCTGACACAACTCCGACAGAAGTCCCCACATCACTCTCTCCTGCAGTGATCAAGAGTCTCAATGTCCCTGTGATTTTCCCAAAATCACTCGAACCACAGATCCTCCCAAAAGCAGATCACAATGTCACTCGCATGATCCCTATCGGCGGTCTCAGAACTGTCGGTGCGAACATGACAATGTTTGAACACGGTGATGATATACTCATCGTCGATGGCGGTCTCGAATTCGCTCGCGGTGGGAATTCTCCAGGATTCAATTACCTCCTCCCTGATATCCGATTTCTCCAACCACATATCAAGCGCATCAAAGCCATGTTTATCACGCATGGTCACCTCGATCACATAGGAGCGCTCAAGAATATCATCCCCGCTCTCGGATTCCCTCCTATCTATGGAGCTCCG
The DNA here is from genome assembly GCA_964456455.1 of uncultured Candidatus Peribacteria bacterium. Taxonomy (GTDB): domain Bacteria; phylum Patescibacteriota; class Gracilibacteria; order BD1-5; family JAGOOR01; genus JAGOOR01. Next base: position 19,986 of record CAYVZT010000006.1, on the reverse strand, counting down.
TTTACGATCGCCATGATCAAGAAAAGCTTCGAGGAAGCAGGACTCAAAAACAAAGTACAATTTTTCACCGTCAATCCAGATGGTGGAAAACTGGCAAATGTAGGGATATTTAAATACGAATTTTTCCGCGTGAATCATACGATTCCAGATAGCTGTGGTGTCTACATCGAGACTCCGAGCGCTCGTATCATGCATATGGGTGACTACAAGGTCGAATTTTTCCCACGTATCGATAAACCTGCGAACCTCGCAAATTACGCACGTATAGCGAGTCGTGGTATCGATATTCTCCTCCAAGAAACCACCAACTCTGCACGCCAGGAATGGACCACATCAGAGACAAAAGTGACTGGAGAACTCAAACAACTCATCCAAGAAGCACGAGAACGTGTCATCGTCGGAAACTTTTCGACACTTATCTCTCGTATCCAGGATATCGTCACCATCGCTCAAGAACTCGGGAGAACTGTCCTCATCAATGGTCGTAGCATGGTCGACTGCGTCGCTATCTCTCGTGAAATAGGATATCTCAAGTGTAAGGAAGGTGTCATCAAGCCCCTCGATAAAAAAACGATCGAGAGTATCCCTGAAAACAAGCAAATCATCATCACCACTGGTGCGCAAGGTGAAGAATTCGGTGGTCTCAACAATATCTCTCGCGGTGATCATCCGATTATCTCCATCAAGCCAAGTGATACTATCATCCTCTCATCTTCTATTATTCCTGGTAACGAACTCGCGATTTCTGAGATGATGAATCGTCTCAATCGATTTGGATCAAAGATTATCACAATCAAAGAATTCGAAGTCCACTCTGGTGGTCACGGTGGTATCGCTGAGCAACGTGTCATTATGAACCTCGTGAGTCCAAAATATATCGTCCCTGTGCATGGAGACCTCTCACAACGACTCACGCTCAAGCGTGAAGCAGTGAAGATGGGCTGGGATCCAAAAAATGTCCTCATCATCGAAGATGGTTCTATCATAGAAATCGATGAAAAACACGAACTCGTGTTCTCTCGCAAGAAAATCCCACTCGAAGCCCTCGGTGTCGATGGTATGAGTATCGGTTCTCTCGAAACTCGCACCATCAAAGACCGTATCCAACTCGGTGAAGAGGGTGTCCTCGTTGTGAATATAAAAGATGCAATAGTAGAGTCTCGTGGACTCTTCTTCCCTGATGAGATTGCTGCGTCTCATGGTGCTATCACGGACTATGTCAAAAAAGCGATTGCCGCAAAGAAACCTGAAGATAATCACAAAAATTTCTGCGAATTCCTCGCAAAAGACCTGAGCAAAATGGTCCTCAAAGTCTGGGAACGTGAACCAGTGGTCGTTTGTCTGTAAAAAGCTTGATTAAAAGTATTTATAATTAATATTCACAAATATTAATTATTTTACTAAGAAATGGCGGCAGAACGTATCCTCATAACAGGTGGCGAATGATTCATCGGTTCTCATCTCGTAGAAAGAGTAAAACAGGAAAAACCAGGATCCACAATCATGATAATCGACAGTCATGTCCGAACACTACCCGAAAATAAGAGAAAAGTGCGGAGTATATTGGGGACAGATGATGTACAACATAGATGCGATCTCACAGGAGAAAAGGCAAGAAAAATCATCTGAGAATTCGCGCCAGATAGCATCTTTCATCTGGCTGGACAGATATCTATCGTAAGAAGCTTTCAAGACCCCCAAGGAACCATACATGCAAATATTCTTGCCATGCAAAATATGCTTGATGCACTTGGTGATGCATGAAAAAAGGATACTCATGTACTCTTCTCTTCTTCAGGCGGATCAGTCTATGGCAATCCACATACAATACCAACCCCAGAATATACAGGCACGAGCCCAAAATCACCATATGCTTACTCAAAAGTAGCGGGAGAAGAATTGCTCAAAATGTATCATGAGCTCGGACACATATGATTTCTCACCATTCTCCGCCTCTCAAATGTTTACGGTCCAAGGCAAAACACAGCAGACAGTACCTCTGTTATACAGACAGCCATAGGAAAAGCACAAAAAGATGAGCCATTTCATCTCATCTGAGATACTACGAATACACGTGACTATATTCATGTGGACGATGTCGTCAGTGCTTTTATGATGAGCATGAATAAGAGAGTGAGCGGAACACTTAATATAGGTACTGGAGTAGAAACATCGGTGGATGACATTCTGATGATAGTAGAGAGAGTGACTGGAAAAAAAATTCAGCGTGACACGAGCCGAGTGTGAGAATGAAAAAATCTATTAGCTCGGAGTTGTCTCGCAATTCAAAAGGCAAAAGATCGACTGTGATGGAAGCCACAAATGACACTAGAGCAAGGAATCCGAACTGTTTGGAACGAATTAACACTCTAAAATATGACCTCTCTTCATCGAGCCATCGTACTCTGAGGATGATGGATAGGAGCAGAAACAGCTCAGAATCTGGCAGAAAAATGACACGAAGTCATCGTCGTCGTCAAAACTCGCATCACTCATATCCTGGCTGAAGCTCTGCGATGTCATCCTGGAAAAATAAAAATTATTTGCAGAGATTTGAGACAGAAATCAGAAGTAGAACGGATTTTGTATATGTATGGGCAAGGGGCGCTCGTGTATGCTTTCGCGGCCAATGCATTTGGAGCGAGCCATACCGGAAGTAGTGCGGAGAGACCAATGCAAGATTTTGAAAACAATGCAATAATCAATCAAAATGTGATAGATTGTGCTACAAGAATGCACGAGACATGAAACGGAGTAACATCGATTTCATTTTCATCGAGCTATTTTACGTATCTCGCATTACAGCATCTCGGCATGTCAGATACACAAAAAACATTTTCTGAAGAAGATCTCGATCCGATGCAATTCAGCGAATGAGATCTGCAGAAACTGAAAAAAATACAGCCATACCTCTGGGAAAAGATACTCTCGGAAAGGAGATATATCGAACTATCACAAAAGTGAATACGCGTACACCGATTTCGATTTGGAAATGTCTACGGTGCTGGTCAGAGACATGTGATAGAACACCCTCATATGTTTCCAAATCTCTTTGCGCTACGAGAAGAATTTCAGATGTTTGGAAACGGGGAGCAAGAAAGAGCGTGGATTTATGTACGTGATGTAGTAGATGGGGTTCTAGCATGCAGTCTGAGAGAAGGACACGAGAGTACTCTCTACAACCTCGGAGGAACTGCAGATAGTGCACATCATAAGCTGTGTGATGTTCTGCCTCTTGCGATTCAAGCCTTATGAATACAGGAAATACAGAGAAATAATCCAGACGCACCCGGAGGGCAGAGTCTCTGGCTCAATAGTGATAAGGCTCAGAAGGAACTCGGTTGGAAACCGCAACATTCGCTTGGAGCAGGCATCCAGAAAACTATGGATTTTTATAAACAGTTTTGATTGGGAAAATAATCTTTCTTACGATTTATATGTGTCAGTAGTGGCATGAGATCAACCAGTTTCGTCATTCAGAGCTCTATTAAATTCATCTGCCACATTTCACGGTGTAGAAGTGCATATTTCTCGTAAAAATTTCAATCATTGCTCAAGAGGATGACCATTGTTCAATCAATAATGAGCAATTTGTCGACGATACATTTGATTCACTTTTACTTCTACAGCTCTTCGTTTTTCTTCATTTTCCGGGGAAAGGCCTCATTGAGTCATAGAATACTGTATATCCCATTCTGGGAAAAGGAGCCCAAAAGCAATTTTTGCACGTTCTTCTGCGAAACCAGATGACACAATTTGTATCATAGTAGAGTTCGGGGTGATAATTCACCCTAAAACAAGACGTGCAAAAACAGCATCCCCAACGGTACAATTTGACCATTCAGAACATATGATTCTTTCAGGTTGTACTCCCCTTGAGACCATATATTTAGCAATTTCGCGAGCATCAGTGGAGAGAGGGTTAAGCTCAGGATTTGCATGGCGCAAAAAACGATAGGTAAATCGCGCAGTAGGAAAAATGAGAGGATTATGAGATGATTCTCGAAAAAGATCATAAGCATGATCAGCGCGGGCTCGTGAATCATTACTCATGGCATCACAGGCATCACTCATACCAGAACCAATAACTATGATTATTTTTTGAGGTACCTCTTGCAAAATATCAGCGATTCATATTTCTCGACGAAATCTCTCTATACCATCTGGCGTTTTCGTATGCATGAGGACAGCCTTTGCACTAGCACCATTTTTTGTAGGGAGACTATAGCCATGTGATGGATGAAGTATCAATTGAGACATAACTACAACAATTGTGCTGTTTTTAAGAATGGTATGAGTCTCTCAGGGGCAAGTCTATAGGGTCCTCCTGGCCCTTCAAAGAAACCATGCTGACTAATAAGATGAGGATGCAGTTTTGAAAAAAGAAACGCTCATCTATCAACGGCAAATTTTCTAGAATCCCCAACAATAAATTTCTCCCCAGCTTTTGCAACATGGCTATAAATTTCATCTGCACAGGATTGAGGCACGGCAACTATCTCAAGAGTTCTTGGAATTCGTACATCTTCATATATTCCACACAGTGGACATGGAGGCAAAAAAAGTTCTTCATGTTCCTCAATATCGAATCATGGAATAGGCATCATGCGACCTGATTGTACCTGAGAAAATAAATCAAAAACTGCTTGAGCAACCCTCCTGCAAGTATATCAAAGGCCTTCTAATGTAGAATAATCCGCCCTAATAACAACATCCAATTCTTGATCTGGTTGTAACATAGGACACGATAAGCCACCCCTTAAAAATAAGCTTGTTTCATCCTCTGTGTAATAAACTGCTTTATCTAAAAACATTGAAATATAATTTCATTAATCTCCCATATATATTTATTTATTTTAATACAAAAATTATTTTGTCAAAACAAGATATTCATCTTCTCCATCTCATGACTGTTTTCAACCTACAAAGGCATGAATAGTAGGCATAGCTTCACCATATCGAAATGCTGCTTCGAGATAGCTCCCGATACCGACAGATACAACTATTTTTACATGCGGACCGAGCTTGCTCGGATAGGTACCACGGACATAATTAGATTTGAGGTGAAGTGGTGTCTTGTGTGCGACGAATCGATCTAGAACGGGGTATCCTATGAGACCACCATGAGTATGACCACAGAAAAAAAGAGTCGATTGCAACACCTGGTGACCGTTTTTGAGACACCATTTTTCAAAAAAATCCACACCATCAGGATCATGACACAGGATAAAAGATGTGCCAGTGTGGGTATTGATAGAATGAAGCAATTGCTCCATGAATTGATCCGTATAGAGGACCGATTGTGAGTTGAAATCAGGCATTCCAAGAACCTGAAAATGAGAACCGAAATTTTCTTTTTTCTCCGATTGCGTCAAAAAAGAGACAGACGAGGCCAACTCTCTCTGAATAGTAGGCCAATCAGCAAGTTTTGTATCATGATTGCCGAGCGTAGCGATAATCCTATGTTTACGAGCTAATTCACCAAATATATCATAAAAATCACCTACAGAACCATGAGTCGTATGAGCGACCAAATTAGCACTACAGACAAAATCTCACGCCACACAAATGCTAGGGGTTTCTGAAGTATACTTGAGCACCTCGGCACGTGCATGCTCGATAGCTCGTTCAAATTTTGCACCATCAAGTGTGCTCCCCGTTGCTCCTATATGCATATCGGCACAGGCGATCACAGGTGGAAGAGGGGTATCTGTGAGGACATGATGGACTCGTACAGCGATTTCTCGTTGAGCCTGATGATTACCAAGCGCCAATGACAGGAGTCATGCTCCCGACGACAATAAAAAGTTTCTACGATTGAGGAAAGGTCTTTTTTTCATCCATTTTTTTGTGGACGTGAGGATCAGAGCAGGGATCAATGGAGGAGCATTGGGGCAATGATAGACAAAATCCTATTTTGTAAACTAATATTGTTCGAAAAAGACCTTCTCTGGTGATACACCGTAGAGACCAAGCATCGATCGTACTTCTGTTACCATCGCTGGACTACCACAGATATAAAACTCTGTCTCCCCTGTTTTACTCAAAATAGAGACATTCTCTGGTGTTATATACTCTGTCACTCTTCATTCGTGGTGCTTGTGAGGAAGTGGAGAAGATTCTCGTGAACAGTATATCTCATAGTCGAGAAGATTTTTCTCTGACCAATTCTGAAGCTCATGAATATAAAAAACATCACGTAATTCTCTCACACCAAAGAGAAAAAAGAGAGGTATGTGTAGATTTTTCTCGAGGGCAGAACGAAGCTGGAAATAGAGTGGAGCAAATCCCGTTCCCGTCCCTATAAATACCTTTGGGAAGGAGTTTTCTTGGAGAGTAAATCGCCCCATTGGACCCCATGCCTGCATACTATGACCGATTTCTTGGTCACAGATAGCCATACTCCCCCCCTTCCCTTCTGAAAGGCGCTTGATGATAAAAAATATACTTTTTCATTCTGCCCAACTCACCGAATATGATCGACGCAGCTTTGGATCGCCAGAAGTATCACAGAGGAGAAACTGACCAGGAAGTATGGTGAGACTCTCGTCACCTGTATATTCCAGCTCATACACATCATGCGTGAGCTGTACTTTGTTTTTGAGAGTCAAGGGTGTTGGTATGGCAACCATTTGCAAAGGAAATTATCGAGAGTACTATACGAAAAATCTCTCCTTTTGCTACCTATGAAGAAAATAATTGCCCTCTTGCTGATATCTCTTTCTGTGACAGTATCTGGTCTCGATGGTCTGGAGCAAGCACGTATCGAAAGGGTCTATGATATCTACCGTGAACGATATATAGCAGGGAAAAGTACCGAAGAACAATCGCACGCTATTCAACAAACACAGATGCTCGTACAGAATTATCGTGATATGCCGACCACTCCTCCTGCCAGAAAAGAAATATTTGCCTATTTTCAGCATCTTCTCTGTGAAGCAGAAAGTGTCATCGATGGTACAGAATGTCAGGATACATATATCACTCCCGGTATTCTCACTATCGCAAAAGATAATCTCAGCCTCTCTCAGATACGTACCTATCTCATCAAAGAACACAGCGATAGACGTGTTGCACGCAATCTGGGTCCACTGACGGAGTCCACCATACTGGATGCTATAGCTCAAAAATACGCTCTAGATCTCTGCCAAGCATGATATATAACACACGAGCTCAATGGTAGTACGCTCGAACAACGGTATCAAGACGGTGGGTATAAGTATATCTGGGGCGGAGAGAATCTCTGATCGGGACAGACGACCATCGGAGAAATACTCGACCAACTGACGACGAGCATTCATCACCGAGAAAACATGTACCACACCGAATTTACTGAAATAGGTGTCGGTCAATGTGTGGACACTTGGGTGCTCAATTATGGACGTCCAGAAAAAGCATAAAATATTTTACTCTCCGAGAAAAGTGTGCTAAAGTGTCCCTATGACACAGATAGTCACTCCTGAAGTACCAGAAAAAGAAAAGCTCCTGAAAAATTTCTACAATGTTGTAGGTGTTTATGGGGCTATTTGGCTCATATTTCACCTCACAAGTGTATTTTTCTTTGGTTTTATCGTGGGTTCTCCCCTTCTCGTAGGTATATTTTTGGGTATAGGAAATATATGGTCCATGATGATCGATGTACCGCTTGGTACCATACAGCGACATGTACCATCCAAGACTATGCTCGGAGTCGCAAACGCCCTGATGATTATCGCTGCTATTATTTTTCTCTACATGATACGCTCATCGAGCACGGTAGAGCTCAAGACGACAGGTAGTATTTTAGAAATAACAAAAACATTTCTCACAACAGGAATAAATCTGAGTCTGCTCCTATTCGTAGGTATCATCTACGGTACCATCAAGGAAATATACGATATCACGACGATGTCATACCTCCTGAACCGTTGTGACCCCTCAGAATACGATACAGCCATGTCAAAAAATAACGTTGCTATGGGTGTCGGATCGATAGCAGGAGTACTCCTCTCCATAGCGGTCCTTTCGCTCAAAACTGACTCAACACAACTCATACTCTTTGTGCTGATTTTCCTGATCATATGTGTCTGGGTCTTTATTCAGAACTACTTTGATAATACGCATGAGACATTTAATCTCTCATCCGTCAAAAATCTACATCTTATCGAGAAAACCAAGAATCTCGAAGAGGAAACAGCTTCGTACGTGAAAAAAACCATTTCTACGGGTGATTTTGAAAAAATAAAAGGTGACATGAACTATATTATCATGAGGCCAAAACAAATATCTGGAGAGCTCGACTGGGGTGATATCATAAAAAAAACAAAGGTAGAATTTGCGAGCATTTATAAGCTCATCTTTGAGAAAGATACTTTTATTCCGCTGCTTCTCTGGACGACAGGTGGTATATTTATATTTGGTTGTTGGGATACCATTGTGACGACTTTTTTCATTACTTATCTCGATGAAGCGCTGAAGGATTCAGCTGAAATTCGCAATATTATACAGAGTGGTTTTATACTGATTGGCCTTCTCGCAGTGCCAGCCTATGGACTCCAGATGTTTTGGATCAAAAAGGCAGAAACATACGGAAAGTTTACTATTATCACCTTGGGATTATTTGTATCAGCCATAGCCCTCTTTGGTCTCGCATTTGCAGGAGCCATAGGAGGAGCTATCGGTATCGCCATGATTGTAACCTTTGGTATGATGAATAGTACCGGATATGCAGCAGGATATCCTATGAGTCAGTCTATTTTTGCGGACGAATACAACAAGGCCTACTCTAAAGCGATGAATCTCAGTGTCATAAATGCAGACGTCTCAGCAGCACCTCTCAAAATCCTCAATAATCTCGCCAACGCTCTTGGTCTGATATTTGGTGGTGCCCTCATATCCTTCATTGGCTTTACTGGTATGTTTTTCGCTTACGGATGAGCAGTTCTGGCATGGTGAATCGTGAGTTTGAAGAAAAAAAATGACTGGAAATTGGATATATAAAAAAAGTGCTCGGATTTTTGCAATCAAAAACAGGGTGTGGTAGGCTGTATATATGCCCTACTGGAATGATATACATCCACAAAACTACAAGAAAAAAAGTGAGATAGTCATCGGTGAAATCTTTGACACCTCTCATGACGTCCTTCATTGGGTCAAAAAAGAAGAAAAAAAACTCGAAAAAAGACACACATGGGTGCGCAATCTCAAGAGCATCATACACTTTGTGTTGATGACGAGTATCATATTTATGGTGCTCCTGCTTGCCTCAAACTGGTCAGCCTATAGTGCATTTGCACGAGCCATTATCAATCCCGAAAAACTCGTAGAAGAGAAAAAAATCCTCGAATGAGGCATCGCGGATACAAAGATTACTACTTCTGATATCGCGGTCGATGAGACAAAACTTGCCCGTAAACAACGAATGCTCCAAAAGCATCTCGAAAAAACACAGACTGTCACACAGGATTTGGGAGCTGATTATTTTAATCAAGATATCCCTCATGTGAGTCTCTCAGTCAACATAGCTCCCTACGAAGACCGCATCATCATACCTAAAATCGGTAAAAATATCCCTCTCGTCAATGTCGAGCATCATGAAGCCGATAACTCAACCGAATGGCATAAGATATTTATGAAAGAACTCGAAAATGGTATCGTAAAATATCCTGGATCCGCTGATCCGGGAGAAAAAGGAAATAGTTTTATCTTCGGTCATAGCTCAAATTACCCTTGGGCAAAATGAGACTACAATGATGTATTTGCTCTCCTCAATGAGCTCACCGCGGGAGACGAAATCATCGTCTATTTCCATCAGAGAAAATTCATCTACACCGTAAGAGAAAAAATAGTCGTCAAACCTGGCCATATCTCGTCTATTGGTGGCTATACAGATGATAAAAGAATGACCCTCATGACATGTTGGCCAATAGGGACAACACTCAATCGTCTTTTAGTTATCACAGAAATGAAAGAAGTACCTAACACAATTTAGATCTATGGATGCTCTCATACACACATTTATGACACAGATGTATTGGATAGATGTCGCAAGCATCTGTACGATTGTTCTCTTTCTGTGAATTTCGATTTTCTTTCGCTCACACGGAATCTCTCAGAAAAATAAAACATACAATGACGAACTCACAGCGCTGAGAACAGAGATATACAATGAATGTGAGAAAAACTTCTTTCTCTAGTCATCATCGTTGCCCTCAGATATAAAGAGAGGCATCGGAAATGAAAAATATATTTTTTGACCAGAGAATCCGTGTTTTTCCCAACGGAAACACGTCATCTGACCTATATGAAATGGTGGGAGAATCTGTTTTTCTAAAATCTGAGGGAGAAATGCGCTGTCTGAATCAACCTCTATACCCATGACGATACCCATACGAAGTGCCTGCTGGAGTACTCGAAGATCGGCCGGAGATCTGAGTGGAGGTACCGTGCATCCATATTGCGCGCCGTGATCATCCCTCGTGCCTAGGAAATCTTTATCTTTCTCACACCAGAGTGAGTGACGGAGAGAGATGCTCGCAGTCAGTAATTCTGTGGATGGGAGGGTATAATTTTTTGCAAATACGTCTTCATAGCCCTTATCCCTATAATATTCACGAAGAAGTGCGATACTCTCATACGATGACAATCATCGAATATGAATACGGATATGCTGTGATACTGCGTCATCGATCGCCTGTTGCACGAGAGAGTGCTCTTCTTCTGGAGAAAATCCAGACAACCATGCATCATACCCAAGATACGCATCACATGTAGGATGTGCTACTGTTCGTACGTCACCCTGAAACGAGCTCCAGTCTGGAACCATAATCGGTACTTGGATATCATTTCCGTGAGGCTCATGAACCACCTGGTGATCGAGGATGCGCCACATATACTACGATGAAGATATAGTACGACGATAATGCATCCAATCATGATAGAATATATGGATAATAGATGCAAGTGGGATAGCCAAGAGGACACCTATAGCACCTCCGAGAGCACCTCCGATAATCGTCACAATCAAGATGTAGAGTGATGAGAGACTGAGTGTCCTACTCATGACGAGAGGAACCATGATATTTCCTTCGAGCTGCTGAAAGAGGAAGTAGAGTCCCATGATACCCAGCATACTCATCCAGCTCACCTCTGGGCTCACGAGTACCGTCAATGTACCAACGACAAAAGCTATCACTGGACCAGCATACGGCACAAATTCCATCGCACCAGCAATGAGTGAAAGTGAAAATATATTTTTCACAGGAAGCCCAAAATAATGACCAATATGAAGACCGATAAAATTGATTGCAAACATAAAAACTGTCAGAAAGAGCTGGCCACGCAACCAAGAGTGAATAGCCTGACCGATACGATGTTCTCGACTCTTGAAATAATGACCGAGATCCGATGGAAGTATATCAAAAAACCACTTCAGGAGGGCTCTTCGCTCAAGTATGATAAAGAAAGTTAACAATACAAAAAGTGACAGATTGGTCACAAAAGATGTCACTCCGCTCGCCACAGAAATACCCACACTCGAGACCTGACTTATACCCTGTTGAGCGACATTTTTGAGAGTATCGATATTACCGAGGAGATTTTTGGTGAGAATCTGGGATCGGTTGTTGCCAAGGATGAGGTCGCTCACCTTCTTCATATCGACCTCTTTTCGTATGAGATCACCCGCGTGAAATGGGAGATTATCCAAGACAGGAAAGCTCGATTGTGCTTCTTTTTCAGCATAATTCATCGATCGAACAATATACGTCTTTGAGTCTTCGGCCAGCCCCACAAAGAGTGGCACAATAGAGACGAAAAACAGTGCTATAGTGAGAAAAACTGTCAAAAAAGTAATCAAAATACCCAAAACTTCTGGACATTTCCAACGACGAAGCCGATCAACAAAAGGAGACAAAAGAAGTGCCGCAAAACAAGAAATCAGAATAATACCGAGTACGTCACGGAGATTATAGATGAGGAAACATCATCCCAGAGCCACCATAACGATGATGACATAGATGATAAATTGGCGAGTAGAATCAGAGAAAAAGGATTTCATAAGAGCAGTATATACTATTTTGGCTCCAGGAGCAAATTATCACACCATTTTTATATATTCTGACTCAGAGAGTATACGACCGTCATAATCACTCGGCCAAGAAGTCTCAATTTTCGCTCACGTATGAGCACAATGGGTCTCTCTTAAGAGTCCATCATAGGGCATCCAGCGAAAATTTTCTTGAATACGCCCCATATAATGCCGATGAGGCATCGGAACTCCCAATACACCACAATAGGCTATATCCTGAGGCAGGATCTGAAAAGGACGTTGTACACGACTATCCCAGTAGGTCTTTTGCGTGATTTCTTCAGGAGATTCAGTGGTAGAAGACAAGAGGGCAGCATCGACATAGTTTGCCTGTGGTGATTCAGATGTCTCAAGGGCGAAGTATCATGCCTTTCGCTGTTCATCGAGCGTCAGAGGAAAATGAAACGATCACCATGACTCATCGTAGGGACTTGGAGCAAAAGAACCGGGGAAAAACTGACCCCACTCACCCGTTGATTTCATATGATCTTGGAGTTTTTTTTGGAGCATGTCATATTCTTGTTGACTATACACGGTGTTCAGGATAGCATTTTTTGCGCCGAGAAGACCACAACAACCAAATATATTTTCACATCGAGAGCTGTAGGCACTATACCGAGCAAATCGACTATTATCGAGCATAAAAGAACAAAAGACGTCATATGATTTTATCTGCACTCCAGAAGAAAAAAATACCCTCTCAGCCTCCTGCAGATTGATGCTATCTACCGCCGTCTTTGCCCATCCAAAACGAGTCACATTGTACCCGTCTTCCCCGTCTGCACCGAGAAAAGTACGCTGCATATTTTTGAGACGGAGGATGTAGTTACCAGAAGAATTCTCTACAAAATCCATATACGTCGATCGATGCCATGCGATTTCCCGCATCATCTTTTCAAACAATGTTTTGCAGTGTTCATATCCCTGGATTGTGTCGTAGGGGAATTGTTTTTTCTGTATCTCATATTCTTCCTTGGAGAGCTGCTTATTGCCGATGCAGTATTGTTTGTTTCTGAGATTAAAACAAAAGAGACAATCAGAACAATTTCGACAGTCATAACAAAATGCTGTTTCACGACAATTCTTGAGATAGAGACCAGAGACGCATCGATAGCATTTTTCTGAATTGATGACGTCATAGCACCACTCACACTCAAAAGAAAAAACAACATACAGACAGTTCCGACAACCGATGAGCCTATAGCAGTATCGATTGTCTTCTGTATTTACGCCACTATGACAGAGATAACAATTTCGACTATTCCACCAATCATCCGTAAATTCACAATTTTCATTATTGAGACCAGAATTGTGTGGTATAGGACAACGCTTGAAAAGTGTCTCCGTCTGAGAAAAAAATGTCTGATCAAAATCAAAAGATGCTGACGGAGGAAGCGCAGATCGATACCATTCATCTTTGTGCCAGACAGGATAGGGACATTCGGGACGAAAAACGGACACGATATTTTTACCAGTTTTATCACAGCGTCTCTTATGGAGAGACCAATGAGGCCAAAATGCACCCATATGACGAATACGAATATGTGGAGCGAGATCAGGCAGAGTATCCACGCCAAACTCTCTCCGCAAGGCCTGCTCTGACTCTGAGATATAAAACTCCACACCAGAAATGCGACAGACAGATTTCATAGGAGAGAGTATATACAGACTTTATAAAAAAAGAAAAATGTATACTATTATCCCGATGACAAAAAAACCAAAAATGCCACAACTCAACATACGACTTTTTCTGGCAATCGGTCTATCAATAACAGCATTTCTTGTCTGTATAACAGCATTTATCGTCCTCTATGATGGACTGCGTCGAGAACCCCTCGTTTTGCAGCTCATATCAGGTGAGGTATCGGAGAAGAAAACCCTCATACAAGAGACAAATTTTATCGCCGTCGGAGATATGATGTTTTCTCGAAATGTCGCACGACATGCAGAAAAGTCATGATCACCGCAGTGGATATGGGAGCATATTCACGACTTTCTCGCACAAGCAGATTTTATCTTCTGAAATCTCGAGTGACCCACCAATGGGACCAATAAATATTCCTATCAAAGCACACTCACATTTAATGCTGTACCAGATCTCATACGGACGCTCCCGAATGTCGGTTTTATGATCGTCAATCTCGCGAATAATCACATACTCGATCAGGGTGAAGCAGGCATACGAGCAACAACAAAAATACTCTCCGAAATACACATACAGACCACCTGAGCCAGTGAAGATCCTGAAAAAGTATGGGAACCATCAATCATCGAAAAAAATGGTATCAGAATAGCATTTATCGGCGCTTCTTATGCCGCCTACAATGATAACGGATCAGGCCAGAGCCCGCTCGTCGCACGTATGCAAGAGGACAAAAAACTCGTCACAGCCATACAGAAAGCAAAAGAAAAGGCCGATATCATCGTCATCACGATGCATGCTGGACAAGAATACACGAGGACGCCTACCGAGCTACAAAAAAACTTTGCTCATACTGCGATAGATGCTGGTGCAGACATCGTCATAGGAGCACATCCGCATTGGGTTCAGACAGTAGAAAAATATAGAGACAAATACATTTTTTATTCACTCGGAAATTTTATTTTCGATCAAGAATTCAGCCCAGAGACAAAGTCCGGATTGGCACTACAGATTTTTGTACGAAAGACAGCGAGTGAGACATCTCTCACGCATATCCTCCTCAAGCCTATCATCATAGAAAACTATGGGCAACCTCGTCTCGCAAATGACCAAGAAGCACAAAAAATACTCGATACTATACAACAAAAAAACATCCTCTACTAATCTATGCAGCATCTAGAAACCCTCTTTCAAGAATATCAAATACGAAGCATCTCGGACTATGGAGAGAAAAATTTTCACTCGCTCTTTTCCCCTCTTCCGCGTACATTTTTGTGAAAATGATTCTTCTCTCGCGCCTATCGAGTCGATAAAACAGATTGGGTGATAAAAGAAGGTCGATGGGACATAGATATACCCCTGATCTTTGGGACAAAAAGTATCCACGGACAACCAATACAAAAACTACTGAGTCCATTTTCCTACAAATTTCTCCCGACAAAAGAAGAATCCTGGAGACAGTATGGTGAATACCTCCTCTTGTGTCGATATTTTGGATTTTTCGACGAGACGTATGCGTATTACCCTGAGTTTGAGGCGATGACGCATTTTCAAAATGGTCTCAGGTGGAATCTGGATATATTTGCTGGTATTATCAAGCAGCGATTCGGCATCCAGATACCACATCTCCGTGATCATTTTCCTGTATTTCATAATTTTCTCCCACGAGAATACATGGCCTACGGCACTTCAATTTCCAAAGAAAATAAAAATAAGGATACCTCATATATCATCCAAGAATTCATATCTGGTGTCGCTTTTGCCAACAAAAAAATCGAAGATTTCGAGAAAGCAGAACTCCAGCAGATCTATCTCCTCACTCTCATCACGCTCATCTTCTACATACAAACTGGCAAAATACCCGATACTCGCCCGAGTCATGATCCAAAACACTGGGGACAGTGGTTCCTCCATACAGAAAATATATTTTCTACCGAGGCTCGTGGCATACAGATGATCGACACACGCTGGCTCTGGAGCGTCGATGAAAATGTCATCAAAAGAGGTATCATCATACCTGAGCTCATCCTCCAGAGCGTCATACGAGCGGCAAAGAAAATACAAAAAATGATAGGTTCATAAAATAAAAAGAGAGAAGATATAGTGATTTTCTTTGAATTTTTCTCTGAACTCTCAATAATGAAGGTATGTTTGGACTCTACATACTTCTCTTTGGTATATTTTTAGCACTCCTTGAGATCGAGATCGAGGGTGAGCATGGATGGGCGAAAAATCTCCCAACATGGCGAAAAGTAAAAAGCAATGCACCCATAGGATTTCTACGAAACATGACTGGCTATCACACCATTTTGAATCTCATGATTCTCTCGTTGAATCATATTTTCTTTATCGGTCTCTATGGAAATAGGTGAATCGTCGGAGAATTATTTATCTTTGCTTTTTCAGCATTTCTGATCATCTATTGGGATTTTCTGTGGTTCATCCTCAATCCTCATTTCACAACAAAAAAATTCGAAAAAGAGCATATCCCTTGGTATACAGATTCTCTCTGGATTGCAGGCTTTCCGATAGACTATTGGTATGGTGCTGGCGCTTCGCTCGCACTCGCTCTCATCGGATATAGCATGACGACCAGTGGCAATCTCATGGAAGAATATATGCTCACTCTCGCGGTCGGACTTCTGGTGTGGTGTATCACATTTTTTGCCAGTCCACTCTACCACGCGTGGTATCATTTTATGCGACGATAATTATGCCTTTGATCATCCGCAAAAATCTCGCAAATATCGTGACAAGCATTGGCATCGTCAGTGGTATCGTCGCCTCTCTCCTCGTGATATATCATCCCTCTTGGCAGAGAGCGACAGCTCTCCTCATCGTCTCACTCGTGACCGATGGACTCGATGGTAAAATAGCACGAAAGTATGGAAGTACAAAAGCTGGTACGTACCTCGATGATATATCAGATTTCATCAATTTTGGTCTTCATCCAGGACTCTGGATATGGGTTGGTATGCAGCATACGACACTCGCAGTACTCTATGTCCTGGCTATTTTGTA
This sequence comes from uncultured Candidatus Peribacteria bacterium, assembly GCA_964456455.1. Taxonomy (GTDB): domain Bacteria; phylum Patescibacteriota; class Gracilibacteria; order BD1-5; family JAGOOR01; genus JAGOOR01. Next base: position 3,256 of record CAYVZT010000006.1, on the reverse strand, counting down.
TCGCCTCACTCGCTTCACGCTCCAAGGCCAAAACACCTCTTCCCTCTTCTCATGACTCCCCTCACCTGCAGGAGCCATCGGAATATTTGGTATCATCCTCTCGCCACTGGAGAGAAATAGTATGATCATAGGAGTGCTCTTTATCATCTGTCTCACTGTCTCATCACTCCCTTGTCTCCACGTCATAAAAACCAAAAAAATACGACGCCTACTCCCGCTCATCATCTGCGTCTGCCTCTCACTCCCCTTTCTCTTCTGAGGCGGCCAATACGGTCTCGCTATAGCAGAGATGGTCTGTATCGGGAGTTATATATTATTTTCTCTTATTTCTCTGATTCCTCGCTATGTGAATCGCTAATTTTTTCACTCTTTTTCTGATATTTCTCCCTGCATTTCTCGCAAATGCATCACCGGTAGTCGCGAAAAATATACCGATTATTCGGGAGCTTTCATGGCCTATACATGAGAGATTTTTCGGGAAAAATAAGACAGTTCGCGGTCTCATCACGGGCATACTCGTCGGCATGATCACAGGACTCCTTCTCTATTTTTGTCGACATATATTTGTGAGATTTTTGACCAACTATACGACGATCTACAATCTCTATCACGACTGGAAACAGGCGATGCTCGTAGGTGGCACCATAGCCGCTGGGGCACTCGTCGGAGATATGGGAAAGAGTTTCGTCAAAAGAAGACTCGGGAAAAAACCAGGAAGTATGTTTCAGCCATGGGATGGTATCGACTATATGATTGGAGCAATTATCTTTATGCTCCCGTGGTATACCGTGAGCATATGAGGAGCGATATTTCTGCTCATCATAGGACCACTCCTGAGTCTCATGATGAATACTATCGCCTATAGTATAGGATGGAAAGAATGCTGGTACTAGAAATTGACTATATATAATATTATATTATTATATATTCATGAATCACCGTCTCACTAGATCCCTCATCGTCTGAGCTACTCTCCTGTGAGGTGTGGTAGCAGGTCAGAAGTGATGGGAAATGGGCGAGTCACAATCGGATGAATATCCAAAAAAAGCGCGTGTCGTACGTCATGATATTGAGCATAAAGTCACGACCATCATCCCAGTGACGCCGATCACACCAGTTCCCAAAAAAGAAATCACGCCACCAGCCCCTCTCTCCGACAGAGATATACTCCATAAACTCGGCTATACGAGCGAGCAAATCGAGCTCATGAGTGACCCGCTCATACATAAAATAGCAAAAGAATATCGACTCTCTCAGACAAAAACTCTCAGAGATATCCGAGAGTTGATAGCGATATTCAATCCCGAGGCCGCACCGATCGATCAAGAACTGAGACAGCTCAGTCTGGAGCGAGTCAACTATGATGATACCTCAGATGCGATCAATACCCTGCTTCAGACCATGACTGAGCGACACCTCATGTATGGACGAGTTCCTGGTATCGATATGGAGATGCTCCAAGAAATAGCACGAGAGGACATCGAGCTCGAATATTTGTACGCGCTCCACTCTGATTTCAATCATCAGCGAGAGATGAACTCTCTGAAACGAATGGTAGAAAAAATAAAAACATGACCGCGATGAACATCATCACACGATGTACCAGAAGAACATCTCCTCATCGATGGCCTCACTGAGAGAGATCTCATCTCTCTCATCCGCGAGCTCACCGAGAGGAGTCTCCTCTTGGATCCAAACGCAACCGATGAAAAATACATAAAAATCTATCAAGCCTGGCTCCGGCTTATGCAGAGTGACCAATCGGCGAGCCAGTAATGAGCTCATATTCTTCTCATGATCGACTCTTCTGGAGAAGATCTGGATTCCACACGAGAGATCACGACTGAAATACGAGAAGTACGGCAGAGCCTCCGAGTTCAAAATATCATTTTTCTTCTCATCGAGAAAATGTATCTCCTACTTTTTTATGATTCGTGATACATCCAACATTGGTCGCACCGACTTCGAGGATGAGGACATCTCAGAAATTTTTGGTCGCCACACGCATACAATGCGACTTATTCTGCGTCCAGAATCCCGTCGAGAGAACACTCTGGTCAACAGAATAGAGGAGTCATTCTCGCGACACGCTCGCGAGCACACGACCATCATCAAAAAAATGAAATCGGTGATAATCCGAAAATCTCAAACGACAAAAACACACATCACCTCCCCGGAAATCCTGTATTTCAGAACCGAATAATTCTGTCAGATTCACATCGTATCATTTCACACGCATGCGTGATACGTCAGTAATACGTGGAAATACCTCGACACATCCATCAACAGGACTTCAGAGCTGAGCAGATGCAGTTGGGAAAATCCGATATCATGGACGGCTCGGACGAATAAAAAAATCATTCACATCAGAAAAACCATCACGAGGAACCTCATACGTCTGCATATCTATACCATACAATCGTACGAGTGGACGTATCAAGTATCGTGAATACGGAGTGCGAAAAATCCATCCCATCATACTCGAAAACATACGAGTACGCAGGACGAGGAGGAGGGGTCTGAAGAGTGGATTATGATAGACCTGTCAGAGGAATCATCTGTGTGTCATACTTCCATGATAAAAGAAAATATTTTCACACAACCGAGTTGCTTGCTTTTCATGAGGAAGATGTATAGTTTTGCTATGAAAAAAGTGACGAAAAACTCTCTCGAAAAAATCACGTCTCGAATAGGTATCATCATACTCTGCATCATGCTCGTACTCGTCGCCAGAAATATGTCTAGCACTATCTTTGGAGTAAAAAAACTCACCTACGGACCCTATACCTGTGGCACTGATACGCTCGTCATCCAGACACAAGAACACAGAAATGCTCTCGAATGAGTGACATGGAGCGATGTCTCATTTCTCTGGAATGGAGAGATGATACCAACAACAGAAAATTATAATTTTGAGGGTGTGCAGGATTTTTTTGAGCTTCCATGGACCGATACATGCTCACCGCTCATCATCCAAAAACCAGATATCTCAAAAGCTCTTGGCGCCTGTCTCAAAACAAAAATAGAGGATGGTACGATCGAGCGTGAACGTCTCGAGAAGCGCTGACTCCCTCTCGCTCTCTGTGGTATAGGCTACGCTGATCCGTCAAAAAAATATGACTAACACTTGAGGGTGGGAATTTTTCACTACAATACACCGATATGAAAAAAGATTACTCCCATCTCCTCACCAATTATCCCGACTTCCCAGCCCCTGGCGTACTCTTCCGCGATATGTCGCCCCTCCTCTTCGATG
>CAYVZT010000005.1:0-31994 GCA_964456455.1 uncultured Candidatus Peribacteria bacterium | reverse complement strand
CTGACTGGACTCTCCCCCACTGACTCGCTGTCCTCATGCTCATCGAACAGCTCTACCGTACGACCAATCTCCTCGCAGGCGGGAAATATCACCACGAATAATTAGACAGCACGGAGTTTTTTTCTTTTTCTTGGGAGAGTTCCGTCATCATGCATTACTTTTTTGATGGGATTTTTCTCAGGACCATGGGGTATGTGGTCAGGATGTTCTATTCCGTGCTCTGTATCTATCTTCTTTTTATCTACGCCTTCATCGACAAGCGCAAAAGAATGAAGCGTAAAAACTGAAAATAATATAACCATGAGTCGTACCATGATTATAATTTAACATATATTGTAAATTATGTCAATTAATGCTTTTTGTTCAAAATAAGAGAAAGAATGACAGCTACGAGTATCATAGCCAGACAAAATATCTGCCCGAGAGTGAGCCAAGAAGTACCAAAGAGATACCCTATCTGGACATCGGGATTTCGGATAAATTCAGTCGCAAATCGCAGCATACCATATCCAGCAAGAAACCAGACTCACACCTGTCCTGGATAGGCTATATTTTTCTTTTTCCAGAGAAGTAATACGAAGAGCAATACACCTTCTAACAGAGACTCGAGGAGAGGTGTCGGAAAGTAGGAAACACCGTCTACTACTCGTGCAAATGGTCAGTTATATCCTACCATGCCGAGAAGCTCACCATTGATATAATTTCCGATACGTCAGAAGAAGAGTCCGATAGGGATAATCCATACCATTTTATCAGCGACGACGAGGAAAGGTTTATGAATCTTGCGAGCTGCGAATATCCATGCTATGACGACTCCGAGAGCCCCCCCATGAAATGACATACCACCCTTCCACGGCATAAAAATCTCGAGAGGATTCGTGAGATAATATCCGAGATTGTAGAAGAGGACATAACCAAATCTTCAGCCGAGAATCACTCACAAAATAGTCGCAAAAAAGAGGGTATCTGCATCTTTTTCTGCGAATTCTCGCTGTATAAAAAAGAGTCCAATAAGAAAACTGAGGGCATACATGAGACCATACCATGTCGGAGCTATGGTGATTCACCAAATGTGGAGGCTAAAAATAGTCATTGCAAGAAGAAGTTTTTTCTTATACTCTTCTACATTATAGACAACAAAAAAATTAAACATAATTCCTTAATTTTTCTTTTTTAATTTTTAATTTTTAATTTATGAGAATTCTCATAAAGATATCAGGAGAAGCCCTCTCACACAACACAGGAAACAATTATGATTTCACATATCTCGAAAAGATAGCGAAAGAAATATGTGACCTCCAAAAAAGTCATCAAATAGCTATCGTCTGTGGTGGTGGAAATATTTGTCGAGGTGCCGAATTTGCCAAGAATGGTATCTCTCCAACCGTCGGACATGAAGTAGGCATGCTTGCTACAACGATGAACGCTCTCATGCTCGCTGATATCGTCGAAAAACTCTGAACAAAAACGGTAGTCTATACAGCTCGCGATCTCTCTGGTATCGGTGAAACTTTTGACGCAAAAAAAGTGAAACATTCTCTCGAAAATGGTCATATAGCATTTCTCTCTGGAGGAACTGGACATCCATATTTCTCAACTGACACCGCATCTGTTCTGCGATCACTCGAACTCTCTTGCGAGATGATGATCAAGTGTACAAGTGTCGATGGCATCTATACTGCTGATCCAAAAAAAGAACCGACAGCTACCAAACTCCCTCAAGTGACCTATGACGATGTTCTCACAAAAAATCTCCGTATCATGGATCAAGCGTCTATAGCATTGGCACGCGATCATGAACTCAAAATAGGCGTCTGCCATATCGATATACTTTCTTCTCTGGATTCTCTCTCAAAAGGTGAATTTTCTGGTTCCGTGATACACAAATAGTGTTTTACTAACATTTACGAAAATTATATGAAATAAAGCAAGGTTGCTTTTCTTGTTATGTAAAAGCCGTTTACTAGACTATTCTTGTTTATTTTTTATTTTCTTTTATGAAAAAAATTTCCTGGTTACTCATACCTGTGCTTCTCTGACTCTCAAGTGAAACATACGCAATGTGATTGAGAGATATCCTAAAACAAGTTGGTGCTGGTCCATTTTTAGCAACAGGAGTTGGTGGTTTTATTGTGATCATTGGTGCTCTTTTGAGCTATGTAGCTATATCATACGGTATATATCTCCTCTCAAAAAAATATGAACCCTCTCTTCATCCTGCATGGTCATGGGTTCCAGTAGCCAATGTTTACCCCGTTGTAAAAATATCTCAACAACCTCTTTGGTGGATTGCTGTAATTCTTTTGGTTGGTTTTATTCCGGCTATATGAGGTTTGGCGACTTTTCTTTCTATTATTTTTATCTATCACAAAATATCAGAGCGATGTGGGAGAGGTCCTGGAACAACAGCATTACTCGTATTTTTTTCAGTTATTACTTTCCCTTGGCTCGGTCTCTCTGTCAATAAAAAAGACACAAGTATAGCTTGGATCTTGGGCGTAGCAGCACTGATTGTATCCATGACTGGTTCTGTCGTTGTAGGAGCTGGTGCTCTGAGCGGAGTACTCAAGGTATCACAAAATCCGAATTTCATACGGGAAATAAAATCAGAATTGAGACAACAACTCAAAAATAATCCTGCTATGCAGGAAAAAATAAAAGATATGCAAAATCAACTTGGAGAATCGACGACAACTCCCACCTCAACTCCAACTGCAGGGAAAAGCACAGCAGAATAACCGTAATCCACTTTTTTAAATCCTCTCAAAAATTGGGAGGATTTTTTATATTTTCTCTTCCACAAAAGAAAAAATAGATATAATTCAGGCAATTATATCTCCTCCTAAAGCGATTATGTACAATCACTCCGATATTGAAACAAAATGGCAAAAATACTGGTCAGAGCACGATACATTCGCATGTCTCAATCCCGAGCTTGAGAACAATCACAAGCCAAAATTTTATGCGCTCGATATGTTTCCCTACCCGAGTGGCGCAGGACTTCACGTCGGTCATCCAAAAGGATACACCGCGACAGATATCATAGCTCGCTATAAACATGCAAAAGGATTTCATGTTCTCCATCCTATGGGTTGGGATGCTTTTGGACTCCCTGCTGAAAACTACGCCATCAAAACTGGTACACATCCAGCTATTACCACTGCTGCAAATATTGACCGATTTCGCGAACAGCTGGGGAAATTTGGTTTTGCATTTGATTGGAATCGTGAGATAGACACGACTAATCCTGACTATTATAGATGGTCTCAGTGGATATTTTTGAAACTCTTTGAAGCAGGGCTCGCCTATGAAAGTGATAAGCCCATTAATTTCTGTCCGAGTTGTAAGACTGGACTTGCAAATGAAGAAGTCGTCGATGGAAAGTGTGAACGTTGTGGAACTCCTGTTGAGAAAAAAGCTATCCGTCAATGGATACTCGCTATCACAAAATATGCAGACAGGCTCCTCTCTGATATTGACCGTCTTGATTGGCCAGAAGGTATCAAGGAGATGCAGAGAAACTGGATTGGAAAAAGTGAAGGATGCCAATTTTTCTTCCGCGGTGTAGATTGTCCTGATGTAGAAGTATTTACCACAAGAATCGATACTGTCTTTAGTGGAGCATTTGTGGTTGTGGCTCCTGATCATCCACGAGTCCAGGAATATATCCATGCTGACCACAAAAAAGAATGCGAAAAATATATCAAAAAAACTGGGGAAGAATCAGATATAGAAAGAACAAAACTGGATAAACAAAAAACGGGAGTCTTTACTGGTTCCTATGTTATCAATCCGTTTAATAATGAAAAATTACCTGTTTGGATTGGTGATTTTGTCTTAGGAAATTATGGAACAGGTGCTGTCTTCGGTGACGCTCATGATGAACGTGATTTTGTTTTTGCAAAAAAATATGGAATACCACTCAAAATATCTATCGTCCCTGCTGAAGAGGTGAGCCGTTCATGTGTTCTCGATTTCGAAACCTGCTTTACCAGCGAGGGCGTGTTAGTAAATTCATGAGAATTTGATGGTCTTACATCAGCTGAAGCGCGAAAAATACTGTCAGAAAAAGCAGAAAAAGAAGGCTTTGGGAAAAAGGTTGTGAATTACAAACTCCGCGATTGGATATTCTCTCGTCAGCGTTATTGGGGTGAACCAATTCCGCTCATTCATATCAAAGATGAAGATAAAGAATTACTTCCAACAACCAAAGATGATGAATGTTGGCTCGACGGTGATATACTCAAGAAATGAGATAAAATTCTCGGGAAAATCACACGAGGTATTTCTGATTGGCTCTTGCCAGATTGGGATTTACCGCTGAAACTCCCAGAAGTAGAGAAATACGAACCATCGGGTGATGGACAGTCCCCTCTTGCGACTATCCCTTCTTGGGTTCATGTCCAGCTCGGGAAAAATCTCTCAGGATACCGTGAGACAAATACCATGCCTCAATGGGCTGGTTCTTGTTGGTACTACCTCCGTTTTATGGATCCGACAAATAACGACGCTATCGTCGATCCTGCTGTCGTGAAATACTGGGGAGAAGTCGATAGCTATATCGGAGGCGCTGAGCACGCAGTGCTCCATCTTCTCTATGCTCGTTTCTGGCATAAGTTTCTCTTTGATATTGGTGTCGTGCCGAGTGATGAACCATTTTTCAGACTCCGCAATGTCGGACTCATTCTCTGACCTGACGGGAATAAGATGAGTAAATCAAAAGGCAATGTCATCAATCCTGACGATGTCATCGCGGAATATGGTGCAGACACGCTCCGCCTCTATGAGATGAGTATGGCTGATTTTTCTGATGTCGCCCCTTGGAATACCAAGGCTATCGTTGGAAGTTACCGACTTCTCGAGAAAATTTATCGACTCTTCACGACTGATGTGCAAACTCCAGAATACAAATCATGGACAGCAAAAGACGATCTCGCAGCTATTAAGATGATGCACAAAACTATCAAAAAAGTCGGTGAAGATATCGAAAATATGAAATTCAACACTGCCATCGCGGCTATTAATATCATGGTCAACGAGGGCATACCTGCTGACCCAGAACATGCTCACGAATGGAAATCAGCACTTATTCGACTTCTACATCCATTTGCGCCTCATATGGCAGAAGAATGTTGGTCACTTCTTGGCAGTGAAGACTCTATTTATTCATCTGAATGGCCAGAATATATATCAGCAATGACGATAGATGACGAAGTCCAGATTGCTATCCAGATTGGAGGGAAGCTCCGAGGCACGTACCCATTTATGCGTGGTGTGACAGCAGAAGAAGTCCGCATGACGGTAGAAAATAAACCAGAAATAGCAAAATGGCTCGAAGGTGTCACGGTCGTCAAAGAGGTCTTCATTCCTAACAAGATTCTTAATATTGTTGTAAAATAATGCTCTCTCTCGTTTCTACCCCTATCTGAAATCTCGAAGATATCACTCTTCGTGCCCTTCGTACTCTTCGTGAAGCCGATCTCATCATCTGTGAGGATACTCGTCATAGTGGTAATCTCCTCAAACACTTTGAAATCTCCAAACCGCTTCAGAGTTTCCATAGTCATAGCACCCGAGAACAAGCAAAAAAACTCATAGAACGAACCGCTCATGAAAACGTGGCCTACATATCTGATGCCGGGACGCCCGGGATATCAGACCCCGCCTATCTCCTGGTCCAAGAAGCCATAACACAAAATGTAAAAATAGAGGTTATCCCTGGTGCATCAGCACTTCTCACAGGACTCATAGGCTCTGGACTCCACATGCATGATTTTCGTTTTCTAGGCTTTCTTCCGCTCAAAAAAGGACGACAAACGCTGCTCAAATTACTTAAAGAAAAAGAATATACAGCCATCATATACGAATCCCCCCACCGCATAGAAAAAACCCTCTCCGATCTCGCAAATACTTTCTGAAATGAACACTTCATCTGTCTCGCTCGCGAGCTCACAAAGATACACGAGACATACCATCGTGATACTCTGGAAAATCTCAAAAAAGAAGCAAAAAAAGGTGTATTTCGATGAGAAATAGTTATCCTTTTTTAGACTCATTATTTTATGCTCCAAAAAATCATACCTCATATAATTTTTCTGCAGATTTGTCTCTGACTTTTTCATGCGGGAATAGGTATAGAAAACTGGAGACATTTTTGAATTTACGATTCTCAGACAATTTTTGTGCTCTCGCTGAGTCTATGAACTCTAGCGGTATATTTGAGACTAAAGAATCTCACAAAAGAAAATAAATCATTTAAAATAATTTTTGAGCATGCCATCCTCATAGGTATGATTATGTGGCTTTTTTATAGTCCATGGGGGGAATGATGGGATATCTTTATCATCACATTTATCAGTATAAATATAGCCATTCTCTTATTGATTATGATTTTTGAATCCCAATTTCATACCATTTATGGATCATGAAATTGGTGAATCCCAGACTTTTTCTGGAAATTAGGAGGATTTCTCACTCTCATCAATACTGTCACGATACCACTTATCTTTATTCTCCTCCATGAAAATCTCTCTACTATTTGGGTGTTTTTTGGGATAAATTGGGTATTTCTGTGGAAAGAAGACCTCTAAAATATTTTTTACCCCGTTTTTTGCCCTCCTCCGTTTGCAATAGAACAATAAATATGGTAGATTATAGAGGAAATGGAACCTGTTATACAAAATCCTCCACCTGTTTCCCCTTTACCGGCAACCACAGTAACGCCTCCAGTAAAAGGAAAAATAACATTGCCCTATAAGAAAATATTGCTCTTTAGTGGGGTTCTTTTAGCCGCCATACTTCCAGTTATATTTTTCGTTTCATCCCTGAAGGATACAGATACCGATATTACTCGCATCGCTCACTTATCTCTGACAAAAGAACGGGTGGATGATGCCATCAGAAGAGGTGTAAATATACCACTACCGACAAATGCGCTAGAGCTCACATTCTGAGAAGTAAAGATGTGATACCAGGGGCGAGCCTGAAAGGATCTATTTTTAGCGCTTGGTATGGAATTTTTGAAAGATCCAGAAACATGAGAAATGTATCATTATTTCATACGACCTGATACAAAAGAATACGAGTTAGTAGCCCTGCTCAACGATAGTAAATATGCAAATTTCAAGGTCGGTGACACACCGGCATATTCTCTCTGATCTTCAAAATGACATGTTCTTATCATAAATTCTGGTAAAAATAAAGGGCAACTCGTGAGCTCGATCCTCAAAAATGCTCAAAAAGTAGATCTATGAAATGAACAAAAGAGAAATCAGATAGGATGGCAAGCCCAAAAAAGCTGTCGAGAAATCCTAGAAAAACAACCCGATGCTACTTCGGGGAAATATGTCATAGAGATGAATTCTAAGCTTATAACAGTCTACTGTGATATGAAGACGGCGGGTGGATGATGGACATTGTTTTATGCCAATAATGGACATGCTAGTTCTGAAATCAAGATGTCATACGTCGATATGCGTGAATCTCTCGATAAAACACCTATTGATAGCATAGCAGACTACGATAATCCAAATTCTGCGGGGCTACTCGACTATAGATATTTCACCGAACTCGGATCAAAAGAGATGCTCATACGAAACCGTACTGGCGATCCTACAAAGTGGGTGAAATTTTCTTTTACTACATCAAATACTCTCAATTGGGCTCTCGGAGAAAGAGTGCTCTGAAAAACCAACAAGGGCTGTATGGACATACCTGGTGATGCTACTTGGAGCATCATAAACCAGGATGGGAAAATCAAGTATGATAATCTAGGCTCAATCATGACGAATAAAGGTGCGAGCTGGTGAGTCAGTCATGAGAATTATTGGTGTAATGAATTTATCTGAAATGCAAATCCACAAATCGCATTCTATACCTCATATGACGTCAACGATAGCGGGAGAACTCGAGGTACAGATGGAGTAGGATGAGCCTGGGGTGGCGAAAATGAATATCGATATTTTATCAGATAAAAATATGAAAAAATGAATATTAACCATTTTTTCGATTTGATTCTTCTTGAGTCTATTTTTACTCTGGGAAAACCACACAATGCCTCTCGGATATGATCATGGCGCCTACAGAAAGCTCATTGATACTATGTACGCAGGCACAGAGTATTATTCTCTGAGATCCTATCTTCAAAGCCAATTTGAGCCTTTCTCATGAGTTTTATTTTATTTGATACGCTCTGCGGTGCCAACCAGTTATATTCTTACCTGGTTTTATGCTGCCATATATCTCGGCATGGCTCTATGGTTTTTGTTTCTTTGAAAAAATCAAAACAAATACACTCTTACATCTTATCTAGGATTTTCTTTGGTATTTTTTTCCGTTGTTCAATATAAGGTAATGTGGTGGGGCTTTGGAAAAGAACTCATAGCAACTTTTTTTCTTTTGTGAGCCATGAGATATAACAAAAAAATACTCATAGCAACCATATTTCTATCAGCCTCCATAGCACTCCATCGATTAACTTGATTTGTCGGTTTAGCTTTTTTTATAATACTTTTATTCGATAAAAACAAGGTAACTCAAAAATATAAATGGATCCTCATATTATCTCTTTTTCTGGGTGCTTTTACATATTTTTGGACATGGAAAAAACATATTTTGCCTTTTATGTGATGAAAATTGCAGAATTATATTTTTCTCAAATGACCATATGGAACACTTTTTTCGGAAAGAGAATTTTGGGCGTATGAATCTTTCTTCCTTTTATGCGGCATATACGGAGCATGGAAATTATATTTTCAAAAAAGAAAAAAATATATAAGCACGTGACGTGTTGGACTATTTTTACTTATGGGATTCATGGTTATCACACGCAGCATCGCTCATACTCGATTAGGAGCTTTTTTCGACATGGCACTCATATTACTCCTCGCACAAACATTACCTCAAGTTTTCTCTAAAAAAATACTCATAAGTATCGTAGGAATACAAGCACTTATATGGGGCTATCATTTTCATCTCTATCATAAGCCTGGAATTTCAGAGACAGAATTAAGAAAAATAGAATTTCTGATGCATTATATCCCAAAAGAGGCAAAAATATTTTCACTCAATCCAATCTATATGCCTTGGCTGCAAGGAAGTAGCAGGGAAATTTTAGATCCGAGCATAGCAAGAAATACGAAAAAACAGGGTTACCCACTTACTAGCATTATGCAAAACAAAGAATTACTTTGTCACTTTTTGAAAAAATCACCACCAAATACCTATCTTTTTGTTGGTGAAAAAGAGAGATTTTACCCATCAATACAAGACAATTGATGCCTGAATGAGGTGATCTATATTAGTGCTAAATCGCGGGTTTTTATTTTCAATGAAAACCAAAATAAGTAAGAATACCCGCACCTAAAATCGCAGCAGTTTCGAGACGTAAAATATTTTGATTAAAAGACCAGAAAGAAAGACCTTTTTCCTCAAATAAAACACTCTCATCATCTGACCATCACCCTTCTGGTCCAATCCATAATCACACTGTTTTTGGGGAGATACTTTTGGAATCAAAATATGTATTACCCTTCTGATGCGCTACGATGTGATATATTTCAGGAGATATCTGGGATAGAATTGTCTCTATTTTTCGTGTATCATAGACTATCTCTATTGGTTCATTTCCCCCACTTTGTTCCATAGCCTCTTTTGCAATATTTTCTATCCTGAGACGCTTCTGATGTCCAATATCGTATAACTGCGAGTATGCACTAGGGAAAAAAGTGAGTTTTTTGACACCTATTTCTACTAATTTTTGGACGATGATCTCCATGGTTGCGATTTTGTTTGGGTAGGACTGAAAAACATGAAGATTTAGGGGATTTTCACTTATATTCTTTGATATCTCTTCCATTCTCATGAAAACTATTCTATTTTTTGTGATCTCACTTATTTCATAGATTACATCTCATCATCCACGATTGAAAAAAATGACTTTCTCACCTTTTCTTGCACGAAAAACACGGGTAATCTGATGATACAAGTCATCTTGAGTTACCGTAAAGATTGGTGTCAGAGAAAGAGTGGTAAAAAAACGATTCATAAAAAAATCCCGCTCATATTGAGCGGGATTCTCTATAAGTCAATATTTTCTTAAGAAGCAGCACTGTCTGAGTTTTTGATTTGGAGTAATTCAAGCTCAAAATTGAGAGCTTTGCCAGCAAGTGGATGAGGATTTTTCACTTTTAGTGTAACATCTTTATCAGTTTTTGAGATGATTTCTTGCTTCTGCTTGATATCAACAGATACATTTTTACCATCTATTTTTGTGACAGTTACATCACTCCCATCTGGAGCAACACCGTGGAGTCCTACTGCAATTTTTTTACCATAGAAAATAGCCTTTGGGTCATTTATTGCTACAACAATATCATCACCTGATATAGAGAGGATTTTTAGGCTTGCTTCTCAGAGCTTTTTCTCTACACCAACTGTGAGAGAACTGAAAGTCTTTTCGGCTTGAGCTCTTGGTATTTTTTGTTCTACAGTTCCAATAAGGACATTAGCTGGTACGGTCTGAGAAATGACATCTTTAAATTGTGAAAGAGGAACTGTTTCTTGTGTATATTCTTCACCATAGGCATCTTTTGGTTCGATTCTTATTTTCTTTTTTTCACCAACTTTCATACCAATAATTGCATCTTCAAAGCCTTTTATAACTCCGTGTCGTCCTACCGTAAACTCCAGAGGTACACGTCCTGGCTTAATAGAAGAATCAAATTCGGTCCCGTCATCCAGTGTACCAACATAATTTACCGAAACAGTGTCCCCATCTTTTGGAGTAGGATTACTTGATAAAAATGGTATTTTCATACTACAGCTCACCAGAAGAACTGAGGCAAAAAGTATTCATAGCGCTTTTTTCATAGAAACAATAGAAAAAAATAGAAAGTACAAGAATTATATGAAAATATATTTATATTAAAATAACTTTACTTGATTTTATAACTTTTGATTGGTGAAATGTGGTCAGCCTAAGTCCTCCGCAGTATAAGTATCTCTCGACCAACATATTGACCAGGCCTCATATGTATCATATACCTCTTACCCGAACGACAAAGGGGGTCCACCTTCCATGGAACGGAAAAATCCTCAAAAAGTGGCATATAGATAGTTTCTTTACCTATATTCCAAAATGGCATACAACAAACTATTTTTTGAATATTTTTATTTTTAAAAGACGACTCAAAAAAATGACGATAAAGCTCTGTGAGTTGCTTTCTTTCTTGCAACACGGAGGCGTGGTTGATTGTTGTCGAAGAGAAATTTTTCCCGAGCATACCCTCTGTCACTAGGGCGGTTTTAGAAGGGGCTTCTTTTTCGTTAATTTTCTGAGCATTATGTGAAAAAACCTCAAAAAATGTCTGCGTTCATTGTGTAATTTTTTCTATATTTTTTTGTGTTGAAAGAACCATATCAGCCGAAATATCAGATCAAAGCAAATGAGTATATCAGCCATGAAATGCCTCAATAAGAGTCGTTCAAAGACCGCAAAATGGATCCCATATGACATGAGATTTGTCTCACTGAGATGCAAAATTGATCATCATTTGTGCTAGTTTTGGTGGCATCATACCGACAATCATAGATCTATCACGATTGATATCCCTCTCCGAATAAGCCTCGATATCCTGTATCCAGGTTGTTTCAGCCACACAAAAACCATTTTTATCTGGAATGATAATCAATTCAACGCCCTGGGTAATCAATTTTTCATGAATAGTTGTAGCAGTCTTGATACGTCAATTCTCGTGTTGCACAACACGAATAGAAGCTCATTCTTCTTTGAGAATGTCTTTGACACGAAAAACAACCTTGGAAAGTGATGGCACAAATGAGTCAATTCCAACTCTCAATTTTTTACCCTCAATAACAAATTTCTTAATATGTTCAGCACAAAATAACGAAAGTTCGTTTTTATTTATATCCCTACCGATGATTTCCCCTATTTTTATAGTTCCCCCGAGACATTGAACTTCTTTTTTTACCACCTCTTCATCACAAGAAAAAAATGCAAAACTTCCTAAACGAATAACCCCTGTGCCAAAAAGACTCACCAATTCCGCAAAAGAGAGTTCTGGTTCTCTACCAAGTATAAATATATAATCTTTCATACCTGAATAGTAAAGATTTTTACTATATTACAAAAAAATCCTCCCCGGAGGGAGGATTTTTCATCGAAAAATCGATTAGATAGACTCTTTGAAAGTCTTACCAGCCTTGAAAGAAGGAGATTTGCTAGCAGCAATCTTGATCTTCTGTTTAGGATTCTGAGGATTGACACCCATGCGAGCCTTGCGGTTAGCAACACGGAATGTACCAAAACCAGTAATACCAACAGTGTCACCCTTTTTGAGGGCTTTTGTAACGACGTCGATAAACGCCTTGAGAGACTTCGCAGCAGCATCCTGAGAGAGGCCTGCAGCAGTAGCGATAGCCTTGATAAGGTCCTGTTTTTTCATAGAAGAAAGGGTTAAGAAATACAAGGACAAGGGAAGACTATCGATACAAAAACAAAATGCAAGCACTAAATGCCTATTTTGAGGGGAAAAGTGTATTTTTTCACTTTACAAAAATAACAAAAATGTTGTGGAATACACAAAAATAGGCGTAAAAGTTGAAATAGGCGTAAAAAAGGGGTATTCTATAGAAGAAGATATGACCACATCACCCCACACTACTCTCCTCGATATATTGACTCGACCGGTTACAGGCGATATCAATGTGTCTGAAAAGGAATCAAAACATAGTTCCGTAGCTGACATCTGAGTAAGCCAAAAAGGCACAAATAAAACTCGTGAATCATTTGAGACATTACCTGAATACACGAGCAGCAAAGAAAGTCCTGAAGATATCAAAGAAGGAGAAAGGATATATCATGAAGCTCTCGCATACATAAAAGACGCTATCGCTCCTGCTATGGTCAAGGTAACGCCACAGGATATACAGATCAACGATACTATATGTAAGACACTCTTTACGTACGCCTATCCTGACTTTCTCGAAGGAAATTGGCTCTCCCCTCTCATCAACTGGGATAGTAAATTCGATGTTTCTATGTTTATCTATCCTACTGATGCACAGCAGGTCATGAAATACCTCCGTCGTCGTCTCACAGAACTTCAGTCTGAAAAATATCTCAACCAGGAGCGATGACTCACAGCAAATCCCTATACAGATGCACAATTAGAAGACGTAGAAGAACTGCGAACACTTCTTACTCGTGGATCTGAGAAGTATTTCCATTTTTCTATCTATATCACACTCTACGCTGACGATCACGATAAGCTCACAAAACTGACCAACGATATCCAGAATATGCTCCACGGGCGCAATATCCTCACAAAAACTGCTCTCCTCCGTGCAGAACAATGATTCACTGCCACCGCACCCTTTTGTCGTGATGAAGTCTCTGTCTACCGAAATATCTCCACTCGTGGTCTCTCTACGACATTTCCATTTACATCTGCGACACTCTCTCAAGATGATGGAGTACTCTATGGTATCAATACGCATAACAATTCTCTCATTATATATGACCGATTCCGAACAGAAAATGCGAATATGGTCGTCCTCGCCAAATCATGAGGAGGTAAATCGTTCGCTGTAAAACTAGAAATCCTGCGTAGTCTCATGCTCGGAGAAGATGTCATTGTCATAGATCCGGAAAATGAATACAAGGCACTCGTAAATACTGTAGGCGGAAGCTATCTCAATGTCAGTATCAATGCCACCCAGCGAATCAATCCATTTGATCTCCCTCTTCCATTCAAAGATTACGAAAGCCATCCTGGTGATCTTTTGCGAGGTGGAATTATCAACTTGATTGGTCTTTTCAAGCTCATGCTTGGTACTATTAGCGCCAATGAAGAAGCTATCCTCGAAAAGGCTCTTGTCACTACCTATAGCCTCAAGGGTATAACATTTGAAGATGATGATATAACTGGAAAAGAAATACCTGTCATGTCCGATCTTCTCTCAGTCGTCGAAACCATGGAAGGAGCAAAGGAACTCGCTCAAAGACTCGAAAAATACGTCAGTGGTGTATTTGGTGGACTCTTCACACAGAGAACCAATATATCCCTCGGAGAAGGCCTCCAGGTCTACTCAGTCCGAGATCTCGACGAACAACTCCGTCCTATCGCGATGTACATCATCCTCTCCTATATATGGAATGTCGTCCGTTCATCAAATCGTAAACGCCTCCTCGTCGTGGACGAAGCCTGGAACATCATGCAATACGAAGATAGTGGAAAATTTCTTCACGGCCTCGTCAAGCGTGCCCGTAAATATCACTTAGGAGTGACTACTATCACACAAGACGTGGAAGATTTTATTGGTAGTGAAAATGGTAAAGCTATCGTCTCAAACTCATCGCTCCAGCTCCTCATGAAACAGTCGCCATCATCGATCGATGCAATGCAAAATGTATTTAAGCTCACAGAACAAGAAAAATACATCCTCCTCAATGCTCCAGTTGGACAAGGTCTCTTTTTTGCTGGTACAGAACACGTCGGTATTCAGATTCTCGCCAGTTATTTTGAGGAGAAAGTAATCACAACAGGGCTATAATTTTGAGCTTTTCCATCTATCAGCCTCAAAAGCAGGAAGAATAATTATTTTTGGAGAGAGATGATGTTGTGTCAGAAATTTTTGAAGCCTTTCGTCATTAAAAGATTTTTGATCGTAACCAAAACAGAGAATATCTGGCTGATACTCTTCTATCACCGCATAGGGCAGATCTTTTGAACCGAGAACCACTTGCGAAGCTATATGCGCATCTTGAACCTTTTTAAGCCTCGAAAGCTCATTTTCTCTTGGTTTTTTACCTTTTATTTTTTCTACAGTTGCATCCCGTGCAACCACGGTGATCAGCTCGTCTCATAATTTACGAGCTTCTGAGAGATAGTATTTGTGCCCTGGATGAAAAAGGTCAAATGTTCCAAAAGTCATTACCAGTGTCCCCTCTTTTTTCATGGACGGTATTAGTGAGCAGATTTTTTATGTTCTATGTCCATTCATGGAGACGAACGACGATGCTTATGCTTTGATATATCTTCTTTTTGAAATTCTGAATCAAGTCTGAAAAATTCGTCCTCAAAAACCTGCTCAAAGATAGTTTTCTGAGGTCTGAGAAGAAGATATACAAATATACCAAGGGGTGTGAAAAATAACACTAATAGAATACTAATAATCTGAAAAATAAGAGATTTGGTTCTGTTGGTCACATCACGAACAACCCAAACCACAAGACAGAACCAGACAACAAAAAAATACACGATGACTCATCTGATAATCATGTCAGGATTGAGCCAAGTAAGAAGCTGAGAATTGAGAATTGTATTCATGAAAATGATTATAGAGAAAATACTTTACAGACAAATTTTTTTAATAGAATGAGATTCCAATGAAGTGAACTCCTCACAACATTGCAGAAAAATGACGCGGCAACGCATTCTTTTCTATTTTCTGTCTTTAATTCCCCTGTTCAGGGGATTTTTTTTACCCATTTTTTATGAATACTTCTGAATACATTGGTCTAGGTGAAGAACAAATAGGGGCATTAGAATGGCAGACCTATTGTGAACTCAAAGAAGTATACAACGTAAAAGAAGCTGCAAGATTTCTACGTCTTGCAAGAACAATCTCGCCAGAAAAAAAACACAAAGAAATACAGGATTTATTATCGATAAAAAGAAATACAAATGACAGAACAAGACAAGTTCTGGAGACAGACAAATGAATGAAAGATGCCACAATGGAACTACTTGAAGAACGTTTACTTTGCACATCGGCGATGCATCAAAAACCCCTTGCAGAATTAAATTGAGAAGAAAAACGTTATCTAGAAATAATTCAAGAATTAGAAGCTATTAGAAAGCGAAATATGAGAATGAGAAATGCTCAATGAATATTGTCATCCTTCAATTAGCCTCTATTAGCTGCCCTCCACTCCTCTATTTTTTTGTGATCACCAGACAATAAGATATCGGGTACTTTGTAACCCATAAAATCAGCTGGTCGTGTATACTGTGGATATTCAGCTTTGCCTCCGAGAGCGTCTGAAAATGATTCTTCATGGAGGGATTTATCATTTCATACCACTCCTGGGATAAGTCGAACAATAGCATCGATAAATACCATAGCTGCTAGCTCTCCACTACTGACAACAAAATCACCAATTGAGTATTGCTCAAAAGCAAACATCTCAAATACTCGATGATCGACACCTTCATAATGCCCGCAGAGAATAATTATTTCACTTTCTTTTAATTCCTCTGAGAGCTGCTCAACTTTTGATTGTTTGAGCCTCTCCCCTCGTGGTCCGAGATAGATTTTTTTCATCACATTTTCTGGGTCAATACTCGTGATGGCTCGATACATAGGTTCGATCTCGATAAGTGCACCCGCTCAACCACCGTAGGGTTTGTCATCGACTCGATGCTGAGCCTGGAGTGAATAATCTCAGAGATTATAAAATACTGGTTCAAAAAGACCTTTTTCTCGCGCGATACGCATAATACTCGAATCAAAATACGAGGTAAATGCGCCAGCGAAATTGGTAATTATATGGATTTTCATCTCTATAAGTTTACCTCAACTCTATTTTTATACAAGATTAAGAAACTATATCTTGGCAATACTAGCATCCAGCACGCTGCCATATATACTCGAAGAAGGTCCATGTTCTTGAAATAACAGAGATTGGACGAATTTTCTCATAGTACCTTTATCTGACAGATTGAGTGGCTCTGTGAGCGACATACCAGCCCTTTGTGCTATTTCCCGAGCAGCGTTGTTTCCAAGTGGATTGGCAGCCCCCCCACCCTGAGTCCACCCGAGAGAAGGATCAGCAATGAGTGACTGAATAGTGTTCAGTCCGTGTGTTTTTTGCTTATAGAGCAATAGCCTAAGTCCTGACACCATACCAGCTTCTGGTGTAGAAAATGCTATCTGTGGATCACCTTGATCAGTATGTACTGATTTCCCGACAACTCCTTCAAAAAGATTTCTCTGTACTTGGCTTCCGGTAAATTTGATATTAAGAGGATTATTTACACGCATACCCATAGGAACTGTCTCTGGTGTTTTACCATTTTTTGCCAAAAAATCTCTAGACGGATAATTATTTGGGCCTATCGGCGTATCTGGGAAGGCATCATTTCCAGAAACTGCTTTTTCTCACCCCATAGAATTATTACCAACATTTGTATTTGGAGCTTTTTGCAGCGTTCTATATTCATCTACTGCACTTTTTGGATAAGTTGTGAGACACACAGAATCGTTTTGATTTCATCCTAGAAGCTTGACTCTATTTCCCTCAAATCATGCAAAAAAAGCAATATGATTACCTGAGGGGGCAGCACTACTTTTTACAAGAATTATATCTCCGAGTTGTGGCGTATCAGTGTGTCGCCCTATACGATGACCTGCAGCAGCTGATGCAGTAGGTCATACGCCAATTTGCTCACTCGTCATGTGCATATCTTTTCGTAGGACATGCTGAACAAACGACATACACCATGGCGTTCCTGGTCCAGCATTGAGTCATCCAGATTTATGCATCTCACGTATGAGGTCACCATTTTTCGCTTCATTTACGCCGACGTATTTATTTGCAGCTGCTAGTATACTTCCTGGCTCCAGTCACTCTATTCACCCTGATCATGCACCATATTGTTCATAATTAGGATTATTGGTGCTATTTTCATTTTTTTGATCATTTTCACTATTTTTCAGATATTCCCTCCAAAAATCACCAGCCTTTCCTGGGAATAAAGCACCAAACGGAGCAAATATATCCGCCAAAAATCTCATAAGCGGAGAGAGCTTGCTTTTATCAATATGCTTAATAGCTGTTTCAACTTTTTCACCAGAGACACCGGTCGCATTTTGAAATTCTTCTTTTATGCCTTTTCTATACTCTGCCATTTCCTCTGGTGTTGCCGTTTTTGGATCAGGGATTTTTCTTGCTGCGAGCGAATCCCGAAAGAGGTTCATCATAGCATCTCTACTCTTTTTGAGATCGTGTTTCTCTCCCAAGATAAAATCACGAGAACAAATCAGGTCCATATATGCACCACCGAGAACGTCTTTTAATCCTTTAAAATGTTCTATGTCGATAAGTCATTCCGCAGATTTATTTATCGCCTCATACTCGGATACATTTGTTGCTATCACTCTGACCAATTCTTTTCCGAGCTTACTCGTCGGGGTGATACCAGTCATGAGCATGCCATTTTCTTGGATAAGGCGAGAAAAATTTTCGAGTATCTTTGGATCTTTTTTTGCGGATTCAAAAAATGTCTTCTGGGAAAGAAGCTCGACTGGTTGGCTTTTTACAAAATCAGTTACTCCAGGATATTTTTTCTCTATTTCAGCGAGTTTTTTTGGATCTTTTATATCAGCTGCCGAGAAATTACTCAACGCTGATATATATTCAGAAGCAAGATGTAATCGTACAACTTCGGTTTGTTCGGGAGTTAATGGTTTTGAGACATCGATATCTCTCCCATCAGGTCCTGTGAGCCCCTTGAGAGCATTTTCTTTTGTTTCTTTTGGGAGGCTATCTACTTTTTCCTTTGGTATCCTGCCTGCAATAGAAGCCACATGTATTGCGCCCCTATTCTGTGTATCCAGTCCGTCAATATCGATATTTTGGAGGACATCGTGTATTTCTGCAGCATGCTTTTCTTTTAGAGCCTGTAGGGCTTCTTTTTCAGCTTGCTCAGCTGCTCTTTCTGCATCTCTCAGATTTCAGTTTGGTTTTTCAGTTTTTTTATCTTTTTTTTCATCTTTTGGATCAGCTCTATCGAGTTCTTTTTTTACCCCCTTATCTGCCTTACTTTTTTCTGAGAATTCAGCTCGACGTTGCTCGAGAGTTTTTTTGCTCGATGCAAAGCGTTCTTGTTTTTGTTTTTTTACATCACCTGATGTGGGACTTTTTTCTTTTAAATCATCTTTTTTCTCAGGCTTCTTTTCACCTTCTTTTATAGCACTTTTTTGCGGCTCAAAGGGCTTTTTTTGTTCATTTGTATTAGGCATAAAATAATACTACCATTTTTAGTTCTGGATTGCAAATAATTAAGCAATGCTTCGATATCCGAGAATTGATCGAGTTTCCTCCTTTATAGACACTTCGCCATTCTTCCCTTGATTCCCACCTATGATAATAGGTTTACCCGAAGGCGCAAAACCCAGAAAAAAGCCAATATGTCCGCCACCTCATCTCTTCACAATGAGTAAATCTCATGGTTCTGGATTATCTGTCGGGGTACCCATATTGAGACCATCTTGAGCCCAAGATGTTGGTCGATAATTCGGATTTCATATTTCTTTTAATACATGTTGTACAAATGACATACACCACGCTGTTTCGGCTCAACATCAATTTGCACCTGCAGAAGTATGAAATTTTTCTACTTGTTGTGGCGATTCTTTTTCATTCATTCAGAGATATTTTTTTGCGGCATCCACTATTTTTCTTTTTTCAGGCGATACATTTACGAGTAACTGGTCAAGCATTTTTGGATCTAACTTGTCTCATTGTTCAGTTATCTCACGTGCCTTTTCTTTTTTACTGGGCCCATCTATATCTTTCAGTAGTTTCTGTGCTTCGTATTCTGAGTTATTTTTTTCTTGATCTCATTTAAGTGCATTTAGCTTTTCTTTATCACTTTTCTCACCAGAAAAAAATGGCACTTTTTCCCCTGATTCAGTTTTAGCGCGAATAGCATCAAGTGTGAAATCCTTTTCAAACTTCATAGAAATAGAGTACCTTATTAGGAAAAAAATTGCAAATACAATTTGCAAAAAGAGAAAACTTCGCGAATATGCTCTCAACATCCTAATTTTTCACTATGAATCTCGGTATTGTCGGACTCCCGAATGTCGGTAAATCAACACTCTTCAATGCTCTCACAAAGAGTTATGCTGCAGAAGCGGCCAATTTCCCATTTTGTACCATCGAGCCAAATACTGGTATCGTCAATGTCCAGGACGAAAGGCTCCAAGCCCTCGCAAAAACAATAAACTCTGCAAAAATCGTTCCTGCAGCCGTCGAATTCGTCGATATTGCTGGTATCGTCCGTGGTGCTAGTAATGGCGAAGGTCTCGGAAATAAATTTCTCGCAAATATCCGTGAAGTCGATGCTATTCTCCAGGTTGTTCGTGTTTTCGAAGATGGCGATGTCCATCATGTGGATGGAAGCGTAGACCCAAAACGTGATATCGATATTATCAATGCTGAACTCATTATCGCAGACCTTGAAACTCTTACAAAAAGAAAGGATGGAGATGTAGCAAAAAAAGCTCGAAGTGGTGATAAAGATGCCATTAAACTTCTTGCAATATATGAAAAAATTCTTGAAGCCCTCAATCAGGGAAAACTCGCTATTCAAGTCGAACTAACGGATGATGAAAAAAAGCTCGCAAATGACCTCCATCTTCTCACCATGAAGCCTTTTATCTACGCTGCAAATCTGAATGAATCCGACCTGAAAATGGATGAAAAAACTCTCAGAGAGAAAATAGGTATGACGGATGTAAAAATTCCAGTTGTTCCTATCTGTGCAAAAATTGAGATGGAAATGATGGAATTTAGCCCCGAGGATCGTGCTCTGTTTCTCGCCGATCTCGGACTCACAAAAAATCCTGTCGATGAACTCATCAAAACCTGTTTCTCTACCCTCGGACTCCAATATTTCTTCACTGTCGGTGAAGTCGAAGCTCGTGCATGGACAATCCATAAGTGAGATCGCGCTCCTCAAGCAGCCGGTAAAATCCATTCAGACTTTGAAAACAAATTTATCAAAGCAGAAACAGCCAATTGGAAAGATATCGTCGACAATGGTGGCTGGGCTGGTGCACGAGAAAAAGGCCTCGTGCGAATGGAAGGTAAAGATTATATAATGCAGGATGGTGATACAGTGGTATTTAAGTTTGGAGGATAAATCAATAAAAAACCTCTCATTTCTGAGAGGTTTTTTCGAAGAAAAGTAAAAACTATTTGATTTCACAAGTAGCACCGATTTCCTTGAATTTAGCGACGATTTCGTCAGCTTCTTTCTTCTCGATGTTTTCCTTGATGTTTCCACCAGCTTCAGAGAGAGCTTTCGCTTCACCGAGACCGAGACCAGTGTATTCTCGAACGAGTTTGATGACACCAATTTTATTAGCACCAGCATCCTTGAGAACGACTGAAACTGTACCACCCTCTTCTTCAGCAGCAGCGCCGCCTGCAGCACCTGCAGCAGCTACTGGAGCAGCAGCTGAGACACCAAATTTCTCTTCCATAGCTTCGACGAGCTCAGCGAGTTCGACGATTGTGAGTTTCTCGACGAGGTCGAGTACTTTTTGTGCGTGATCTGACATAAAATTAAAATAAAAAGATAAATATTATGCTGCAGCAGCGAGATCGCCAACTGTAGACTTGTTTGTCTCTGTCATTTTTTGCTTCGCGCCATCGAAAAATCGAGCGAGAGAGCTCACAGGCGATAAGAGAGAACCCATGAATTTCGCAAGCAATACGTCCCGAGATGGGAGCGATGCAAGCTTTTTAGTAGTCTGAGCGTCTTGGAGAGAACCATCGAGGTATGAACCCGTGAAAACGAGTTTATCAGCCCCTTCAAATTCTTTCGCAAGAGTATTAACAACAGAAAGTGGTGCAACCGCATCGTCAAAAGCCATAACAATGGCTACTTGACCTGGGAGCATGCTTTCTGGTATCTCTACTCCTTTGACTTCTTTTGCCGCGATTTGAATGAGTGTCTTTTTAGCGACAACCATCTTTCCGCTGACAGGGAGAAGTCATCGGCGAACCTTACTTACTTCAGCTACAGTGATACGATTGCTTTGAACAAGGGCAAAAGAAGTAGCACGAGTGAGGTCAGCCTTGAGTTCGGCGAGAGTCTCAGACTTTTTTGTTTTTGACACAGTCATATACAAAAAAGGATAGGAAATAAAAGTATCGAAGGTACAAAAAAATACGCAACTAAGGCGTATCTTATCTATTTTAACAAGAGAATAAGGATTTTGCCTCGGTAGGTCTTGCATGATTCTGAGAACCAAAGCCTACTGTCTTCGACCCCCATATAATATAAACATATCAAAAATTTGCAAATCATTTTAAAGTGTGTTTATATAGTAGAGTATGAAAACAAAAAAATACATCCTCACCGCACTGATAAGCATTTTATCAGTCTTTGCTGTAACCCTTATAAATACGGTTACTCCTGCCTATGCAGAAGATGGTGAAACAGATCACTGTATCGCACATCCAGAAGATTGCGACCCCTGTCTCAATAGTCCTGCAGACTGTGAATGTCAAAATGGAGCTACCAATTATCCTGATTGTGATAACTACTGTACTAATGGGGCTACTAATTATCCTGAATGTACATTTACATGTTCTAATGGGGCTACTAATTATCCTGAATGTACATTTACATGTGCTAACGGAGCAACAAATTATCCATACTGTACCTACACTTGTTCAAATGGAGCAACAAATTATCCGATTTGTACCTTTCCGCCAAAAGATCCTTGTATTCTAAATCCAAACCTCCCTCAATGTAAAAAGAATCCATGTCCAAATGGTGTACAGTCTCTCTCATATTGTTCAGATAAACCTGGAGAGCAAGCTGCATGTGAGGCAATAGCTCAAAGAGAAGCTAATAACAAGACTGGATCGTGTGTGCAGTGTGAGGGAAGAGTATGTAAGGTACAACCCCCTAAACCACCTTGTGGAGATGGAACATGTTCATTCGATGAACGATGTACATGTGCAGCAGATTGTGGCATACAACCAGCAGGAGTCTGTAGTCCAATAGTAGATCCTGTAGATCTTACTGGTATGTGTAAGAA
Organism: uncultured Candidatus Peribacteria bacterium; assembly: GCA_964456455.1. GTDB lineage: Bacteria > Patescibacteriota > Gracilibacteria > BD1-5 > JAGOOR01 > JAGOOR01. The sequence continues at coordinate 9,128 of CAYVZT010000005.1, read as the reverse complement.
AAAGACATTTTTAGAAATGCCAAACATCCTTGAGCCTGGAGTATTTAGTGATCTCTGTACGCTCGATAAAAATACCTTCAACTTTTCTCAGTCAAGTTATGAAAATAACCAAACTATATTTACTGGACTGTGCATGCCTTCAAAAATAGAATGTAAGTATACCATCAATAATCCTGTCATAACTGATCCTATCGATACAACAAGTGGCACAGGCGTAACAACCTCCGGAACCTCCACTACTTCTGGCGGCACTGATGTTATTAATAAATTTAGCATTAGTGGTGTCATTATTACTGGTGGAAATCCTGTCGGCGGCATCACGTTGAATCTTTTCAAAACAACTGATACAAATCTTACAACGATTATATCAACGACCACTACGAAAGATGATGGAACATATATTTTTACCGATATAGCAACTGGTAATTATACCGTTGTTCCAACAAGTACTGATACAACGATATTCATCAAAACTTCAACTGTTGACGTCACAAATACAAATATTACAAATATCAACTTCAACGCTATCACGACAAATGATCCAAACTTTAATAATTATGTCGATCTCGTTACTAAAAATCAGATTACTTCTGGAACAACTATTTCTGATTGGCTCACAGACATATTATGAAATGGTCGAAATCAAAATATTACGTCTGGAACAGGTCTCAGCGATACAAATGCTACAGCCACTCTCACTGGAACAAATTTTACCGTAATTATCACCGATGGAGGATCATGATACAAAGGCACACCTCTTGTCACACTTACGGGATGAGAATGCAGCGTATTGCCTAAAGCAACTGCAACCCTCTCTAATTGATCCGTCTCAAGCATTACCGTCACTGGTGGAGAATGTAGCGTATTGCCTACGATATCGATCTCATCACCCACGGGTGGCGCAGGCAAGACAGCAACAGCTATTCTTGTGGCAAATGATTTTTCTACAATAATCACAGAAGAGTGAGATGGCTATATAACAACACCGGAGGTAACTCTCGTAGGCGGCGTATGTAGTGAGATGCCCACAGCAAAAGCAAGTGTATCTGGTGGTTCTGTACGAAAAATTACTATTACCGGCGGAAGTTGTACTGTATTACCAAAAATCCTCATTGCAGCCCCTACGCGATCTGCATCTCTCAGTAATTTAAATGGGAAAAACACCAATTCTCTTTCAAGTAATTCGATTCTTTCATTATTGGAAAAGTGATATACACTCGAAAGTTCTAGCTACTCCCCTATTGGTCTCTCCCTCCTCAATAAACTTCTCAATCCAAATGCTATCTGTGGAAATGGAAAAATAGAAGAATGAGAAACTTGTGATGCTGGTAAAGAAAATGGAACTATAAAATGTAGTTCAGACTGTCTCTATATTGGTGAGGTTCGCTCAACAAATGATAATGGTCTCTTATCAAATAGTCTTGATCAGTATAATTCGAGTGAAAATTATAATCGTGGTAGTTTTTCTGGCTCACTCAAAACTCTCAATTCTTTTGCTCAAAAGGGTAAAGCCATAGCATCAGAATTTATGAATAGTGTCGGAGATGTATTTGGAGCCGGTGCTGATGCTCTAGATAGTGCAAAAGAGGCAACAAAAGATTTCATTGTAGCACATACATCTAAAGAAACTCGAGCTATCATGAAAAAAACAGCCGAAGTAGCTGTAGTCGCTGCACAGTATTCTGTGATTGGCGTTACAACCCTCCTCGGTGTCACAGCAGCATCCCTCAATATCATGGTATTTAAGAGCCAGTGGCAGACGTACACAATTCAAGAAGGCGATGATATGGAAAGTATTAGTTCAAGATTTAACATGACAGAACGTGCTATCCGTCAGAAAAATGGCAAACTCAAGAAATGAGCACTCCGTCCGGGCATGAAAATACGTGTCAAAAATCGTACTTTCATAGAAAAAGATTATCTTGATCAACTCAAATCAGTCCTCACAGATTCCCTCAAGACCAAAAATGGTCATATGGCTGAAAAAATAGAAAAAATGTTTGCAAAGAAATAAAGAATACTATATAGTTAAACTATGGCTGAGACAGTACAAACATTATTCAACGGTTCCACAGAGGCAGTGCCAGTAGCTGGCACTGCTCCTTCTCTTGGTAGCTCACCACTCACAGGAGGGACTGGACTAGGATTGGATATGTCTCAAAATGAAAAAGACGCTATCATGCGTCAGATTCATCCGATATTTCTCACAGCACATTCAGAAGAAAAGGCTCCAGTTCAACAGTCAAATTTTGATAAATTCCTTGGCTTCATGCGTTTGTGTTTAGAGTGATTTCTCAAGCTCGTCGATATCGTCGTTGATGCCATTATTCAGGTCGCACGTCTCGGGGTATGGATTGTCGCTATTACATGAGTACTCATTGTAGTGACGCTCATGACTAATACCACGGATAAATTTATTGACCTCCTCAATGGATCAATATTTAAAGCCATTGGCATCAATACACGTATTGAAAAAGTCCCTTCTGTATCAAACGGGGCGCCAGTGGTAATACCTGGCATAACAAAAGATGCCAATCTAAAAAGTGACGCAACAACATCAGATACAAACTCTTATAACTCTACAATTCCAGAAACATCAGATGCCTCAACAACAGAATCCAATGCTTCTTCGGGAACAGATCAACAAACTAGTACACTTCCGAGAACTCGTAGAACTCGTGTAGCAAATACTGATACCAGCACAACCACTGCTACCGATACTCAGGAAGTCAATACAAATCCAGCACAATAATACGGTTAGTAGACCTCTCTTGGTTTACTTCCATCAGCAGGTCATATAACCCCCATTTCCTCGAGCGCATCCATGACACGGGCTGCTCGCGCATATCAGAGCTTGAGACGTCTCTGCAGCAACGATGTAGAGGCTTTTCAGCTTGAACGAACTACCTCTATAGCCTGCTGAATGATAAAATCATCTTCTTCATCAGCACTTCCGTCTCCATTTATATCTCATGGTCCATCGTGTTTTTGTCACTCAATAATAGTCATGTCATACATATTGGCAGCTGTCTCAGCATCTGTATGAAGTTTTATAAAATTCACTACTGCTTCTACTTCCTCTGTCTTCACAAAAACACCCTGAACACGCTCAGGATCCATCACACCACTCGGCGCATAGAGCATATCTCCCCTGCCAAGTAAATCTTCAGCACCGACACGATCAAGAATAGTTCGAGAATCAACTTGAGAAGCAACGGTAAATGCTATACGACTCGGAATGTTGGCTTTGATAAGACCCGTAATCACATCAACTGATGGTCGTTGGGTCGCTACAATTAAGTGCATACCAACAGCTCGTGCCATCTGTGCGATACGGGCAATAGCGTTTTCGACTTCTTTTTTATTGCCACTCATCATGAGATCCGCGAGCTCATCAATCACTATGACGATAGCTGGCATTTTTTCATCTTTTCAGACTTTTGCATTGTATTCGGCGAGATTGCGTGCTCGTGCCTCTGTGAGGAGGTCATATCGTCGTATCATCTCAGCGACACACCACTTCAGAGCATTGAGAGCCTTATCTGGATGATTGATGACGGGAGCAAGAAGGTGGGGTATACCATTATAGACTCCGAGCTCGACTCGTTTCGGATCGACCATAATCATACGCAGTTCTGCAGGAGAATTACGGAGGAGGAGTGATATAAGAAAACCATTCATTCCGACAGACTTACCTGACCCTGTCTGACCAGCGATGAGGAGGTGTGGCATATCCTTCATATCACATACGACTGGATCACCCGCAATTCCAAAACCGACACACATAGCCAATTTTGAAGAATGTTTGGCAAAATCTGGACTCTCTACTATTTCACGCAAACTGACGACATCTCTTCGATCATTTGGTACTTCTATACCGACAAGTCATAATCCAGGAATTGGTGCCTGGATACGTATATTTTTAGCCTTGAGAGCGAGCGTGAGATCCTTCTTGAGGGCTTCAATTTTATTGAGCTTGACGCCTTCGCTCGGACGAAGTCTATATTGTGTTACAGTTGGCCCAACCTCAAATCCTGCCATAGATACTTCAATACCAAATTGGAGCAGCGTGCGTTCTATGATAGCTGACTGGAGCTCTATTTCATGCTTTGTTAATGGTTTTCACTTGGGATGATACATAAGGAGGTCACTTCGAGGATATTGCCATAATCCATGAAATGGTTTTATATCGGTATGCTTATCAGAAACATTTTTAGTAATAATTGGAACAGTTCTGGCTATAGCTCATTTTGGAATAATGGTTTGAGCTGGGGGAACACTAGATTTTAGGAGACTACCTTGCGTTCTTATTTTTTCAAAAAAAGATGGCTTATCTTCTGTCTCTACTTCTCTGCGGCTATTTGAAAGTTTCTCTATCTTACTTTCGAGCTCCTCATCTCGAGTACGCATTCTTTTGGCCTCTTTTGGTGTGAGTTTTTTTCTCTCTTCTTGCCTCTCACGTATAGAATCCGAGACATTATTGAGAAGTTCTATTTGTTTTTGATAGGCATATCCTCCAAATTCTCAGAACTGAGCAATAATTTTCCTGTACGATACGTGAAATAAAAGATAGAGGGATAAAAAGAGAAATCAAAAAAGGAGGCTCAGAGCTGGTATCTTATCAAACCACTGGACAAGGGGCTCATGAACATCGAAAAAGAGTCATTTTTTATCATAAAAATTACTCCAGAGTGACACGCTTGAAATCCAGAAAAATAGGAGACCTAGGGCACGTCTCAAATCAAAGACACTTTTTCAAAAAATCATATGCAGGCCTACCAAGCATGATATCGGCGAGAAAAACCAGCGAAAATATGGTCAAAATGCGAGGGAAAGAGGCTTTGAAAGATATTCCTTCTGAGCAAAAAATACTAAAATAGCTGCAAATATGAGTACAAAACCCACTACCATTGTTTGAGTAGCGTTTGAGAGTCAGAGGGCGTTTTTTCGTCGTGCCATAGTCGTATGAATGCGTGTAGTATACCCAAAAAAAATGTTTTTCTAGCTCCCCTCCTTGTCTCATGGAAAAAGGAGGTATAATCAGATTACTTATTTTTTACCCAATACGTATGTACTCCCTCAATAGAGCACAGCTCATCGGCAATGTGACAGCCGATCCAGAAGTGCGAGCACTGCCAAGCGGACAGAGAGTGGCCAATTTTTCTATCGCGACTAATCGTCGCTATACTGATAGCGCTGGGGTCCAGCAAGATGTCCCTGAATACCACAACATTGCCCTCTTTGGGAAACTCGCTGAAATAGCTGAACAATACATCAAAAAAGGGAACAAAGTCTATCTCGAAGGACGCATTCAGACACGTTCTTGGGAAGATCAATCAGGGCAGAAGAAATACAAAACCGAAATCGTCGGTGAACAGATGATCATGCTGACACCAAAAGGGACACACGAGGGTTGATTTTCAGGACGAAGTCATGAAGAATCACATGAAACCCCAGCTGTCCATACAACCGTTCCTCCTCAAGAAGAGAGGGTCTCTATAGAAGATGTACCCTTCTAAAAAAATGCGTCAATAAAAAAACCTCTCAAAACGAGAGGTTTTTTATAATACAATTTAGAATTATTCGCCAGCTTTCTGAGAATTTGCGAGAGCTTTTGTACCAGCTTTTTTGATAGGAACGAGTTTGCATTCAACATGCTTTCTCATATTTGGATGATTATCGAAACGTTTAAATTTCTTTGTCTTATCCATATCGAGAGGATTCATCTTGATATAGCCACACTCTTTCCCTGATTCGAGAGAAACAAGCTTGAATTTTTGACCTTTTCCTTTTGCCATAAAAATAAATTAGAGAGACGGAAACACGTGGATTATACAAAAGAGTATTATTTTGCAAATTTTTATTGCATTTTTGTCCCTTGCTTGAGCATCGCCTCGTGTACACTATGAGCCGCGAGACATCCTTCAGCTGCAGACATGATAGTCTGACGGAACTTCGCAGAGCCGTCAGTCACATCCCCTGCCGCATAGATACGATCATGAGTACTTTTTTGATGTTTATCAATTTTTATACACCCTTCTTCATCGGTCTCTACTCCGAGATGATTGATAAGTTCAGTACTCGGTATAGATCAGACGGCTATAAATATGCCTTGAGTGGGTATAACTCTTCCGTCTTTCGTGGTCACAGATTCGATAGAAAACTGGCCATTTATTTCTGCGACTTCAGTATTGTAGATGACTTCCATATTCGGCTCTTCTGAGACTTTTTTTACCCAGATTTCCTCTGCTTTTGCCTTGTCTTTTCGAACAAGGATTTTGACTGTTTTACACAGATGCGCGAGATAGAGAGCTTCTGTAAATGACGAATCCCCTCCTCCAACCACGATGACATCTCGCCCTCGAAAGAAATTTCCATCACAAGTAGCACAATATGAAACTCCCGCTCCAAGCAAACGATCTTCACCAGGAACATTTAGGTGTCTATAGGCATTGCCTGTTGCGTAAATAAGAAAATCACAGGTATAAATTTCTTTACGAGCTGTGGTGACTTGGAGAATTTTTCCTGGAAGTTCTTCAATTTTTACGACGGTATCATAGGTGATATCAGACCCCGAATGCTTCGCGTGTTCTTCGAATCGTTTCATGATACTTGCGCCAGACTCACTGAGGGTGCCTGGATAGTTCTCAACACAATGAGAAGTACCGAGAGCGCCACCCGGTTGAGCGCCGATAATGAGATTACGAATGCCATAACGACTGGCGTACATGCCTGCGGGAAGACCAGCAGATCATGTGCCGATGATGATGAGAGGATAGTGTGTCATGTTTACCGAGATTTTTTAGTGATACGAATAGCTGTAGGTGCAGATGAATATGACTGATAAATGCTAAAAGTCATACTCTGAATAAACATCTGTACAATCACGTTGGAGAACATCTGTACTACAGAAAAACAAAACACTCAAAGTCCCAAAAATAAAGTAAAGGTACGAGAATTGAGAAGCGATAATGGTAAATATTGTCTAATTTCTGTGGCCAACATTTCTAGAACGGCAAATAACAGACTCACTGCTATGGTTATAGCAATGGCTAAAAATGCATATCAAAATGTTTTCCACCAACGTCCCCGAACAAGACTTCCAGATATTTTGGTTGCTTCAAAATATTTTTTTCATTCAAAAAAATAGACAGGAAGAGAAAAGGAGAGTGAGACCGCAAAAAATATAAACACCCCTAGCGTGAGTAAACCTGGTGCGAGAGCTAGGTATTCATGGATGTATGCAAAACCAAGAGCCAATATAAAACCAACGAGAAAAATAGCGAGGAATTGTGCAACAACTGCCAAACCAGTGCCAGCCCATGGCCACATACCCCTCCATGATTTTACGAGCGACTTGAGCGTGTAGGATTTATTTTGAAAATTCCAAGCAAGGCCCTGTGAAGAAAGATAAGAACAGATAAGCTGGAATGTGAACCACACTAAGAGTAAGAGGAGTCCTATAATGGTCATAATTGTGATTCAAGCAGGAGTGGTAATACGTGCTAGAAAATTCAGATTATTCATATCTATACCAAAAAATGGTATCAAATATCGCGCACCGAGGCTCAGACAAATACCACCAATCAAGAGAACAGCAGTTGGCAGAACTTGAAAAAGAAAAATAATTCCAAAAGATTTTTTATTCTTGAAAAGCTGTTTCCATGAAAGAGAAAAAATGTGAGAGAGGTTCATAAAAATGAAAATTAGATTTCTCAAGTCTAATCGTTTTCAAAAAACTGCAACACTCACCACCTTCAATGAACAAGCATAGAATTTATTTTATATATTTGTCAACATATTCTCTTTTTGCTCGTCTCGATTTTTTTCTACGCTAGGAGGCATGACAAAAAACCTCGTTATCGTCGAGTCTCCTGCAAAAGCAAAGACCATAGAAAAGTATCTCGGAGCGGATTACACAGTCAAAGCTTCAGTCGGTCACATACGTGATCTCGAGAAGAAAAAAATGGGTATTGATATCAAGAATGGTTTCACTCCAACCTATATAATTGATGAAGATAAGAAGACAGTTGTCGCTGGTCTGAAAAAACTCGTAAAATCTGCTGACACTATATATATAGCAACGGATGAAGATCGCGAATGAGAAGCTATTGGCTGGCACCTCTGTGAAGCGCTCGGTCTCGATCCAAAGACAGCAAAACGTGTCACCTATACAGAAATCACCAAGAAAGCTATCGAAGCAGCTCTCAAGAATCCGCGAACTCTCGACATGGATCTCGTCTACGCTCAACAGGCAAGAAGAATCCTTGATCGAATTGTGGGCTTTGAAGTCTCCCCTATCCTCTGGAGAAAAGTTCCAAGCACTACGACACTTTCAGCCGGTCGCGTCCAGTCAGTCGCTGTTCGCCTCATCGTCGATCGTGAAAAAGAAATCGAAGCATTTGTCCCAACGGAGTCATGGAAAATGCGTGTGAAACTCGAAAAAAATGTCATCGCTGAACTCTCAAAAGTAAAAGGTAAAGCTCCGAGCATCAAAACACAAAAAGACGCAGAAGCATTTCTGAAACAGTTTGGAGAAGGTACAGAGGTAAAGCCAGGAGAAAAAGAAAAAACACTCCTCGCATCACTCAAACAAAAATATGGATTTACTCTCGACGATGTAGAAACCAATGAGACATTCCGTATGCCAGGCGCGCCGTTTACAACGTCGACGCTTCAACAAGAAGCGAGTCGTAAACTCGGTTATGGTGTGAAAAAAACGATGACTATCGCTCAGAACCTCTATCAAAATGGTCATATTTCCTACATGCGAACTGATTCAGTGAATCTCTCTGCCGAAGCCATAGCAGCATGTCAGCAGTACATCAACAGTTCCTATGGTGCGAATTATAGCATGAAAGAAGGTCGGAAATTTGCGACAAAAACTGCGAATGCTCAAGAAGCGCATGAAGCGATTCGTCCGACACATATAGAAAATGACCCCTCGACTATCAAACTCGATGGTGATGATCTCAAGCTCTATAAGCTCATCTGGGAAAGAACCGTCGCATCACAGATGCAGGCAGCAAAAGTACAGACAACCACCTATACTTTTGTACCAAAAAATCTCGACCAAAAATGGCAGACAAAGGGGCAAGTTATCCTCTTCGATGGATTCCTCAAGCTCT
>CAYVZT010000004.1:0-32361 GCA_964456455.1 uncultured Candidatus Peribacteria bacterium | reverse complement strand
GTCTCATTGAGGAGAGCTTGTTCTATTTTGCATTCTTCGAGCAAGATACCGAGAGCAATGGGTAAATCAAAGCTCGGGCCAGTCTTTTTGATATCAGCTGGCGCGAGATTAACAGTTATTTTTGTACGAGGAAACGGGAGATCAGAATTTTTGATTGCGCTTCTGACACGCTCACGACTTTCCTGAATAGCGGTGTCTGGCAGTCACACAATAATAAAAGCTGGCATGCCGTTGTGGATATCCACTTCGACTTCTACCAGCTGTCCATCAAGTCCCGAGACCACAACAGAATATACTTTTGCAATCATGGAAACAGTTTATTCTTTCTCTGATAATTGCAAAATTTATAAACTAATTCATCTAGATACTTTTTGTAATAAGTTTAAAATTTGGATTTTCATGAATAGTCATCTTGAGCCTATCTAAATAGTGACAAATCTTTAATCGTCTAATTAATTTATAATGCCGAAGTTGTGCCTCTCTCATATCTGTCATGACAGATGAATGTACCACACAAAAATCTCAGTATTCTTCTTGTTCTCGAGAAAGTAATATAAATTCTATAGCACCAGCAATTCATTTTCAGAGCAGCACTGCTCTCCAACATCTACTATCTAAAATAACATCTTTCCCCGCAAGATGTATCCCTCATCAAAATGGAGCACATTCAATAATCCTGATATCCTTTCTTATGGGCAATAGTTCGTATGAGAAAACTCATAACTTCCCTACCTTCAATCATGTATTATTCTGGACCTGCAATGCACATGTTGCTTTACTTCAAAGTGCTCGAGAAATTCGAGTAGTATAAGTGACAAGTGTAGACACTACATCTTTTCATAGTTTACGAATCTTGATTCGAGGCTGATCTATTTCTAAAAACATACACTAATTAGATTGTGCTGTGCGCATTTTGTGGATTCGACCATCGTGTGAAAGAATTCAAACAACTCGGTCAGCAACTGGATAGATAACTTCTCATACGATATTGACTCACATTCTTGAACCCTCTGTCTCTCGTGATGCAACAATATAGTCATTGGTAGATGTCGCAGGGGTTTGGATATTTGTATTTTGCCACATCTCAGAAACATTGGCAGGTATACGCGTATGGAGGACAAATTTTGCAGCTTCTTCGGGAGACTCAATTTTGGTTTTATCTGCGACAAGTTTCTGTGCAATATAGTTTGCATGAAGAATTTCCGTAGGATCCAGACTTCTCTTCACCATGGACGAAGCAGCCTGTTCTAACATAGTCTGATAAGCAGCCTCTGTGAGTGCTCGCTCAAATCTCTGCATACTCTCAGCGGTCATCTGGACATAACATGCTATGAGGCTCACGCCTGTTTTTTCGAGAACATAGGCATTCAATTTTTTTACTTCTGGAACCTGGAGGTGTGTATAGGCGACATTTTTATTCTCACCATGCTTCACTGCCGTTGATCATTCCACAAATCACTCAAGGATATCTCGAATAGCCAGATGAGACATGCCTGAAGCGGTGTAGAGCGATCTACGAACTGTTGGTGCTAATTTATTGAGACCTGGAGGATTGTACGCATCTCATGTGACGCGCTGTTGTAGCAGATGTTTAAACTCATGTGCAAGGGTGCCTCTATGTTGAGAATCAAAAGCAAGCGTCCTGAGATTAAAATAAATCGTATTTTTAGCTTCTTTTGGTGTCACGTAGGCCATGCTTCCGTCATTTTCATGAGTCCACTGAAGCCTCACTCACATGTCACTTGCTCTCGACTCTACTTCTTTCATTTCCTCCACAAAAGCATTTATATCTCCGTTCTCTGGCAAAACTTTCATCTCATATAAATCAGCGATAGTGAGTCATCGCTTTTTCAAAAAATCCACATTCTCCTGCCCTCCTATAACAGAAGAGAATTCAAATGTGGAACTAATATTCACCATAAGTAAGAAGTGTTATTCTTACCATTCGATTATAGTGGTTTTATTATTTTGACAAGTGAAAATTATATTTCTCACTAAATCCAACCAAGAGCATAGAGCGCTCATGTCACTATAAATACTATACCCACTAACTTCAATGCCGTGACGGTACCTCCAATACCGAAAAATCTCTCAGCCCAAACCCATGAACCGACAAATTCGTATGTAGGTCTTATATATTTCAAAATAACAACACCAAGACCGATAACTAAAAGACCAACAAGAAAATGCATAAATAAGAAATTAAAAAATTAAAAGCTCCTATATCATATACCACGAACTGTCAGTATAACATCATCACCTATTTTATGACGAATATTTTTGATATGTGTATCGATGGTTCTATCGTAGAGAAAATTAGCATACCCCATGATCTCTCGCATGAGATCATCTCGTGATACCACTTTTGCCTCTCTTTGTATGATGTATTTGAGTAGTTGAAATTCAGATTTAGTAAGCAAGGCCTCACGACTTCACCTATATGCTTTGAGCTCGGATTCCACGAGTCGTAAATCACGGTACACAATTCCTTCTTTCGTAGACTGAGAAGTACCACGACGCAAAACTGCCTTGATACGCATGACAACTTCCCGGGGACTAAATGGCTTACCTATATAATCATCTGCTTCAAACTCAAAAGAAGAATTGATGTTATTTTGATCGTCCCTGGCAGAGAGCATCAAAATAGGGACAGATGACTCTTGACGGAGAGAACGAAGTATGGTCAAACCATCTTGACCGGGGAGATTTATATCCAGTATAACAGCATCTGGCTTTATTTCACGAAATACTTTTAAGGCATCATCTCAGTGCATACATGTATGCACATCAAATTCTGATTCTTTCAGGTAGAGCACCAAGGAATCAACGATTCATTGATCATCATCTATGAGGAGTATCGATATTTTTTTCTGACTCATAAAACAAAGTTTAATAGGTTTAACGCGTTTAACAAGTTTTCCATGTTCACAAATCCCCTCTTTTCATTTTACTCGAACGAAGTAGCATTACTGAGCCACAAACATATTTCCTCCAATCCACGCCAGATCAAATATAGCCCGCTGAGTCCGAGCAAATGAAGAGCTCTCGACGATAAAACCATAATTTTCATCTTGCTCTAGGGATATAATTGCTACTTTATCACCATAAATAAGGACATCAGAACCAAATATGAATTCCTGGTTATTTACAAAGAGGATTTGTTCACCTTCAAACAATGTCCCACCTGTCACATAGGCCTTTGCCTCAGGGGAATAAGTAGAAATAGTACGGGATGTCACTTTTGCCTGTTTACGTTTTTCTCGAAACTGGGTCACTCTGTCTCCAAAAATCGCAAGCATTGCACCGAGATTAGTATAGGTGAGGGCTTCTCCTGGTGCCTTGAGGACATCTTCCATGACTGTCTCGATACCACTTGTTCCTTGATACATTTTTACCTTTGCCTGCTTATTACCCTTTTGATTCATCATCTGATTGAGAAGGGGAACAGTCCGGGAAATAGTCAGCAAGCGTGATTCAGCGATTGTGACGAGTTTTTCTGGAGGCTCTGGAGTATAAAATGTCGCACCTTCTCGAAAAACAGTCGAAACAAGTCACTTTGAAACCAGCTTCTTGAGGGTATAGTTACATGTTTCTCTTTTGAGGTCGCAGCTACGAGCAATAGTTGAGGCTGGGTTGGTTCACACTGAAAGAGCAGCTAAATAAACTTTTGCCTCTTCATCGGTAAGCCCCATCTCTGAAAGTGTCTCAATAAGTGCAGTCATAGAGACATTATACACTATTTTTACTGAGGTGGAAAATTTTTTCACCAGCATTGTTTTGACTCTCAGAGTTTTGTCCTAGAATGAAAGATTGTATTCACCTGGTGAATATTTCACTTTTTCTCTATTTTATCATATTTTATGAGTTTTATACCCCCAGGAGAGAACATCATAGAGACCAAGAAATGCAGAATTTCTGGAAAAGATTTTTTTGTGACAAATAGAGATCTAGAATTTTATGAGAAGATTTCACCAGTATTCGCTGGCAAAAAATATCTCATACCGAGTCCGACACTTTGTCCAGATGAGAGACAGAGACGCAGGCTCTCCTTCCGTAATGAGAGAAAGTTTTATCACAGAAAGTGTGACAAAACAGGGAATCAAATGATATCTATTTACTCACCAGATAAACCATTTACTATTTACGATCAAAAAATATGGTGGGGCGATGACTGGTCACCAAACGAATATGGTCTTGATTTCGATTTTAACAAAAACTTTTTTGATCAATTCCAGTCACTACAGCTCCGTGTGCCTCGCGTCAATCTCTTTGCGAAAAACTGTGAAAATGCAGAATTTACCAATCACACAGATCATATCAAAAACTGCTACCTCTGCGTCGATACGGCAAGCTCAGAACATATCTATTATTCAAAATGGATTATAGACTGCAAAAATTGTGTGGATTGTTACCAAATCGAGAAATGCGAATATTGCTATGAGTGTCAGTATTCCGTAAATACATATAAGAGTGCCTTTTGTTTTCTATGCTACGATTCATCTGAATGCATGTTTTCATACCGACTCAAGAATTGTAAAAACTGTATGTTTTGTACTCATTTGCGAGATAAACAATACTGTATTTTTAACGAACAACTCTCCAAAGAAGTGTACGAAGCACGTCTCAAAACATTGTGAATGTCACATCAATCTCAAATACAAAAACTCAAAGACATATTTTTGCAGTTTCAAAATAAATGAATCAAAGAAAATCTCATCGTCGATTTTTCGGAAAATGCATTCTGAGATTTCATCTATCATTCAAAAAATGCCTTTAATTGTTTTGAGGCACTTGAAAGTGAAAATGTACGATATTGCTATGAAGATATCGGCATGAAAGATAGCTATGATGCGTATGAGTCATGATTTGAATGCGAACAACAATATGAGACACATGCGAGTAATAGAGTGAAATTTTCGAGCTTCTGCTCACTTGGTTATGACAATTCCTTTCTCCACTACACAGAACTCTGCAATAACTCACAAAATTGTTTCGGATGTATCGGCCTCAGAAAACAAAATCACTGTATTTTTAATAAAAATTACTCCATTACGGAGTACGAAACACTCTGTGGAAAAATAATTGATCATATGCGATCTACTGGCGAATGGTGAGAATTTTTCCCTCACACACTCTCCCCTTTTGGATATAATGAAACTGTAGCACAAGAATATTTCCCTCTTTCAGAAAAAGAAGTCCTGAATCGATGATGGAAATGGAAATGAACCGAAGAAACATCCTCATATCATGGAGCATACTATACGCCTCTCTCTATAGATCAGTACGATGAAAAAAGAGTAGGCTACGAACAAGCTCAAAAAAATATTGATGAGCTTCTCTCTGGGATATTGCTCTGCGAAAAAACACAGAAGCCCTTTAAAATCATACGCCAAGAACTCGCTTTCTACATCGAAAATTGACTTGTCCTCCCCACAAAACACCCAGATCAGAGACATATTGAGAGACTACAATCTCGGAATCAGAGAAAGCTCTATGAATCGGTTTGTGGCAATTGCGGAGAAAAAATCATCACTACCTATGCGCCAGAAGAAAAAGCAAAAATCGTCTGTGAAAAGTGCTATAAAAAATTAATTTACTAAATCCAAAAAATGACCCAAAAAATTTGTAAAATTTCCTGAAAAATTTTTACCGTAGATTCATGGGAAGTCGATTTCCTCGAAAAAATCAGCCCTATTTTTGGATGAAAGAAGTATCTCGTTCCTAAGCCGACGCTCTGCCCCACAGAGAGGATGATTCGTCGTCTCGGATTTCGTAATGAGAGAAGCCTCTTTTATCGTAAGTGCGATCTCACAGGCAAACAAATAGTGGCACAATACCCTACCAATAGTGAATATACAGTCTACGATAAGGCAGTATGGTATTCTGATGACTGGACTGCAGCAAAATTTGGGAGAGATTTTGATTTTTCTCGGCCATTTTTTACACAATTTCGAGAACTAATGTTGAGTGTACCACGCATGGCACGTGTCCAACAAGGCAATATGGAAAACAGTGAATTCTGTAATCGTGCTTCTGACTGCAAAAATTGTTATCTTCTCTACTCATCTAATGGAAGCGAAGATTCATATTATGGAGCCTTTTTGAATTTCTGATATCAGTGTATCGATACGACAAATGTCGATAGTTGTGAGATAGCCTACGAATCGATAGATTGTTACAAATGCCAGAGAATATTTTGGTGCGAGGAATGCAAGCACTGTAGTGACTCATATTTTCTCAAGTCATGCGTCGGATGTAAAAACTGTCTCTTTTGCACCAATTTAACACAAAAACAATACTGCATCAAGAATAAACAATATACAAAGGAAGAATATGAAAAACTCCTTTCGCAGACCGATTTTTCAAATAAAAAAATATTTCTAAATCTGAAAAATACGTTTGAAACAATAAAGAAAAATATGACAGTGAAATTGTACTCTTGAATAAAAAATGAAAACGTCACAGGCGATCATATCAATGAATCAAAAAACTCACTTGAAGTATTTGATACAATACTGGCAGAAGATTGTCGATACTGCCAGAGTCTCCATGAAGCCAAAAATTGTATGGACTTTTGTTATTGGGGACAGGGAAATAACTGGATGTACGAAGTGCACGCTTCGGGTCGAGGCTGCTCCAATATGCTTTTTTGTAATGAATCATGGGACAGCAATAAAAACCTCATCTACTGTGATCAATGCATGTTTAGTTCTGATTTGTTTGGTTGCTGTGGCATACGACATGGCAAAAACGCACTGCTCAATAAAAATTATAGCCAGCACGAATACGAGACACTCTGTGGGAAAATAATTGATCACATGCGATCTACTGGTGAATGGTGAGAATTTTTCCCATGAGCACTCTCCCCTTTTGGATACAATGAAACAGTTGCTCAGGATTATTTCCCACTTTCAGAAATAGAGGCAACTGCAAAATGATATAAATGGAAGCCTGATGACGAGATATCGAGTTATCACGGTGAGTACTACACACTTCTCGATATATCAGAGTATGACGAGAGAAAAGTGGGATACGATATCGCTCAGAAAAATATCGATGCCTGTCTGGGATGAATCATAGAGTGTGAGGTAACCAAAAAGCCTTTTAAAATCATCAAGCCAGAACTCGCTTTCTACATCGAACACCATATTGCTCTCCCGACGCTCTGTCCAAACGAGCGACACCGTCTCCGTACCATAGCACGCAATCCTCGTGTTATGTACGAGCGAGTATGTGACGAATGTGCTGCACCTATACACACCGTCTACGCCCCGGAAAGAACAGAAAAAGTGCTCTGCGAAACATGTTTCCAAAAAAAGATATTTTCTTAATTATTTCTTATGTCTTTCATCCCTCCAAACGAGAAAATCATCGAAAAGAAAATCTGTCGCATCAGCGGACAGGAATTTTTTGTCACCGATAAAGATCTAGAATTTTACGAAAAAATCTCACCAACATTTGCTGGCCAAAAATATCTCATACCGAGTCCGACACTCTGTCCCGATGAACGCATGAGGAGACGACTCTCGTGGAGAAACGAACGAAAACTCTATCACGGAAAATGTGCCAAGACGGGCAACCAGATTATATCTACCTATTCACATGACAAAGACTATACGGTCTACGATCCAAAAGTCTGGAACAGTGATGACTGGAATCCTTTTGAGTTTTGCAGTGATTTTGATTTTTCTCGTCCATTTTTCCCACAGTTTGATGCGCTCATAAAGAGAACCCCTAAACCAGCTCTCGCCAATGGTTTCGGAGAAAATGCAGACTATTGTAATCAATGCTATTATCTCAAAAATTGTTATCTCTGTTTCTGTACAGATTATTCAGAAGACTGCGAATATCTCTACGGTTCCTTTGCTTCGAAAAATTGTTTTGATTGTCTCAATATAGAGAAGTGTGAATATTGCTATGAATGTATATGATGTGCAACTTGTTTCAGCTCACAAGAATGTATCGATTGTCGCGATTCTCGTGATCTACTCTTCTGTTTTGACTGTAGTGGATGTCATGATTGTTTTGGTTGTACCAATCTCCGAAACAAATCATATTATTTTTTCAATGAATCACTCACGGAAGAAATCTACAAAAAAAGAGTCGAAGAATACAAAAAATCATCAGAAAAAATCCAAGCACCAATACGAGAACGAGTGAAAAATTTTATGAAAAATGCTATCTATCGAGATACCAATAATATAAACTGTGAAGTCTGCACAGGAGACTTCCTTCATGGATGCAAAAACACACATGAAAGCTTCGCAGCAAAATGACTCGTTGACTGCAAATATATATCACTCTGCCCCGGAGAAACAAATAATGCATACGATATAGTGGGCTCTCTGGGTTCGTGGGATTATGAAAGTACTTCTGTAGATGGAAATAATATAGTTTTCTCGGCATATATTTTTTCGTGAAATCAAAATGTTTTTTATAGTCATTTTTGTTCCAATGGTGGACATGATCTCTTTGGTTGTTCATCGCTCAAAAAAGCACACCATTGCATCATGAATAAATCCTATAGTGTCCAAGAATACGAATCTCTCTGTGGAAAGATCATAGAACATATGGAGTCTACTGGTGAATGGTGAGAATTTTTACCCACAGAAATCAGTCCTTTTTGATACGATGAAACAGTTGCACTCGAACACTTCCCTATCACAGAACAAGAGGCAATAAAGAAATGATGGAAATGGAAGGGGGAAGAAGAGACATCGTCATATCATGGTCCGTATTATTTGGGACTTCCAATTCAGGAGTATGATGAAAAAATAGTAGGATATGAACGGGCTCAAAAAAATATAGAGAACCTGCTCAATGGGATTCTCAAATGCGAAACTACTGGAAAACCTTTTAAGGTTATCAAACAAGAACTCGCCTTTCACATCGAACACCATATTCCTCTTCCAAAAAATCATCCAGATCAGAGACATAAAGAGAGGGTCGCTCAGAGAAACCCTCGAAAAGTATACGAGAGGACCTGTTCAGAATGTCATAAAAATATTACGACATCATTTGCACCCGAAAGGAAAGAAAGAATTGTCTGTGAGGAATGTTACAGGAAACTTGTATATTAATTTCGATGTATACAATAAAAAAGTGAAAAAACTCGTATACGCTTGTCAGAAAAAAGAGCTTCATCCCGATATTCAAAAAGTCTATAAGCAGGTCGCTATTTCTCCTGGGGCAAAAAAATTTCAAAGAGAAACTATATATTATTCTCGGTGGACATGGTCTATAATAGTGGCTTTGCGTATCATATGATTCGGCCACTATGATACGATGGCATTGTTATGATATGATAGCTATCTTTTTGACCAGAAATATCTCAAATCCATTCTCTGAAAAAAGAAATGGTGAAATCTACTCGACATTGGAGCTGGGAGCTGATCGATTACAAAAATTTTTGAACCATTTGTAAAACATATATTTTATCTCGAATCATCGTATTTTTTTAGGAGAAAGCTGTCCAAAGTGGGTTTTCTAAAATATGATGCAACAGAAAAATACGATATCATCCTGATGCTCAACGTACTCGATCGATGTGGTGATGCGCAAAAAATGATAGAAAAACACCTCCCCCGTCTAACCGATGATGGTTATATGATTATAAGTATGCCCTTCCCTATAGATGCCAGACATGGTAACGGTATACAAAATATAAAACAAAAGCTATTTTCTCAGAAAAAAAATATTGCTTTTGAAACAGGCGCATCTGAGTTCTACGAATCTTATCTGAAAAGATACTTCCATATTGTATCATTTTCTCGTATGCCCTACATATTACGCAATCCAGAAATGGGTAAAATAACCGTTTTTGATAATGCAGTTTTTGTCTGTAAAAAAAAATAATTTCACTATAATCCACCTACTATGTGCTGAATTGTCGCTACAATAGGGAAAAACAATCCCGAACCCCTCCTCTACCAAGGACTCAAAAATCTCGAATACAGAGGTTATGATTCTGCGGGTTTTACTACTATAGATACTTCTCACGAGGTCAGACTCGTACGAGAAATAGGCGAAGTGAGCAATCTCCTGCCCCACATTCACTGAGATTCTCATGCCTGTATAGGAATAGGCCATACTAGGTGGGCTACTCATGGTGGCGTCACTCAGGAAAATACACATCCACATTATTCGATGAATAAAAAAGTATATCTCGTCCATAATGGAATTATCGAAAACTACAAAGTACTTGCTGAAAAACTATCTAAAACTGGATATAAATTTTATGGTCAAACAGATAGTGAAATACTCGCAAATCTCATAGAATACTGTCTCGATACAACCAAAGATTTGAAAAATGCTATATTACTCGCACTTTCTCAGGTAACAGGAACATACGGTCTCGCTATTATCAGCCCTGAAGATCCATCAAAACTCTATGCAGTACGCCGTGGGTCACCCTTGATGATTTCGATTATCGATAATGGTATCATGGTCGCATCAGATCCTCATGCTTTCCCAGAGAAAGATCCAACCGTGATACATATGGAGGATGGCGAATTTGTAACTCTCGCAGAAAATGGTGAATATACTATTGAGTCCACCAGTGGAGAAATCATCAATCGAGAAGCGAAAAAACTGGAGATATTTCAAGACAGTGGCGATACAAGTAAATATGAACACGCGATGCTCGCTGAAATCATGGAACAGCCTGATGTGATAGAAAACACTATTCGCTGAAGAATAAATTTTGAAACCGAACAAGTCACCCTCGGTGGAATTAGGACAGTTATGCCGTCTCTTTTGACGAAAAAAGAAATCGTCATTATAGCCTGTGGTACGAGTTATTATGCAGGTCTTGTGGGGAGAAATTTTCTCCAAGAAATAGCTGGCATACCTTGTCGCGTAGAGATTGCGAGCGAATTTCGATATAGTAAACAGTTTTGGACAAAAGATATGGCATTACTGGTCATCTCTCAATCCTGAGAAACTGCTGACACTCTCGCTGCACTCAGAGAAGCAAAACATAGAGGCATCATGACTCTCGGTATAGTAAATGTACCATGATCAACGATAGCTCAAGAAACAGATGCGGGTATTTTTACACACGCGTGAAAAGAAATCGGTGTAGCTTCCACAAAGGCATTTACGGCACAGATTACAGCACTGCTGATGCTGGCTATCGCACTCGGTGAACGCCGTGATCTCGATGTGCTTACCAAGTCTAGAATTCTCAAATCATTCAGAAACATACCAGAACAAATTCGACACATCACATCTGATACAAGCAATATTCAGACAATTGCAAGTAGTTTGTCACAATATGATCACTGTTTTTTCTTAGGAAGGTATTATCAAGCACCTATCGCCCTAGAAGGATCTCTGAAGCTCAAAGAAATCACATATATCCACTCTGAGGCATACCCCGCAGGAGAACTCAAGCATGGACCACTCGCCCTCATAGATGAAAAACATCCCAGTATAGTACTCAATCCAACCGATGCACTTCACGACAAAACAGCATCTGCCATTCATGAAGTAGAGGCGAGAAAAGGACTCGTATACAAAATCGGAAATGGTATAGATGCAGATATAAAAATACCAGAAACTATGGATATATTGTATCCATTTTTAACGGTTATACCGTGTCAATTGCTCGCCTATTACACAGCACTCAAGCTCGGTAGATCTATAGATAAACCGAGAAATCTCGCAAAAAGCGTCACAGTAGAATAGAGAGCTTACGCCTGAAGAGCATTCGTTCGCTGAAGTTGGGCCTTTTTTCTCAGGCTCACAATAGAGCACACAGTAGCTGTCACAAAAAGCACAAGCGCTGCGCAAGCAGCCTCTGGGAGACTTTCATGAAGGAGGATACAGCCAACGGCGACGGTCTGAGCCGTTGCCTTGATTTTTCACCAACCATTAGCGGTATTAGCAGGATTATTTGGCGTGAGTGGAGCATTCTGATTTTCGACGAGCAAATCAGCTCATCATCGGAGGCTTCTAGCTATTTTTGACCAATTAGCCGTACGCATCAGAGTAGATTTACCATCCAGCCCTCACATCAAAAGAGATACAAATACGAGAGATATAGTTTTCCAATTATCACCTCCATGTAAACACAGGAAGAGAATCAACGGTGCATATATTCATGCCTTGTCACAGTGTGAATCGAGAGTAGCACCATCCCATTCCGAAGACCATCTTTTTTGTCACATGAGATATCTGGCATACTTGCCATCAAGAATATCAAAGAGTCTCCCCGTAATAAAAATCCCTAAACCAGATAATTCGGATCCAGATTCATGCGCCAATAAAGATGTGACAGCTCATGGTACTGCGAGAGTAATTCATGCGACACTGAGCTGGCTAGGATTGACCGATAGGCGAACAAGCCCATCATACAAATGTGTAAGGGTACTTGTGTCAGCTGATGTAGGAAGGTGTGGCGTTTCCATGAATACTCCACTATGAAATATGAAATATAGTATTATAAATAGTATTTTTGCAATATATTTTCATAAAAAGAAAAAATAAACTTATTTACTTTCCAGAGTGGAGAGATAATATGCCATATATTACGGATAAAATAGCAAAATATGATTTCTCTTCTCATAGGGAGCCTCGAGCTCATAGATAACAATGACATAACCCTGCTCGTAGGCGGTGTTTGATACACAGTCACTGTTCAGTGAAAAACGATCTGACTCAAAAACATCGGAGATACCATGAAGCTCTGGATATATCATCATCAAACAGAGGCAGGATCTCGTCTCATCGGTTTTGATACGATGGAAGATAAAAAGATTTTCAGCAAGCTCCTCTCCGTCAATGGTCTTGGTCCAAAATGAGCTCTTTCGCTGCTGGAGCTCGGACAAAACGAAGTCATGCAGGCTATCGCCAGTGGTGATTCAAAAAGACTCACAAAAGCCAGTGGCATAGGACCAAAACTCGCCAGTAAAATCATCGTCGAACTCCGTGGTTCTCTCGATACCGAGACACTTCAGAATATCACAGAAGTTCAGAAAAAAAATCAAAAAACCGGTAAAATATATTCAGAAATTGACCAATCTATCATCACCTCTCTCGTATGAATGGGGTATGACAGAAAAACAGTCGAGAGCCTTATCGAACAAATCCCTTCAAACCTCACCGGTATAGGAGACAGGACAGTATGGTGTATCAGAAATCTTCACCATCGATAACTCATGCGTGTTATACTTTTTACAGCCACTGGAGCAGAAAATCTGGGAGATGAACTCATCACACTCTGTGAGATACGAGAGCTTCAAAAAAAAGAAGAAAATATACAGATTACTCTCTTTTCACATAGTATAGAAAGTACGAAGAGATTTCTCTCGTCCCAAAAGTGCTCTCTCGAGCATCTCAATATACGAGAATATTTCCCAAACAATATTCGTCGTCATCCTCTCAGAAATATAAAACTTCTCTGGGGCACCATTCGCGAGATACGAATATCAGATAACATCTATATAGGTGGTGGTGGTCTCCTCTATAGTCGAGATGAGGAGTGACATTCGCCTCTTTTGCTCTGGTCTCTGAGAACTATGATATGTAAATTATTCTGAAAAAAAATCATCTACCTCTCGCTTTGAATAACGGCGAAAAAAGAAGAAATATCACCTCTTTCTTCCCTGCTTTTTAAAAATACAAAAATATCTGTGCGTGATACCGAGAGTCTCTCCCGAATCCAAAGTCTCTGATATAATGGTCACGTCCTCCCTGATCCAGTATGGAATCTCGAGGTAAAAAAAGAAAATAATGCAGAAAAGATGATTGGTATAGCTCTGAGGAGCGGTTTTTTACCAGATCAAATTCTCAGCGAAACTATAAGAAAACTCCAAGAGCAATGATATGAAATAGTCCTTCTTCCTCACTCACTCCACCCTTCCGACGAAGTATCGCATGATGGGTATTATTTACAGAACTTCTTATTTCCGTGAGTACGAACGAGTCAAACCATAGAACAAACACTCAACTACTATAAGCGATGTCACATCATTCTCTGAATGAGATTTCATAGTATGATTTTAGCAAGTATTTATGGAATCCCATTTATCGGTATGAGTTACGGAGAAAAAACCTCATCCCTCCTCTCAGAAATAGGCTGGAAATATTCTCTTACCGGAGATAGGGCTTCGAGTGATACACTTCTGGAGGCAGTACGAGATATAGAGTCCCACTATGCAGAACTCCGCGATCAGCTCCAAAAAATATCTATACAAATGAAGGAGAAATATATACAATGATTTCAGACTCTTCTATGAAAATAACTCTCGAAACTCTTCCTCATATTCTTTTTGACTTGCATCCTTGAGACAGGATATTTTTACGAGGAAAACTGGGTTCATGAAAAACCACTCTCTCTCAAGCATTGATTCGGAGATTCTTAAAAGACCAGAGCATCTCTGTAACATCACCCACATACACCTACTACCAATCATATCCAAACAATCTCTATCATTTTGATCTCTATAGGGTCGAGCATTTCACTGATATAGTTCGTATAGGTGCAGAAGAAATATTTGATAATGATGAATCTATCTGCATTATCGAGTGGCCAGAAGTACTCGGAGATTCCATAAAACCAACCAAGATCATAGAACTCAATGAGACAGAAGGATGAAGAGAGATTCGTATCACCGACTGTCAAGCATCATAAATTGACAAGTCACTTCGCGTCCGTAGCATTTCCCTGTTTTACTATTTCCTTTTATGAAAAAACTCCCTCTCTTCGCTGCCAGCATAATCTGTCTCTCTCTCGCATCTTGTGGTCAATCAAGCACGACTTCTACCGACGACACAACGATAACAACGAACACCAACATCGAGAGCAAAGAACAATCTGCAAAAGTATGTGCTCCATTTATCAAATACCTCGAATGTTCTCTCGCAAAAGCACCAGCAGCCAAGAAAGAACTCCACCAGAAGATCCTCGATGATACAAAAAAGAAAATCGAGAATGACACACCAGCTCGTATAGCTCAACAGTGTGATACATATATCAAAGTTCTCAAAGAAAATCCAGAAATCGCATTTAAAAATGGATGTACTCTCGACACAGCAGTAACAGCCACAAAGACTACTCCTGTATCACAAAAAAAATAATGACAGCGTTTCAGGAAAAACACACCCCTGTTTTATACGGAGAGCTCATACAGTCTCTCCGTTTTTTTGAGCCAGGAAAAAATATAATCGTCGATTGTACGCTCGGTCTCGGCGGACACGCATTATGAGTGATTCAGAAACTCGGGAAATGAGATATTTTTATCGGTCTCGATTGTGATAGAGATAATCTCGCATCAGCAAAAGCATATATAGAAGAAAATATCGTCTGAAAAAAAGACACTCCAGTACTCCATTTTATTCATAGCAATTTCGGTGATCTCAGTGAAGCGCTTCGCTTTCTCTCATGAGCTCATATAACCGCGATTTATGCGGACCTCGGCGTCAGCAGTGTCCACTTTGATACACCAGAACGATGATTCTCTTTTCGTTTTGATGGTCCTCTCGATATGAGGCTCGACACATCTAGTGGTGAAACTGCTGGAGATCTGGTCAATACACTCTCCTATGAAAAAATGGCAGAAATATTTCGGATATATGGTGATGAGCCCCGGGCAGGATTTATCGCAAAAAAAATTATTGAGGCACGAAATCTATGACCGATTACAACTACAAAACAATTAGCAGAAATCGTGCGAAAAGCGTGGAAAGATTCTGTTACAACTATTTTTCAAGCATTGAGAATCGCTGTAAATAAAGAATATGATAATCTCGAAAAAATGCTCAAAACAGCACATGATAAACTTGCGACAGGAGGAACTATTTCTATAATTGCATTTCATTCAGGAGAAGATCGTATCGTGAAGCATTTTTTCCGACAAAAATCGACTCCAGAAAGAGACCCAGTCACAGGCCAAGACACAGTACCAGGAACACTGGAAATAATCACAAAAAAACCGATTACTCCAAGTGAAGAAGAGATAGAATCAAATCCCCGTGCCAGAAGTGCACTCCTACGAATAGCCATCAAAAAATAATGTATGCAAAAATACCTCTCAGAAAATCTCCAAAAAACATTTCATTCGATACGAAAAGAAGCTCGAGAGCATCTCTATATCTCATTTCATAGAGCCTATATTCTCTCATTTTGTCTGATTATTATCCTCGGTATACTCTATGTCTGGATGCTCAACTCAAGTGCGAATAGTGGGTATCAGATGACCCGTATAGAGAGTGTTCGCCGAGAAAAACAGCAAGAGAAACACTTCCTCCGATCACAAATAGCAAAACAAGAATCCAGAAAAGAGCTCGATGAACATAATGATAATACCGTTCCTGTTACACCTGAAAATACATTCTATATCACTCTTGAAAATGCCTGAAACACTTAAATACCTGATCGACGCCTTTGCAAAACTTCCTGGAGTGGGTGAAAAAACAGCGATGAAGTTGGCTTTTCATATTCTGACAAAGAAAAAAGAGCTCACACTCGAACTCTCAGAGAAGCTCATCAATGTCTATAAAAATATAGATACCTGTCCTACCTGTGGAGCCCTCAAGGATGTAGGAACTCCCGAATGTAGCTATTGTAGCAATGATAAGCGTGATAAGAATATCATCTGTGTGGTCGAGGAATATGCAGATCTGCTGGCTATCGAGCAAACAGGAGCCTATAAAGGTCTCTACCATATTCTCGGAGGCTCCCTCTCCCCCCTGCACGGTCGTGGTCCGAGAGATCTCTCTTTTGATGTTCTCTTTTCACGACTCAAAGAAGTAAAAGAAGTCATCATCGCCACAAATCCAAACTTTGAATGAGAAGCAACAGCGCTCTATCTCCGCGAACATATGCCAAGTGGCATAGCCCTCTCTCGCCTCTCCCGTGGGCTTCCAAATGCTGGTTACATCGACTATGTCGACAGTCTCACACTGATGAATGCGCTCAAGGGAAGACAAGAATATATATAAATCGTTTTTCAAAAAAAAGTTTTTCTCTATACTAGGGGCAAATTACACCTGTGGCTCTCCCTCTCGAAAAACTCTTCTGATCAAATTGTCGTAAAAAACTCCTCGAAAAATTCTTCCTGGAGCATACATTTAATCCCAAAAAAGACTTCTTTATCCGAGAGCTTTGTCGTGATATAGATGAGCAAATCAACGCTGTCCGTCGCGAACTCGAAAATCTCGAAAATCTCTGAATCCTGAAGTCTCGCTGGGAAGATAATACCAAGCACTACTCTCTCAATCTCGCCTGCAATATACTCCCCGACCTCCAGATGATCTTCGGAAAAAGCTTTGATGCTATGGGCAAGCTCGAAGAATATTTCCGTGGAAAACACAATCTCTCTCTCCTCGTCGTCGGTGGTGGCATCGAAGATATGACGCGTGAATCGACGAACAATCTCATCGATATTCTCGTCATCGGTGAAATCGATAAAGATAATTTTAATCTCTTTCTCACGAAACACTTCTTTGGTCGTAAAATCAAATACGCTGTTATCTCAGAAAAGGAGTTTACCGAGCGTATGAAGTTTGGTGACAAGCTCATCTCTCGCATCATGAACCAGTCTGGAAATGTGATTCTCAAAGATTCTCTCGGTCTCAAAGATTTGAAGAAATAATTTTGCACAATAATAAAACTCTCTATAATACTCTCAATCACCTCTCACCCTATGACATGACTGTGAACTACATGCTAATCGTTTAGAGAACTTTGACTAAAGCTCTCACCTTTCGGTGAGATTTTTTTTACCTTTTTACTTCTCACTTTTATCTTATGAAACTCCAACCCTACATAATGTTCAACGGTAACGCTCGAGAAGCGATAGATTTCTATACCCAGGCACTTGGTGGTCAAATCACTTTTATTCAAAAATATAGTGAAGCACCAGCAGACTATCCAAAAGATCCTACAACAAATGATCTCATCATGCATGCAAATATCAAATGAGAAGGGTACGAACTTATGATTGCTGACGCACATCCTGCTCGCACAGTCACGTTTGGTGAAGCTATAAATATTTCTATAGCTACGGCCTCAAAAGAAGAATGACAAAAAGTATTTGATGCACTCGCAAATGGCGGTAAAATTGATATGCCTTATGCTCTCCAATTCTGGGGTGCGATATTTGGTTCAGTCACTGATAAATTTGGTGTCAGTTGGATGGTCAATGCAGAGCAAAAATAAAACTCTTCTTAATTCTTTTTTATGTCAGAACTTTCTACAAAGCGTCACTCGCTTTCCCACATTATGTCCCAGGCTATTGCTGCGACATTTCCAGACCTCACTATCCTTCGTGGTGTCGGTCCTGCTATCGATAATGGTTTTTATCAGGACTACGATTTCGGTGATTTTCAGCTCACTGAAGCACATCTCAAGGACATCGAGAAAAAAATGAAGCATATTCTCAAGCAAAACCAGCTCTTTGTGCAGAGCTTTCTCACACTGGAAGAAGCTCGTGCAAAATTCGCAGGTGATAAATACAAGCTTGAGCTCATAGCCGATCTTGCCGCTGAAGGAGAAACACAATTCGGTGTCTACACAAATACTCTTCAAAATGGTACTGTGACATATGATGATCTCTGTGCTGGTCCTCACGTCGAGAAAACAGCAGAAATCGATGAAAATAGTTTCAAGCTCGAGCGTATCGCTGGTGCATACTGGAGAGGCGATGAGAAAAATAAGATGCTTACCCGTGTCTATGGAGTCGCTTTTGACACAAAAGAAGAACTCGATGCTTACCTCAAGCAACAAGAAGAAGCGAAGAAGCGTGATCATCGTATCCTCGGTCAGAAACTCAATCTTTTTACTGTCTCAAATCTCGTCGGTTCAGGACTCCCCCTCCTCAAACCAAACGGCATGATTATCCGAAAGGAAATAGAAGACTATCTCTGGTCACTTCACAAGAATCACGGCTATCAGAGAGTCTGGACTCCTCATATCGCAAAGATCGATCTCTACGAGACATCTGGTCATGCTGCGAAGTTTGGTCACGAACTTTTCCGCGTAAAAGGCGGTCACGGAGAGGACTTCTGTATGAAACCGATGAACTGCCCTCATCACATGCAAATCTTCGCTGATAATCAGTGGAGCTACCGTGATATGCCGATTCGTTACTTCGAGCCAGCAACCGTCTACCGTGATGAGAAGCCAGGACAACTCTCAGGCCTCACCCGTGTCCGTGCTATCACTCAGGATGACGGACACCTCTTCCTCCGTGTCTCACAGATCAAGCAAGAAGTAGGAACAATCGTGAGCATTATCAAGGAATTCTACACAACGCTTGGAATGGTCGAGGATTACTGGGTTTCACTTTCTGTCAGTGATCCAGCAACACCAGAGAAATATCTCGGTGGAAAAGACGTCTGGGAAACAGCAGAATCTTCGCTCGAAGAAGCAGCAAAACAATTCGATCTGCCATACAAGAGAATCGAAGGTGAGGCAGCGTTTTACGGTCCAAAACTCGACTTCATGTTCAAGGATGCAATTGGTCGACAATGGCAACTTGCGACTATCCAGCTCGACTTCAATCTCCCAAATAGATTTGATTTGAGTTATGTGAATGAGCAGGGTGAAAAAGAGCGACCAGTCGTTATCCATCGTGCTATTTCTGGAAGTTTAGAAAGATTTATGGGTGTGATGATCGAACACTTCGCTGGAGTCTTCCCTCTCTGGCTGGCACCTCGTCAGGCTATCGTCGTACCAGTGGGTGAGAAATTCAACGACTACGCCGAAAAGGTCCTCAAATTTCTGAGAGATGCAGGTATCCGTGCTGAAGGTGATTTCTCATCTGATGGTCTCAACAAGAAAGTAAGAAATGCTGAACAAGCACACATCAACTATATCCTCGTCGTCGGCGAAAAAGAAGAGGCAAATAACGGCGTCGCAGTCAGAAATTATAAGACAAAGGAACAGACAGAGGAAAGTTTCGAAAACTTTTTAGCAAGGGTAAAAAAAGAAATAGAAGAGAAGAATCTTTAATTGTTTAAAATAGGTTTTTTGAGTATTGACAAAAATAAAATATAAAAATAATTAGTTATATGGATCAACCAAATATAGAAGTAACTGCTGACGTAGCTCAAGGTCAATTAGAAACATTGGTTCGGGAGAAACAACTCCAAGCTGGAGCAGTTTTCAAAGTAATAAATGGTGGTAAAGGTGATGAATTTATAGTGTATGATCCCTTCAACAGTAGTCTACCATTCCGTAGAACAGAAAGTGATCGCGTGGCATCTATTTTACATGAAGTATCAACAAAAAAAGAGCGTTGGTGAACTAAAGCTGCATAATAAAATCCCCGAAAGGGGATTTTTTAATTTTTTTGGTGCCCAGGAGAGGACTTGAACCTCCATGCCTTGCGGCGACGGCTTCTAAGGCCGTTGTGTCTGCCATTTCACCACCTGGGCATGTTGTTAGTATAGTTTGTTTATTTATTTCTCAAGTGATTTGAGAAATTCTTTTCAATATCCAGACTTGAGCATTTTTTCATGCCCCCTTGCTTCTAATCGAGTCTCAAAATTTTTAGTATAAATAATTATAAAAGGTTTATATGCTTTTGTGCTTCTATTTTTGCCTCAATTGTGTTCATTTAATCTGCGTTCTAGATTATCAGTCATTCCCACATAAATATATTTTCTTATTGTGCTCTGTATGGCGTAAGTTGTAAACATATTTATGTTTTAAAGCCGTTGTGTCATTGCCATCCTGCCTGCCGGCAGGCAGGTTCACCACCTGATAGTTATTTTGTGGCTTTCTCAATCTTTTTTGAAAAGAGTGCTAACATCGTAAAGAGATTGATGATGAGAAATGCGACGAGACACAAAAACGGTATTGTCATAAATCCAAAGTAATCGACATGTATCGCAGCACAAGGATTCTGCGCTGTACATCCAAATGGATTTTCGATAGCTACTTTACCGATTATACCTGGTTTCTGGAGTATGTAGTGAAATGCCTCCAATGCCATACCAGGAAAAGTAATAGCATAGATATAACCGAGGATGGCTCGACTCTTCGTAAAAAAAGCAATCAATGAAAGTGGAACTATTGGGAACATCATGATACGAGCCCACCAGCAGAGCTGACATGGGAAAAGTGAATCAGCCGTATCGAACCATGTACCTGTTGTGTATTCATAGACAGGATCCCCAAAGTTGGAGAAATAGAGCGGTGAACACATCGCGAGAATAGCCTGAAGAACAATACTTGCGAGTATCCAATCTCGACCATACTTATACGCTTGTCGAAGTGAAAAAGCCTGAAATACAAAGTAGAGAGCCAGTAAAATCCCTATAACAACCTGGTCGTTGACATGAGCGCTGTATGAAATAGCGACAATAGAGAAAAACAACACTGCGAAAAGTCACCAAAAAAAGAGAAATTTTTTCATAATATGAATTATGGATGTATAGTACAAAAAAGGATTTTCAAGGCAAAAAGAAAATAAAAAATCCCGTTGATTATGTTTAAAAAAATAGTTTAATGTATCGGAAAAAAAGAGAATATTTGAATAAATATATTTATATGTTATAATAAACACATGAAGACCGATCCAAAATCTTCAGTACGCGCTTCGTCTGAGCCACTTCTATCACGAATAGAGTTGGAGGCGCAGCAAGTACGTGACCTCTCTCAATCTCCGATTGGAACCGATGTAGAGGTATATTTCCCTGCGGACGAAGAAGTAGGAGTTTTTTCTGTTATAGAGATGCCAGGGAGATTTCGAGATTGACTGTATTGCATCACTCAGAATAGGGCAGGAGATAAATTTTTCTTTAGACCTCTGACAAGTGAGATGTATGGGAAAAATAGAGGTTGAAAAGTATTTGCTTTTTTGCGTATAGAATGAGAAAATGCTCAGCCAGAATCAGCACAAGTCCAACGGCGAACAACGAGTAAGCTGTGGCGAGTATTGGGTCCTATGGCACTTGCCTGAGGCGTCCTACTCTCAGCTGCTCTACTAACTGGTAAAAAGAGTGAACCAGAAAAAGAACAAAATATACCTGTATCTTTTGCAAATCACTACAGTCTCTCTCATCCCATACCAGGAGTGACACTGTATGATAGTATAGCCGTACGGAGCGGACAAAATCTAGAACAACTCTCAGGTGAATATCTCATATCCATGAAGTATCTCTACGATCTCAATCCGGATTTGACCTGAAAAGTAATCGACGGCGTGGTAAATGAAGACATGTCTCTCATCGTACCAAAAGCGCGAGAGATATTTCATCTCCAAGAACCCCTCTCCTGGAACCAAATAGGAGAAATATATGGTATAGACCCATTTATTCTCATGAAAATCAATGGAGCTGACGTAAAGATAGGAGATATAGTCATGATACCAACAGAAGCACAAGCGCGAGATATATTGCAATATCTAGGAGGAGAGGATATAGAATCTGTTTTATATCAACTCAAAGAAACGGCCTCTCTCGAAGAAATAGCATTATACATGAAGGTTCCCGATCATCTTCATGAGTTATTTTATGAGATGAATCTCTCCTCCGATGATGACAAAAGTCCTGCAGCAATTCACTCAAAAACCCAAAAACTCCAAGCCGGTGCAAGATTCATCATACCTACTATTCGAGATTTTTCACCAGAACTCCTAGGGAATATACACAAACAACATAGAGCATACGACATCCACAGAGCATGACAAAATGAATCTCTCGAAAGTATAGCAGTGTATTATGGTATACCGCTCGATGCAATCCAAAAACTCAATCCCCAGCTCAAACCTGACCAAGTATTAGCAGCAGGTACACAAGTTAAAACGAGAGATACAAGTCACATAATACGAGAAGTAAGTGCACAAGTAGTGCTCCCGAAAAGTGTGATTGCCTTCGTGGCAGAGATGGAAATAGGGGGTAAAAAAGAGGGCTATATACGTCCAGGTCTCACACAGATGGCCAAAAAAGAAGTGTCTGTAACAACCAAAGTAAAGGGCAAGAAAAAAACTGTTACCCAAAAGATAGAAGTGTATAAATTCCCAAATGACTGTATTACGCTCGAACCTGGTTGTGATCTAGGACAAATCGATGAAGCGATTCTTCGTTATGCGCTAGACACGATCGTGGAGCCAGAAATGATAGAAAGAATTGTTCTTTTATCAAAAAAAGCAAAAGAGTTCAGAAAAACAAAAGATAAAGACGGAAAACTGCCGACTCATGCTCTCAAAGAAATACCTGCAGATTTTCATGATGTTGCAAGCCTAAAACTCACCGAAAAACAAACATCGGCTATGAAAGTGCGTATTATGCAAGCATACTGGGACACATACCTCAAAAAACATGTACCAAATATAGATAATCCTGGCTTTGTCAGCGATCAGATAAAAGCAGCACTCATGAGTATCATCTACCACCGTGGTGGGTATTTTTTCTCCAAAACAGAACTACAGCTCATGCAAGAAGGAAAATGGGATGATGCTATCATTTTAGACGCCATAAAAAGAGGGAAAAAATGAACGGAGAGCAGAACGGAAGCAGAAGTAGAGATGTTTAAAGCCTGACTTGGACTCCTCCATCACAAGGGATAATGAAGGTCAGAAAAATTAGCTTGCATTTCCTATATTATTTTTATAATTCAGCCATACTTTTCACTTTTATTATGAAAAAAGATATCCATCCTCAGTACCGACAGGTTTGTTTTAAAGAGTTTAGCACAGGCTATACACTCATCGCTGGCTCTACCCTTGATTCAAAGGAAACTATCGATGTCGACGGTGAGACTTACCCTCTTATCTATATCGAAATCTCTAGCGCTTCTCATCCATTTTACACTGGTGAAAAACGTATCCTCCGTACTGGTGCCGTCGATCGATTCAATGCTCGAAACGCAAAAGCAAAAGCAAAAAAGGCTGCTTAATTTTTCTCGACATATACCCCAGCCTCCATACACTATGGAGGCTTTTTAATACCTATCCCCTTGACCAAGCATAGCTCTGACATCATCGATGAAATAGTCCTCGCGGTCATAAAAAACGAGAATATCGTGACAAAGACAGACTTTCAGAAACTCTGTAATACACACTATGCTCTTCATAAACTCGCGAAAACAATACCAAATATAGCCTTCGTAGAGCGCTATCATGAGATGATCTCCGATGGTCGTATAATACCCTCTCAGAGAGCAGAGCGGATATTTCGTAAGAGAGGTATCCGAAATCAATCAGGAATAGCTGTTATCTCACTTTTGACCAAGTTCTGGTGATGTCCTGGAAAGTGTATATTTTGTCCAAACTTCGCCGGTCTACCTCGGAGTTACATCCCTGATGAACCAGCTGTCATGCGTGCTCAGATGAACGAATTTGACCCCGTCAAACAAGTCTATAATCGTCTCAGAAGTCTCCGAATCACAGGACACTGTATCGATAAATGCGATGTCCGAATTATCGGCGGCACCTGGTCCGTCTATCCGAAACTTTATCAAGAGCTTTTTATAAAGGCCATCTATGATGCCCATACGACTTATGAAGAGCTCGAACCATTTATAGAGGATACTTCGACAGGAACGGATAGATTTGCAGAATTCAAGGTCAGAGAAGGCTATAAGATGCGAGAAAGTGCGACACTCGAAGAAGCAAAAGAGCGAAATATGAAGTCTCGCTCTCGTGTGGTCGGTATTCAGATAGAGACACGTCCTGACTGGATCAATATCGATGAGATAAAACGACTCAGAAGCTACGATGTGACACGTGTCGAAATTGGCTATCAGACAACCATTGATGAAATCAATGAGATGAATAAACGGTGACATGGAAATGCTGAATCCATAGCCTGTACGCAGATGCTCAAGGATGCAGGATTCAAGGTATGTGCTCATATCATGCCAAACCTCCTCGGATCAACACCAGAGCTGGATCGTAAATCACTCAAGGAAGTCTTTGATAATACAGCTTACCGCCCAGACGAACTGAAGATATATCCTATGATGGTAACAGACAAAAGCGAGCTCACAGAAATATGGAGAAATGGTGGTTTTATAGCCTATGATGATGAGACACTTATCGCTCTCATGGCAGACCTCCTCGAAATGGTGCCACCATATATCCGCATGAACAGAGTCTATCGAGATATCCCTGCTCACCAGATCCTCCATGGTTCGCATCTCGCAAACCTCAGGCAGATTTCAGAAGAGCTCCTCGTCTCTCGTGGTGGCCTCGTCGTCGATACTGCTTCTCGTGAAGTAAAAGGAAAAACATTTGATACCGAGAATATCCATCTCGTAAACAGAGCGTATGAAGCCTCTCTTGGACAAGAATATCTCCTCTCTTTCGAAGAAAAAAAGGTTAAGAACCCATATATTCATAAAGACAGCGGGTATACTCGAATACCCGAAGGAACACCTGATAATGCCACACTCTACGCCCTCCTCCGGCTCCGAATCCCCTCTCAACACTTTACACACAAGCCACATTTTCTTCCTGTCCTCGAAAATGCAGCCATCATCCGTGAAATCCACACTTTTGGCGAACAACTCGCTCTCGGAAGTCGTGCTGATGACGCCATCCAACATCAGGGTTTAGGGAAAAAACTCGTCGCAGAAGCTGAGAGAATTGTCAGAGAGCAATATCCAACAATTACAAAAATAGCCGTCATCGCCTGAGTCGGCGTGCGGCCATATTTTGAAAAGCTATGATACCATTTAGAGGACACCTATATGGTGAAGTACCTCTAGACTATTTGAGATATTTTTCACAGCCTGCCATCTGAGGCATTGTCTTACAATGCTCACGCATGGCCATATCTCTTGTATCATTTTCTGAATCATGGTGATCTGAATCAATAGCCTCCTCTTCATGATGATCTGCGAAGCCTGGTGGTGTGATTTTCGCGAGAGGATAAGTGACCAACAAGATAGCCAGTGATATGATACATCATATTCCAAAGGTACGCATGAACGAACTATGGATATCTTCCTTTTGCCTGTACATCAGAAGCGAGACGAGATAGCCTATAGGCATAATAGCGACACTTCTCCATGGTGAATCGAGGAAGTGTTGTGCGCCTCCAGAAATCATAGCAGTACCGATGGAGAAAAATACGCCTATGAGCAATGCAGAAATGGAACCAATTTTCTCCATATTAATATGTTTTTCCATAACTAAACC
Source organism: uncultured Candidatus Peribacteria bacterium (assembly GCA_964456455.1). Lineage (GTDB taxonomy): Bacteria > Patescibacteriota > Gracilibacteria > BD1-5 > JAGOOR01 > JAGOOR01. The sequence goes on along the minus strand of CAYVZT010000004.1, from coordinate 6,268 downwards.
AACAAGAAAAACTATGATACCAAATCCTGCCGTCACAAAACTACGGGTCGTGGAGAAAAATCCATGACTAATAGATCACGATATAAGGCCGATACCAGTATATTGAAGAAGTGTAGTAGTATGACGATAAAAAAGTGGTGATTTCATAGGTGAAAGTTACAAATTATTTACGAGTTGAGACATCCCATATACGAGCAAATTCTTCGACGAATTTCTGTCCCCTTTTGTCATCCTTATGAGAGAGATCATTTTTCCCACAGCAGAGAAGATGATTTTTCATAAGCTCTGTGTTGACGCCACGGAGGAGTCAAATAGCAGCATTGATTTGCTGGCCTATATCAGCGCAATAACAGTCCTCCTCAATCATCTGCATGACTTTACCGAGAGTACCTTGAGATTTTTTGACTGAGAGAAGGAGCTTCTTTTGAAGAGTAGGATTTTTAGAAATCATAAAAGAGAAATTATTGAACGGAAAAATGAAACATCATACCATTTTCGAGGTGTGATGAGATATGACAGTGTCCCATCCAGTCACCAGGATTACTCATATCAACGAGAATATCCATCGAAGAGCCCAAAGGAACAAGAACTGTATCTTTCCAGACGAGGTTGTCATTCTTTTTTCCATCAGTACTCAAGACAAGAAATCTCTCACCATGGAGATGAATAGGGTGTTGCATCGGATGTGGAGAGTGAGGATCATTGAAAATATGAATTTTTACCATATCTCCTTTTTGAAAATTCCAATGAATCATCATATTCTCTTGCTTGGTAGAATTATCTATGATTTTCCATGATACATTTTTCATATCAGACATTTGATTCATCATCTGCATCATGCCATCACCAGTATCCCATTCGATACCATCTTTGACCGATACGTCATCCTTCATACCGCCCATATTCATACTACCCATACTCTTCATATGCTCCGCCATCATACCCTGCATGCTCATAGTCAGAGTGATGTCTTTGTCTGGAGTTTTATCAAAATTAGCTCGGAAAGGTTTTATGCTTTCAGTGGTTGAAGCATAGTGGTGCAGTGTTTCAAAATCTCTGACATTTCAATGCGTTAGGAATGATGGGTCTTCTGTTACAACAATCTTTCATAAAGTGACGTCTCACTGAGGTATACGATTCTGTATCAGAAATTCTCCAGCGGAATCAAATCGAGTCTCAACAATAGATCTCTCAGAAGGTCAGAGAATGATAGAGTTTTCCCATGTTTCTCGTTCATAAGCTCCATTATCCCCTCCGACTCTTTTCATTTTTACACCATCAATCACGAGATTGTATGGACGTGCGTTGGAAGCGTTGGTGAAATAGAAACGAACTATTTCTCATTTTTTGGCATGAAGGGTATAATCCTCATCCCAGTTAATCATCTGTTTGTTTCCGTATCTTCCCATAAGTGCATACTGGTCATTCTTATGATCAAAAGATTCCAACACTCCATCGGTGTACAACAGAACATCATGAAGAATTAAAGGCACCTCGCGATCAACTACAGCAGCCCATTCATGTTTCTCATCGGGAACAACAACAAAGTTTCCAAAGAGTCCACTTTCCTGTTTTTCAGGCTCAGACATGTGTGGATGATACCAATACACGCCAGCATCTGGAAAATGAACAGTGTAGAGAAAAGTCCCGCCTGGCATCACAGGTTTTTGTGTGACATTTGGTATACCATCAGAAGCATTGTCGAGACGTACACCATGAGAGTGAAGTGTGTCCGGAAGTTTCGTATTATTTTTAAAGAGAATTTTGATAGTCGATCATTGTTTTACTCGAATAGTAGGCCCTGGAAGCATACCATTATAGGCTATGAGATTTTGCTCTTGCCCTGCAATAATTTTTTTGACTGGTGCAGCTGTGAGCTCATAGGTTTCACCGTCTTTGATATCTACTGTTTGAGACAATTTTGCATCTGTTGGGGGAGGTGAAGTAAATGATTCTTGCTGACAAGCAGACAATCAAAAAAACGTAAATGCGGTAATAATAAATATAAAAAAGGGGGATGTTTTTCACATACAAAAAGATTTAAATAATATTCATCATGAGAAGTATCATGCCGAGAGACATGATAATCATACTTCCACACTCGACAAGTGTGACCCAACCGAGAGTGAGGTCCGTATGGGCTCCGAGACAGGCGCAATGAAGTTTTGTCGGATGAGAAAATGAACGAAGAATTCCGATAGTTGTCACTCATGAAATACATAATGTGATCAGGTTTATAGGAAGCCAGTACATCATCATGGCATCAGCGATATACGCGACACCAAGAGAGAATTCAATAACTGGATAGGCGTATCAGTAGAGAGGAAAATTCATTGTAATAATATCATACTGACGAAAACTCTTCACAAAACCCGAGACATTTATCAGCTTTGTAAATCAAAAAATCATAAACCAGCTTCCCATAAGTATATTCATGCCCATCATAGACATAAGCGGATAATGAAAAACGGTGCAGAGAATTTTTGTAGAGATTCAGATAAGTATGAGGGCAATGATGAGTGGTGTATATTTTTTCATAAAAAAAGAAAATCCCATCCCGGAAACCGAGATGGGAAGGATAAGACTACTTACCGCAACCAGTGCAAGAACAATTCTCACACGCGCAAGTACCAGTAGCCTGACAAGCACATTTTTCCATAAAGAAAATAGTGAGGAAATAAATGACCTTTTGGTATATACCTATACCTGAGGTATAGGTATACTATTGATAATAGAATAAATAGCAAGAAAAAATAAGAAGTTTATAACCCTCTGAGTTTATAACCAGCAGTATCGAGTTTCTGAACTACAGTCTCCTGAATTTTTGAAGCATCACTATCTGTAATTGTTGCAGCATTATTTCGGATCAAAAATGATACCACGACTGACTTTTTGTCTTTTCCTATGTGTTTTTCATCTCGATATATCTCATGTACGCCGACATCCGAAACCCATTCATGCGACTCTTGAACCAGGCGAGTAACGACAGCAACTGGGGTCTCTTCTGGAAGAATAAAATTGAGTTCACGGCGCGTACCAGGATATTCCGGAAGTGTTGAAAACTTGATTCATCTATGCAGAACAGGCATTTTCACTATTTCAAATCCATAGACATCGATACCATCAATATCGAAAAGTGGAAGCAGCGTAGGACGGACAAGACCAAAACGAACCGTTACATCACCAGAATCATCAACTATTTCAGCATATGCCTTTGGTGCGAATAATTTTGTATCAGAAGTTCATTGGACGATATTCCCCTTAGTACCAAAAAATGTCATCATATATCCAGCCAGATCTGATTGTAGAGAATCGATCTTCTTTCACCAAAGCACGCCAAGCCCCTGGAGTGACTCAATACCATCAAATGTATTTCAAAACTCAAAAAAAGCACCATCTACATGACTACGATAGTTATTGGCTACGAGTTCGAGCAGATTTTCAGCGAGATGCGCACGGAGGTGGGTACGATTTTCTGTTGTATTTTTTATGACAGCAGGATTCTCACTCGAAAATCTCGCAAATCTCTCAGAAAAAGTAAATGGATATGTATACGCATCGAGATATCCCTTATGACCAAAAAAGGCAGAAATTTGATTGGTTAGTACATCATGAGCATGAATCTGGACAAGCCCAAGTGGTCCTGGGAGGGCAACTGAAGGTACCATATCGTATCACACATGTCGTGCGACCTCTTCGACAATATCTGGAGCAATACTGATGTCTCCCGTATCTCTCCATGATGGAACAGTAATAGTATACTTTTCCTTCTTTATATGCACTTCAAAACCAAGACGGGTAAGGATATCTTTGACTTCTTTTTCAGAAATATCTTTTCAGATTCTCTGAAAAAAGAGAGTATGATCCAACTCTATCATAGTTGGTTTTTCCTGCGTCATGATAATTGTTGAAGAGATTCTTTTTATATCTGGTATAAAAAACGATAAAAGCTCAGCATAACGATTCTGTGCGAGATGAGGAAGAGTATGGTCAACTCATTTTTCAAACCGTACTGAGCTATCAGTACGTATACCAAGTCTCTGAGATGTCTTTCGAACAGAGATGGCATCAAATGAAGCAGATTCAACGTATATACGCCTTGTGACATCTGTAGTGCCTGAGTTTTTTCCACCCATGACACCAGCAATCGCGAGAACTTTTACATCATCGACAATGACGAGATCATCAGGTGTTAGTGTGTATGTTTTATCATCGAGGCCGAGAAAGTTTTCGCCTTTTTTCGCCATACGTAAAGTAATATTTCACTCTACAGTATCTGCATCAAAGACATGCATCGGCTGACCTAATTCGGTCATGACAATATTTGTCAGATCTGGGAGGAGACCATGGGACCCCTGATTTGATCGTCGTAAAAGCGTCTGGATAAGAAAAGAAGAATCAGGAAGAGTAGGGAGAGAATATTCTGTGAGGAGATAGTTGATGACTTTTTCAGATTCTATTTTTATTCAGAGATCATTAATAGGTTTAGCATGTTTTATCGCAGGATTCTGGAAATCATGTTTTTCTATACAAGCAATTTCACGTGCATTACCAATGACAGAAAAGAGATCAGGTCTATTAGTGATAAACTTATTATCGAGATCAAAGATGACATCATTGAGGGTGTATTCTAGGTCAGAACCATAACCAGGGAGAGTGAGACTGAGGTGTCAGAATGGTTTCCCGAGGTGTTTTTGAAGAGTTTTTTCACCCCAGACAGTCTCAAGAGGAAAAATACCCTCTGCTCGATCAGCCTGAAGTCCGAGCTCATCGAGACTACATATCATTCCGCAACTGTCGATACCACGAATAGCACGACGAGCGATGACGAGTCCTCCTGGAAGCTTCGCATGTTCGAGAGCAACGGGGACATATTGAGAAGTTTTTGCATTTGGAGCACCACAAACGATCTCGTATTGCCCATGTTTACCGGCATCAACTTGTACCAATCAGAGCTTGTCAGAATCAGGATGCGGCTTCCAAGAAATAACCTTACCAACCACTATTTTTTCATCAAAAATATATGACTCAACACCCTCTACTTCGGCTGTATGAGTAGAATAGATATGAGAAAATGCTTCGAGAGATGCATCTGTATATTCTGGAATTTTTGTCCAGTGTGACACCCAATTAAGAGATATTTTCATAGAGCTATTCTATGGAGTTTTTTGAAAAATCTACTTCTTTGCTGCAGAAATATCAGCCTGATATTCAGCGCTACAACCAGCGTAGAGAGCTATGTCAGCGAGTGGTCTCTCTCCCGATATACGACCAGCTGTATATACCGGTATTTCTCTGAGACCATCTGCATCCTCCGCGAGAACAGTGAGTTTTTTGAGTTTTTCATATTCTGAAACATCTGAACCAATCAGTTTTTTTATTTTCGCATCAAAATCGGCAATGATTTTTATTCTTTCAGGCTTGCCTTTATAGGTCTCACGTAGATTATCTGATGTCGCTCGAACCTTTTCGAGCTCACTATTGAGGAGGTTTGTGAGAGCTTCTTTTGGTAGTTTTGCAAGAGTCGTATCCTGGAATTGCCAAGTAGGATAGCTCATAATAGCACGATCATTGCACTCTTGTACTTGCTCGCCATTTTTAGAACATTCGAAGTATGGCATATTTTTCACTGATCGACCGAAGAGCTGCTTCTGTGCTGCACAGTGTGGACACCAAGATGCACCAAACATAACAACATGATTATCATTGAGACATTGTGTCAGTTTTGGATATTCACTGCTAGACGTACAGGAAGCAAGGGCAAAGATACACAGGAGGGGGAGTAAAATTTTTTTCATAGTATCGGAAGTATAAGAAAGACTCTATTTTTAACAAGAACACGAATCACACGATCCTGTGGTGCACGTACCACAGCCTCATTTTTTCTCTTCTCCAGAGCCAAAAAGTGACACAAAAAGACTCGTCAATTCAGTTTTTTCTGGCACAACTCACTCAAATATCATGTCCTGAAATTTGATAGAAGGCTCTTCTATGCAGAGAGCAGGAACAGTGGTGATTTTCATTGTTTCACGATACTCAGGCGTATCGTAGAGCTCAACTGTCGTATCTGACAAAAGTCCAAGCTCCTCAAGAGAAGCTTGGACTCGTGATAAAAGTGTATCTGCATCCGGTGATGTGCCGACAATGCGAATAATCATATATTATTTTTCTGATTTTTCAGGAGCAGGAGCTGCTGCAGGAGTTTCTCACTCTGCACCCTCAGCACCTTCTTCTTTCTTCTCTGTGAGGACTTCGACTTCTTTTGGTA
>CAYVZT010000003.1:0-34410 GCA_964456455.1 uncultured Candidatus Peribacteria bacterium | reverse complement strand
AACGTGTATTAGCCCATCGAACAACCTCAATTATTATCACCGAAATGAAGCAGGAGTAACCATGAGTCAATCGTTCAGTGTTGAGGTTGCAAATCCTGCTAGTAATACAAACCCTAATGGTAATGTCATAGCATACTGTATCGAGGACAACGCCTGAAACGTCACTCGTGGTGTCTACCCATCTGATCCTGTCGGATGTTTCTCTTCGACCAACATGAATCCTGTTCCAATCATCACGACCTACAAGACTCCACTTCAAGCAGCTATGGCAGCAAACCAGTATGGCTACTCTCTCTCAGAAAATGCTACGAACGCTACTTGCTTCCGTGGTATCCTTTCAAACAATATCAACACTCTCGTCACGAGCCAATACAATCCAAGTACGACCAATACTCTCAACTGGTCTACTCCAGCAACACTCAAGAATACAAACACTCCAAATACTAATGGATACTACTACTTCTCGAACATAGCTGGAAATACTCTCAGCATCAACAGCACTCCAACTGGTACTGGATCAAAAGCGGTCATCGTCGAAGGAGGTAACATCCAGATCAATTCAAACATTGATTACTCTGGCACAGACAAGACTCTCATACTCATCGCTCGTAGTACAGGTTCTATTGGTGGAAACATCTATGTAAATCCATCTGTTACTAGAATAGATGCTATCCTCATTGCTGATGGTGGCGCTCTCATGAATGGTGTTCTGAGTGGTACTAATATAACTACCAAGAACTGGATTGATAATCCAAATGAACTCTCAAATCGTCTCACTATCAATGGAAGACTCTACAGCTTCAATACGAGAGGGGGATCGTTGGTGATTGATGCTAATGATTTTAAACCAGTTACTAGTACAGCAAAAATGTTTGTCTGATGAATATTGACAACTAATTCTGTTTCAATACCTGTTACTCCAGCACAAGCTGGTACTGTCGACCTTGAGAGACTCCGTGTTATATTGAATGATGGAAATGCTCTCTGTACGACAACTGTAAACTACGATACTCTTGCTGGTTCAGCGCTTCCAACTCTTCTTCAAAAACCAAGTGGTTATACCGGGGGGACTTGTAGTTTCTAAAATTTTTCTGATGAGAATCGTACGACTCATTTTGTTTTGTATTGTTTGTTTTTTGGTGGGCGTCGGGATTTCTATTTCGGGCATGTACTTGCCAGAATTTGTTCGTGCGAGAAATATCTTTTTTCGTACTGTTTCTTCTGAAGCATCTGTTTCTAAAAATCCAAAGACAGAGAATGTATTTTCTGATCCTCTGGCAGACCCAGTTATCATCGAAGCAAAAAAAATGCAGACAGAAGTGATAGATCATCTCGGTGCAAATTATACTAAATTGCTCGAAGGCAATCTGGATTATCTTACGACACGAGATAAGATTCGTTCTGATTACAATGCCTGAAAAAGAGATCGTACCACTCTGAGATCTTTTTGATATTTGAGCGCCTTGGAAGGGGATTGGGAAAACTATAAAAAATTTCAAAAAGAAATTTGTACTGATTCTCAATTTTGTGATCAAATTACAGCCAAAATCACTCTCTCTGGATACATTTATGATGAACAAAAAAAACCTATAAAAAACGCTAAAATTTCTCTTTTTGGAGAAGATGGTTTTGTGTTATCTGATGCAACATGAAAATATGAATTTCATACTAATACTCTTTGACCTCGGAAACTCCGTTTTCAGGTTTCGCATCCAGACTATGCAACTGGTGTACACACGGTACCTCTGATAGATCCACTTTATGCTGTCACGAAAGATCAATCATTTACAAAAGATTTTACCCTCAAACGACTCTATCAAGAATTATTCATAGAGACGAAGAAAAAAACTATCACTGGCAAAGGTGGATCTGTGACCAAAGAATGATACCAGATTACCAATCCATTTACGAAATATCTGATACCTTTTGACGCTATTCGTGATAGCAATCAATCCCCTTATCTCGGTCGAGTGAGAGTTGTGGTATATGAATTTGATCGTGCAACGGCAAATGAACTTTTGACTTCCGATGCTTTTACTGATGCGAGCTGATTTGCTGCGGAAGGCTTGCTGACCTACGGTATGCCACTTATATTTTTCTATGATATGAAAGGACAGAGATTGGAAGTGTATAAAAATTATCCCATGCAGGTCTGGACCACAAATCGTGAATTGAATGCTCTTGTAGAGGCTAACTCTGCAAATGAAAAAACACCATATTTCAATCCTGCGGATTATGATGAAACACAGTCTCCAGAAAAGGTGGCTCTGCTCGTCGAAAAAGATCAGCTTGCATGATATATGGAGAGTCAAAAGGACACCTCTCAGTATCCCATTACTTTTGAATGGACGATCAAAAATAAATCTCGCTTACCAGGGTTTTGGGTATATGACCAATTTTCGTGACTCTGGGAAAATGTGGGTTATTCTCTCGTCGAAAAGAAAACAGATATACCGTATGCTATTCATGCACCATTTTGGACTAAAAAATAGATCATGAAGTATAAAATTTTAATTTCTTTTTTTGTTCTTTTTTGTTTTTCCTCTGGTTGGGCGAATTATGATACGGTAAACTCTCAAAATGCTTCTTGTACTGTTTCAAAATCAGTTGGATGGACAGTCATGGATGCTTATAAAGAATGTTCAGGTACTCAGACCGCTCCGGGGAACTATCAGATTACATGGAAATGTCATTATGCTGGTAGTAATTGTAGTCCATCAAGATCCAATGACCAGGGGCCCCATTGTGGCTATGGATCTGCTTGTAGTGCGCATGAAGGATCGACAGCTTGTAGTGCGACTGGTGGATGGTCCTGGGCTACTATGAATTGTCGACCGCGATTCAGATGTGTTAGCACCCCCAGTGTTAGCCTAACCAACGCTCATGTGATATCTTCTTCTGAACTCTGACCATCATATACTCTTACACAGAATTATAATTTTAGCATCGTAAGCTACGCTCAGGAACTTTCTGGTGCTCCTGCAACCAATGCCACAAAGTGTGAATATGCCTGTAATACTGGATATGTCCGTGATACGATTGGAGGCGTGACACAATGTCGACTGGCGCGATGTAATGCTAATCCGAGTATAAGTACTGCTAATGCCACTCCTATCTCTAATGCAGAATTGCCAACGACCCTCCCGTATACATTTACTCAAGATTATACCACCAATCTCTTGATAAATGGGACAAATACATCTGAAAAATGTGAATACACCTGTGTGAATGGATATCGTGTTGATTCCTCTGCAACACCAAAAGCCTGTATACCTATTGTCTGTACTGGTAATGTCGCAACAAATGGTATCAAATGTACTGACGATGAGGCAAATCTTTCTGGTAATCTCGATATTGCACGCGTCCGACGTGCCAATCAAGCAGGCTGTACTGGGCCTCAGAAGTGTGAATGGTATTGTCCAGCGGACAAGCCTGTCTACTGTGCTTCTCGAAATGAATGTGTCGCAAACGCTGATGACTGTGGCTGTGATCTCGGGCAGAAGATGTGTAGCTGTGGGCAGTGTGTCTCATGAAATACTGATTGTTCTACTGTGCCAAATCCAGTAAATAACTGTTCAGAGTATCTCACTTCTTCTCTCAAATACATTCCCAACACGAGCCCTCTTACACAAGGATGGTCTTATATAAGTGGACTTGGTAATACTCAAACTGATGCATGAAAACCTGTCTGGCAAGTAAACGATGCTGGTACAGGGAGTGGAGCAATAATTTATAAAAAATTCTCAACAACAGAACTCAGTAGTTTATTTAATAACGGAGGGAAGCTCACTATCCAACTCAAAAACATATCCGCCTCTCTCCCAACCAGCACTGCTTCTATGCTCCTCGCTTCGTACTTTGAAATTGCTCGATGAAAGAATACAACGAAATGAGAAAAACGATTCACCTTTGTTATCTGACTTGATGCTGATAAAACTCCAACCGTCATAGGTCTCACCGACTCAGGCACCACTTACATAGCGCCTTCAGCTTCTACCTATAAGTACAAAGTAGTTTGAGGCGCCAATCAATATAACACCTACGAGATGGTCTACGATCCAGCCACAGATACGGTTGACCTCTTCGTCAATGGAGTCGAGAGAATCTCAAATTTCCCATGAAACACTGTCGACCCATGATATGCGACACAGATTAATGCGAGTGGTGCTGTTATATTTGGTTCTGGTACATCAGCGGGCATGGCCAATACATATTTTGGTCCTATCAACCTCTGGCTCAAAAATACAAGTTGTGCACCAACGAGCTACTGTAGCTCACAGTGTAACAATGATGGTATCTGTAGTGATAATGAATCATGTGACTGTGGTGATTGTATCAATGGAGACAGTGATGATAGTAACAACTGTAAAGCCAAAATTGGTTTACGATGCACACGAGATGTCTCTCAACCTACCTGTAATGAAGCCGCCTGTTGTCCAGCTGGTTTGGGTTGGGATTGTGCTACGAATAGTTGCGTGAGTCAGTGTGGTACACATGCTCCGAGCGAGCTCAAAGCAAAAGTAGACATACCATATATCACTTGTGATGCAAAACCAGGCACCACACATTTTCGGTATCAAATCACATCGTGAAGTACGGTCTATACATCAGGTTTATTCTTAAATGGTACTTCTGTTAAACATGTATGACCGCTCATGGCACCAGGTACCTATTCTGTCAAATGTCTCTACGGTTCTTCAAGTGCTCAAGCGGCGAGTATGACACCTGACTCATGTACGAAAACTATCGTAGTGAAAGACCAGAGTGATGCTAGTGTCCAAGGTTGTAGCAAAATATATGCGTATAAGGGTGATACACTTTCAGATGACATGAGCAATGTGTCAGCTTTTGATGCTTCGTTTCGTTGTGGTAGTCGACTTGATACAGGTACTTCGATTTTGCCATATAGATTTACTCAGGGTAATCAGACAGTATTTCTCTGACCAGATTTGTTCAATATTCTTGGTATATGATTTATATCAAATCCGACTCCAAGTTATACATTTAATACTGCTACTGATGTAGTTTGTGCCGTGAAAGTAGGTGATGGATATAGTACCAATGATAGCTGTAAGATCAGAACCTGTATTGGTACAGATTGTTCTACGCCAGAAACTTTCATTATTACACCTTCTTCAAATGCTGTTTGTTCATCGACGACCACCTTTACCTACGATATAGGATGTAATGAAAAAAGTCCTGATTATGCTCAGTGTGTGAAATGGATGTACAAAAATAGTGGAACCACTGCTAGTCCTATTTATCCAGAAATAACATACAGAGAAAATGGTGTCGAAAAAAAACAAAATCTCCAGTGTATAACGAGTCAACCACCATGAGCTCTCAGTCCTGTAACGAACTGTACGATGATTCTCCCAACAGGAGGATTGCCAGTTACTGTATTCTCTGGTGATAATAGTAGTTTTCAGACAACACTGTACTCTCTCGCTCGAGATGGTGTACCACCTGAGGCTTCTATTGAGTATTTTACAGGAAATAATGCAGTGCTTTCACCGACTCAATATCAACTCTGGCAAAAGCAGCCAGTTCTAGCAGTTATCACCTGTCATGACAAGCCTGGTAAGAGCGATGGGGGAGACTGTGCATGTGCTCCGACACTTCTCGAAGTAGGCTCACAGCAGTACTGGTCTCCTGGTATACAGAGTCCAGATATCAGAGAATGAGCCGATGTTATGACCTACTCTCGCACATTTACCAATAATTCCACTATTCCAGGAAGTGTCACAGTTCGTGATACAGCAGGGAATTCGACCCCTCTTGCTGTGACAAATATTGGCGTCGATAGTGTACCACCAAAAGTCACGGTCTCAACTCCGTCTGCCAATAAGGTGAGTTTTTCTATTGTCGACCCAGCTGAGGGTGGATCATGACTCTGGAAGCCAGGATCGCTGAGACCTCTTCCGAGCCTGACTCCCGCTCTTCAGAAAAATAATGCAGCACCCGCTCTGCTCTACCGAGTCTTCTCAAAAACTGCGTATAATGCCAATCCATCCCTCTACGAATTTGATGAAAAATGTCTCCTCACAGCTGCAGATAACGGTGATTACTATGCTTATGGACAACCGGGTGCTTCTATGACACAAAATCTCACTAATCTGTCTGCAAGCGGCGTCACGAGCTCACCAACTACGACTACTAATCTCATCTCTTACTGTGTCCAAGACAACGCCTGAAACGTCACTCGTGGTGTCTACCCATCTGATCCTGTCGGGTGCTTCTCTGCGACGAACATGAACCCTCTTCCAACCATCACGACCTACAAGACTCCTCTCCAGGCAGCAATAGCAGCAAAACAGTATGGGTATTCTCTGTCTCTCGATATCCAAAACACTTCCTGTTTTCAGAGTCTCCTTACTGGTAATATCAATACTCATATTGTGAGCCAGTATGTCCCTGATTCGACAGCATTTTCTTGGAATAATGCTGCGTATATCAAATGACTTCCTTCTAATCAAAGGAATACTCAGTGATACTATTATTATCAAGATAAAAACTCTACTCCAGCTCTCTCTACTGCGACAACGCTCGGATCTCTCCTCACTCTCTCGAGTTCTCCGACTGGGTCTGGTCAAAAAGTGGTTCTGGCAGAAGGTAAAAACATCCAAATTAATTCTGATATCAAATATAGTGGCGGTGATAAAATACTCGTCATAATAGCTCGAAAAAATGCTAAAGGAGGAGGGTGAAACATACTCATCGATCCATCCGTGACCAGAATAGATGCTATCATAGTAGCTGATGGTGCTCTCATAAATGCGGTAAATGGTGCTCTCAAAAATACTGTTACAGATAAGAATCTCCTGACTAATCGTCTTGTCCTGAATGGTCGACTCTATAGTTTCAACCATAGAGGTGGCTCACTTTCTTCTACTGATCTCAGCCAGCTTATGCCACTCAATACCACGGGTTATTATTTCTCAGGCACGTCTCTTGTGCAAAACTCGGCAACTATCAAAGCTACACCGCTCCAGACTGATTTAGAGCGCTTTCGTATGATTACGAATGATGGTAACCCGGATTGCACCTTTAAGATCAATTATCAGATCCTCAATAATGCAAGCTTGCCCCCTATTCTTCAGAGACCAGCCAATTTTTCAGGAGGGGTTTGCTCATTCTAGAGAGGGGCATATATTTAAAAAACCTCACACATTTCTGTGCAAGGTTGTATATTACATGGTGCCGAGGAGTAGAATCGAACTACCGACACAAGGCTTTTCAGGCCTCTGCTCTACCACTGAGCTACCCCGGCGACTGGTCACACTCTATTGATACTCGCGAAATTGCAAACAAAAATTAATGTTTGATCTTTATCTGGCCAAATTCGAGCTCCACAGGTGTGTCTCGACCGAGGAGATTGATGTTGAGCTTGAGTGTCGCTTTTTTCTCATTGATTTCTACTATTTTTCCTTCACTACCAGCAAAAGACCCTGCAAGAATAGTCGCATAGTCACCAATTTTCACTGGAGTTTTGTATTCAGCGTTTTTCTCATCGACCATACCCTGTATACGAGCGAGCTCTGCTTCTGTGACAGGTACTGGAGTTGTACCAGCACCGAGAAAGCCCGTCACATTTGGTGTGTTTCGTACGACATACCATGATTCGTTTGTGACGATCATTTTTACGAGGATATATCCAGGAAAGACATTTTTCTTATTTTTTATTGAACCACCACCTTTTTTGAGAGTGACGACATCATGGAGAGGGACAAAACAGTCGAGGATGTATTTCTCAAGATTAAACATCTCTCGTCTCTGCATGAGGGAAGTGCGGACATTATCTTCTGTACCAGAGATAACTCGGATAACGTACCATTCTGGTTTTGGAGCGAAGAGTTTTGACATAAGTCTGAACGGAAGGGGATAAAATTATTTTTTAGCAGGTTCTGTCACGGGAGTTACCTCGAGCTCTTTTCCATCGGCTGTTGTGATCTTCATTGGTTGTGTTGTGATTGGAGAGCCAGAGAGATCAGCTTTTTGAGGTGCGTGTATCATGTTACGTATTCCAAACATGCTATTGCTGAAGAGAACCGTGATAAGATAGGTAAACAGGGTCATCGCTACAATAATTCCAACAACTGCCTGGAAGAATTTTTTGGTTTCAATATGTGTAGGCCATACGACATGCTCAAGCTCTGCCATTGATTCTTTGATAAAGTTTGCCATAAGAAAGGTAAATAACGAACGAAAATGCCATAGGAGTATAGAAAAAATGCCAGAAGAGTCAAATAGACTCTAAAACTTGATTCCATCCCAGACTTTTGCCGCTATATTACGTGGTTTTCCTTTAAGTGGATCGTGATGCAGATTGATAAAAGGAACGCTATTGGCCTCAAGGAAACCACAGCGCTGCTCATGCCATGAACGCGAAATGTCAGGAATCATGAAATCAAAGCCTAAATTGTATCATGAAATACCTCGGCTGCTTTTTCAAAAAGAGCTCGGTTGTCAGGATGACATATATCATACTCTTCTGCAGATCCGCCACCGTAACTGACACCGATCTTTTCGCTCAAATAGACAGTTTCATCTTTCTTGGGGATATACGTCTCAAAGAGAGACCTATCCCAATTTGTGTCATAGATGTTCCATGGTTTTTTGAGGTCTTCTGCTGAGAGCTGTATCCTACCATCATACGAGAGTTGTCGTTTCAAAAACCAGTTCATCTTTTGGTCTGGTGTCACTTCTGCTACCCCGGCATCTCTGTTTTTATTTTTTTCCTGTATGAGTTCGGTGAGATTCTTTTTCCCGTCTCAGAGTACCTGTGGCTGTAGACCTGCGAGGATGCCTTCTGCTTTATAATTGATACATGTGGCACGGTATACCGGTCAGATGATTTGTTCTTCGACGATGACCCAGAGGCAGAGCTGACGTGCTATACGAAAGGCTTCACGGAGATCATCATGATTTCTGACATAGGTGACGACATGCCGTCCTCGACTCCCAAGTCGCGGTTTTACGATGACTGGTTTTTCTATACGATCAAATATTTTTTTAGCTTCTTCGTAGCTCCGTGCGACTCCACCCTTTGGCACCGGGAGTTCATTTTTTTCACACGTTTTCTTGAAAAGACCTTTGTCATCCAGAGTTGCCAAACTCGCTTGATTCGCTGTTTTTGGTCGAGGAAGTCCTGAAAAGAGCATGATGTGTTTCTTTCTTGAGCCGGGAATAGTCTTTCGGACGATGTAGGTATCGACACTTCTATCGAGTATTTTTACTTCTCGCATCTCGAGACCGCGTTTTTCTGCTTCTTCCCAGAGAACTTTTGCTCGAGAAAGTGTATATTTACTTGGTTTTTTACCGAGATGTACTATCTGACATAATCGCAGAAGACCGATCATAAAGAGAAATATATCATCTTCGTATCGATTGATAAAACGTGTGAGAGGGTTATCCCATATGCCTACTTGTATTTTTTCAGTGAGGATATTGATACTATCGAAATACCAGTTGAGATAGTGGGGAATAGGGTTATTGCCACAATAGGGACAGCGGTGTTTCTTAAACATATGCCACAGTCTAGTATTTTTTGACTTCTTTCTCAAGTGTTTCTCGCTCTCTCGGTGGTGACAAAATGGGATATATGGGTTTTGCTATACTAGCCGACTGTAAATTGCTCCAAAAACTCAATTTTATTTTCATGAAAAAGGCGGATATCATTGATGCCGTAGCGAATCATGGCTAGGCGAGTGAGTCCAAATCCACCAGCGAATCCTGAATATTTTTCTGGATCTAAGCCTCATTGTTTGAGGACATTTGGATGCATGAGACCACATCCCATAAACTCCAACCAACGCCCCTTACCATCTCGTTCCCACCACAAATCGACTTCTATACCAGGTTCTACAAAAGGGAAATAACCAGGTCGCATTCGTATCTTTGGTTCATAGCCAAAAAGCTCCTTGAGCATGGTCAGTATCGTGTGCTTCAGATGCCCTATATTTATATTATCGCCTACTACCATAAATTCCATTTGTTCAAAGAGGATATCGTGCGTTGCGTCGATTTTCTCATTTCGAAAACAAGGTCCAAAGTATACAGCGCGAAAAGGGGGTGTTTTTGTTTTGAGAAGCTCATTTTGGAGACATGAAGTATGTGTCGCCATCACACGACCATCTTCAAGCCAAAAAGTATCCTGCATATCACGAGCTGGATGCCAGCTGGGGATATTGAGTGCATCAAAATTCGCATATTCTGTCGCTATATTGGGTGTACGATGTACATCAAATCCCATACGAGCCACGACATCTATGAGCTCTGATTGGACGATTTTTATAGGATGTTGGGTACGCCCTTGGGCTTTTCCAGGCACAGTCATATCGATAAAACGATTTTCAGCTGTTTTGAGTTCGTTTTCTCGGATTTCTTTTTCTTTCTTTGTGAGTTCTGTCTCTACTTCTGACCTGAGCATATTGAGTTCTTTTCCGAATGTCTTTTTTTCTTCAGGAGATAGATTGGCTACATTTCCGAGCATTTCCGTCAGCGTGCCTTTTTTTCCTACGAGACTATTGCGGTATTCGATGAGTTGCTTGAGGCTCGTGAGAGCAGCGATACCAGCGTGGATTTCAGGTTTGAGATGTTCGATGTTCATATTATTTTTTCTTCATGATAGCAGGTATGGCGATATGTCCACCGATGATTTCCTGGTGTGTCACGGCAAGCAGTTTTTCAGGATCATCTGTCATATTCACTTCATCTTTTCGGAGGATCATCTGTTCACGAGAAGCGTGTTTTGGTGTGTCTACCGAAGAAACATCTATTTCATTGAGTTTATCAAAGAGACCAAAAATCCCAGCCAACTGTCACTGATAGAGCTCTAGCTCCTCTGGTGTGAGGTGGAGACGGGCGAGTTTGGCGACATGTCGGACTTGGTCTTGCGTTGGTATCATAGTACACTATACTGAGTAAAAATTACGATTGTATCGTATGTATTTTTCCCTCTAACGCAAGCCATGACCGATAACACGAATCAATCACCACTTTTCTGAGATATGACAGAATCGTCTGCACCTGTGACGAGTCAGTCATCTGCGTCTGCACCTGTATCAGCACCTTCGAAAGCCGATAGCCCTCTCATGTCTGACTCTCTTGCGACCATTCTCTGAGAGAATAAAGGCACACCTCCTGAAGCCCCCGCTAGCACTACCGATCACTCTGCTTGAACTCCAAGTGTATCATCATCGGCAGATATCCAGTTGCCAAATACTCGTGACTCTATGGCGACTATACTTGATTCACTGGCTTCGACTCCACCACCAAAAATACCCTCCGCTGATCTCGTAACATGACCATCAATTGATACAAAAAAAGAAGTAGAAACTCCTCTATCTGTTCCAGAAAAAAAGACTGAAACTATTTCCACGCCTCCTGTACCAGAAATAATTCCTTCTTCTGAACCATCATCTACACTCTCTCCTCCAGCAGCGCCGTCTCGTGTACAGACCCCAGGGGAAGATGCTCGTCTCAAACACTATCTCGAAGAAGATACGATCTATAGGAGTATGCTCAAAGTCATCGATGCAGACCGAATTCGTCTTCATCTGGCAATACGATACATGATTCTGATGTTTGCCATTTTTCTTGTCATAGTTTGGGTGGTCAACAATCGGATTATCATGTTTGGGTTTTCTGAATTTCAGTGGTTAGCACGTATCAGGGACTGATTATTTGGTGTTATAGCTGGTCTTTTTTCTCTTACTCTATGGTTTGGCAGCGAAGTGTGGTTTCATAAGTGGCCGATAGTCTGGTTTTTCCGTATACTTTCTCTTTTATTTTTTGTGGCAGTTATTTCTGCTCTTTATTTCCCTCTATGGTAAAAATACTTCCTCAAATATTTGTTCTTTCTTTGATTTTTATCCTCTCAGGATGTCTCGGTATAGGTGGATCTAAGACAGCAACAGTCGATGATTCATGACTTTCCAAACATTCTGGAATTGGCTATGAGATACGTATTCCTGCTTCTTGGGAAGTCGTAGACAGCAAAAATATCACAGTCCCAGTACATGGAAAAATTGAACTCGCTATGAAATCACTCGTGAATCGACGAGGTTTTATGAATAATTTTGTTATTCTCTCAGATCAGATCCTCACTGAAACTACTGCAAGTGCCTATGTCGAGCAGAGTATGCTCTGGGCAGCAAAAGAATATCTGACCTTGACCCTTGAAAGCGAAGAACAAATCACTTTTGCTGACGGTGAATCATCAAGGCTCGAGATATTTCATGCAAAGTATAACGAGGTAACAGAAGAACACCTTTTTATGCAAACAGCACGTATTTGTGGTAAAAAAGTCTATCTTCTCACCTTTGGTCTTGATAACGATACTCTCATGGATAATTATAATAAATACAAAACAGTTCTCTCTACTTTCACTTGTAAATAACTATGCGATTTCTCCACGCAACTCTCGGTCATAAGGCAGCCATACTTTTCGGAGTCGATGTTGAGATAAAAAAGGGTGAATGGGTATTTATTGATGGTCCATCTGGCAGCGGTAAAACGACTTTTTTGCAAACTATATTTGGTCTCTCAAAGCCGCTCGTATGATCTTTTATTGATAACAAAGGGCGTGATATTTATAGATTATCTGCCAAAGATCTCCGATCGTATCGTCGTACCTGTGGTATGATTTTTCAGGATCATAAACTCATTCCCACAAAAACAGTCGCAGAAAATATCGCCTATGCAATGGAGATTTGTGGATACTCAATGGCTAGTATCCATGAGCGGACGCATCAGGTCCTCTCGGCTGTTTCTATGCTCCACAAATCTCATGATTATCCTGAGCATCTCTCTGGTGGTGAAGCACAGAGAGTCGCGATTGCCCGAGCCCTTATACATGAGCCTGATGTCATACTCGCTGACGAGCCTACTGCGAGCCTCGACGCAGAAAATACTACAAGCATCATCGAGCTTCTCACAAAAATTCAGACTTATTGAGTGACTATTGTTTTTGCAACGCATGACCGTACTCTTTTTGCTGCACACCCAGAGAATCGTGTTATTGATTTAGCCCAGTTTTCCTAATATTGAGTTTCCATCCTAGAGTCAGATCTCTTCAGCGATATATTGATACTTTTTGACACGAAGTGTGTGACTCTGATATATCACATCATACGAGCCATCATTGCTCAGTTTCTGGAGATGTCTCATCAAAGACAAAATTTCCAAGAGAATAATAAATAGGGGCTCCTCTATAATATCCCTCTTCTTGTACGACATGTGGATGATGTCCGATGATAAGCCTCGCTCCGGCATCGATGAGTCTGTGTGCTATGGCTTCTTGTTCTGGTGTGTGTTTCTTTTCATATTCATGTCACCAGTGTATATTGACTATGACGGGTATTTTTTTTGCGCTGTATTCGTGTATCCGATTGATACTTGAGTCTATATCATATTTCTGTTCGATTGTATTTATCGATACAAAAGCGTATTTTTTTCCATAAATTGTTTTTATAAAATCATGATTTTCTCCTACGACATCTATGCCATATTTTGGAAATAGATCGTACATTTTTTGAAATATATTTTCTCCACAATCTCGCGTGTGGTTATTCGCTATGCTGACCGTATTGATACCGATATCAGCCAATTTTTTTATATTTTCTTCTTTCGTAATTATCTGTATTTTTTTTCCATCTTCGATGCATGTATGGGTATCAGCAATTGTTGATTCAAAATTGACTACGACATCATCAAACCCAGACAGAATACGATGATACCATGTAGAGGGGGTTTTTGATATATCATTTTCTTGATAAAAAATACGCATGATTCTCTCAAATAATAATGGTTTTGTTTTTTCATTTTTATCAAAATCTCTTCACCAGTGTGTGTCACCAGCAAAGAGAAATAACGCCCCAGGAGATCAGATTTTTTCGCTGACAAATGTACCAAAAACATGAGATGTATTTTGTGTCCCCACTTTTTCTCCGGAGATACTTTCTACACTTGTTCGGCCCCATATTTTTATATATGGTTTTCATACTTTTTTTGCAATTTCTTTTCCTATAAATAAACAATTACGACAATCTACTTCGAGAGCATCAAAATCTCTCGTCTCGCCCCATGAGAGAGTGTTGATACTTTTCTGGTCATGGAGTTGAGCAAATGGTTCTGGGACATGATGAGAAAAATCCACAGAAATCACGACCAATGTTTTTTTATGTTTGGAAAAATAGAGTATATCTTTGGCTATTTTTCGACCCAAATCTGTCACATGATTTTCTCTTTTTACGACCAGAGGCACGATAGTACTTTGTGGGAAATAACGAACAATTCTCTGTATGTGTTCTCCGAGGCCATGCTCTATTATCGAAGCATGTTTTGGGTAGAGTTGTTTGCTGTTTTTGCTTTCATAGCCTATGAGAGAAGTAGCTGTCCCGCAGATATCTCGGTAACATATTTTTTGATTGCCTTTTGGGAGTGATTCGGCATTTGCAGTTGTCAGTCAAAAATGATCAGGTGATACCACAAATACGGTGTCAAAATGCATCTCTTTTTTACTCAAATCTTTATAAAAATTTTCTATATTATTTCCTGTGATTCCGTGATGGGGAAGTACCACAATGGAGACATCAGGTTGTTCAGAAAATACGATAAATAAGGCTCATAACGATAGAATGATAACCCCCAATCAGGCATAGACACAGATACGTCTAGTATATCGTGACATCACCAGTTGATTTATAGATCGTTCATCACCATTCTACGACATCAAATTCTCCTGTTCGTTCAAAACTTGTGAGAAGATCACGATCAAATCTGCTTCCTACTTCAGGCCATGCATAATTTGCTTTTCTGAGCTGCTGATCAAGAGGATAAGCCTCCATGATGACTCGTAGAAGAGTTTTCGGGTTCTCAGAAAAAGACAGCTGTATATATTTTTCGATTTCTTTGTTGAATTTAAATGATATAAAATAGAGCGTATTGTCTTCAAATTCATTTTTCCAATATTCTATAAAATCTTCTTTTTCTTTTTTGTTGAGTCCAACTTTTGTGAGTTTTTCTTCAAAAAAATTCTCTACATCTCTTCACCAGACTTGCCAACCCCGTGTGTTAAATTCATAGCCAGGAATATCAGCTGAATAGTAGAGGTAAGCAAATGTTTCAGTATTTCCCGGAGAAACAATCTGTCCTGTTTTATTCGCAGAGAAAATCCATGTATCATGATTGGTATTGAAGTCAGGAATAATCTTTGTAAAAGTTCCACCAAGAGGCATCTTTACTCTTACTGATTTCGCTTTTGAGGTGTCGTCATAGACGTAGATGACTGGTTTACACATCTCGGCAAGGGGAGCGGAGATATACTCAGGAGTCGTATAGAGGAGATAATAATCATCAACGAAAAGTCTTACTCGGAAAACAGGCATGATGCTGTCGATATCATCGGCTGTAAATACTTTGTAATCTTGTGCCCCCTTTTTTTGTATGCTTTGGGGTATGTAAAAATTGTTCTCATCGTAGGGCTTGTAGTAGTCAAAAATTTCCCGTGTGAGAGCCTTGTCCTGGACGACACCATTTTTATCTATTTTTTTTCCATTTGTCTGGAGGCGTATTACAGCGATAGAATTTTCTACTCATGATTTATAGAAAAATACCGTACCAGGATACTCTCTAAATTCTATGGCGTATGATTTATTGAAGCGTTTTTTGGTGAGAATATAGTCCATTATTTTTTCACCTATATTGTCGTTTATAGACCATATATCATGTATTCTTTCTGGAGCATCAGGTAGATTTGCGACACCTTGGTAGAGGACATTACCTTCGGGTACATACGAGTCAAAGGGGATGCCTGCTACTGAGAATTTTTTTGGAAATTCTCCTACTGCATTTTTGAGAGGTATTTGTATATTTTTTTCATTTATGAAGTATTGTTCGATGTTTGCTCATCCACAACTTCATGTTCCTTTTTGTATCATGAGAATACCGTTCGACATCTTTTTGATAGTTTTGAATTCTCCTCCCATCCACATCTCGCTGTAGTCTGCAGATGTACCATCCTTTTTTATCTGTATCATGATATTGTCCATGACATCTGGATCACTTGAGCTGACATTTTTTTCACCATTACTATATGTTGTGACCTGTGCTTTTTTTGCGTACACATAATCTTTTGGCTCTAGTGTGACTGGTTGATCATTGATAAATTTTGAATTTATATAGAACTGCACATAGGAGTCTCAGAATTCAAAATATGGTTTGTCTGGATTGATACAGAGTGTTGATACGCAGAGTTTTTCTTTTCAGAGTGATGAAGCAAGGGGTAACTCGACACTCTGAGGGGGTTGATTGCTAGGTATCGCATTTTCTACTGCTGAAGGGGAAGTGTATACAGGCGGAGGTAATTCTGGTCCTACTATTGGTGGCGTATTCACCATTCATGAAGTAGGGATATTTTCCAAGGGAATTGGTGTATCTACTTTTTGATTGTCTAAAAATGGTACACTGCAACTGGTGAGTAGACACAGTGCTGGCATGACGAAGAGGGGGTGTATTTTTATCATATTTTTATTCTCGTATTTTTATTTTCTCTGTCAATGATTTAGCATTTTTTGAAAAAGGAGTTTGTGCTCTCGTGGACAATAAATACAATAGGGCAGTAAATCTCTTTTCTTGTTATGACTTTGTTTATAGGACTACTACTGACAGCTCTCGTTTTCTTTATTGTAGTGTTTATTCATGAAATGGGGCATTTTCTTTTGTCTCGTTGGTGTGGCGTCAAGGTGGATGAGTTTGGTATCGGTATACCTCCGAGACTCAAGAGACTTTTCCGAGATAAAAAATGAACCGAATGGACTCTCAATTGGCTTCCTCTTGGAGGATTTGTGCGACTCAAGTGAGAGGACATATCTGCTCCAGAGAGTCGAGAAAAGGACGCCCTTCCTCAGGCAAAATGGTGGAAGCAGGTTGCTATATTGCTCGCAGGGGTCACCATGAATTTTTTACTTTCTGCACTTCTTTTTGCCTCTCTCTTTTTCTATGGTACTGAGCCTCTCACGCTCCATATACGTGAGATGATGCCAAATGCTCTCCTCTCGCATGTTGGTTCTGGTACGCAACTTATCCCTATATTTGATACTCTCGAAGATGCTGAAAAAGCTGGAGTCATAAGACATCTACCTGGAATCATTCTCGATCCTCTCCCGGATTCTATAGCCCTCAAGTCTGGTGTTCAATCGGGTGACATCGCTCTGGACATTGACTGAGTTCCGATGTTGCGTCCGAAAGATTTCAGCCATATCATCTCTGCTACCACATGATCTCATACGCTCCGCGTCATGCGTGATAACCGAGAAATCTCCATCACTGTTGTCCCAGAAAAAGGTAAAATAGGTGCCTATGTAGCTCCAAATATCATACCAACACGATACCAATATTGATTGTTTTCGTCACTCCTGCATGGATGTCGAGAAGTCATGATGCAGATTTCATTTTCTTTTCATACCTTTCGAGCCATTATTCATACGAGTTTTTCGGACACTGCATCTCGTGCAGAAAAACAAGAAGCTACTGCTGGTATAGGTGGACCAGTTGCTATCGGTCGTGTATTTATCGGTTTGGCTGATCATGGAGTCAGTCTGCGTGCAGTGGTGATCATGGTTGCTATGATTTCTCTCAGTCTCTGAGTCTTTAATCTCCTCCCTTTTCCTGCGCTCGATGGAGGACGATGTCTCATCGTTCTGGTGAACCAGATTATCCACGTTATCAATCCTCGATTCAAGATATCTCCTCGCACCGAACAGATGATTCACTCTATAGGTTTTATGATTATCATTTTTGCCACGATTTTGATCACCTGGAAAGATATATTTATTCACAATTAATTATATGAAAATACATAAAGGAACTCTCTTCATTATTATTTGAATTCTGCCATTTTTCTTCCCTTTATTGTTACAGATTTTTGGGTATGAATTAAAGAGTTTGGGTATATCAGAAATATATTATGGAGTCTTTGTAGCGATTTGGATGTTATTATTTGTTTTGTTGGCAATAATTTTCAGTAAAAATAGATATTCAGATATAGCATCTATTATTGTTCAATTTATTGAAAGTATTTTTATTAGATAGATTATCTTATGAAACTCATCTCTTGGAACGTAAACTGAATCCGGGCTGTTATGAAAAAGTGATTTCCTGAGATTCTTCAAAAATTAAATCCTGATATTATCGGTCTCCAAGAAATCAAAGCGAAGCCAGAGCAAATCATCGCTGAAACTGATATCATCCAGTCTCTTGGTTATGAATGTATATTTAACTCAGCTGAACGACCGGGATATTCGGGCACTGCTGTTTTTACAAAAATTCCTCCGATGGCTGTGATGAATCGTATTGGCACAGAAGCTGATAATGAGGGACGTACTCTGGCTCTCGAATTTCCTGATTTTTATCTTGTGAATTCCTACATTCCAAACTCCAAAGATGACCTCTCCCGACTTCCATATCGTCAAGAATGGGATAACGCTATGTGTGTTTTTCTGGATAAGCTCCAAGTCCATAAACCTGTGCTATTTTGTGGAGATCTCAATGTCGCACACCAGCCGATAGATCTCAAAAATCCAAAACAAAATGAAGGAGTTCATGGATTTACGTTGGAAGAAAGAAGAGGATTTGATGCTTTTATGAATATCGGACTTGTCGATGTCTTTCGTGAGAGAAATCCTGATCTCACCGGAGCGTATACTTGGTGGTCTAATTTCAATAATGCTCGTGCCAATAACTCTGGTTGGAGAATCGATTATTTCTTGGCATCACGACCACTCGTTTCTCGTATTACCGATGCGACGATTCATCCCGATATTATGGGCTCTGATCATTGCCCAGTCGGAATTGTATTGCAGTAATATGTCAGTAAAAATTATTACATACAATGTGCAACGTAATCACTCTGGAGAAGTCGTGCCCGTAGTCCAAGAATTGGCTCAAAAACACCCAGATTCTCTCATATGTCTGCAAGAGGTAACTGATGATATATGAAGAAAAATTGCAGGAGTATTACCGGTTTCGGTTCAGAGAGATGAGAATATGATTATTGCACCATTTGGCACTGATTTGATTTGTCCAGAATCTCTCTCTTTCGGTCGTACGACACGCACGTTTTTGAAAGTGGATGTCCAGTCACCACATCCTGTTTCTGTCTTGACAGGGAAGCTACGACATGGGCTCGCTCCACGGGAACGCTATACTGTACTCAGGGATATATTGAGATATGCTGGCGAAACCCCGACACTTTTAGCACTGGATACGAATTGTATTTTGCCCTGGGAGTTCCGTATCATGTTTTCTCTTCTTCGTGATTCTGGATTTGGTCATACTCGTCATGCCGAGTGAACACATGACAAGCGACGCATGGAACATAATTGGTGAAAATACATACCATCCTGACTGGCACGAGGCGAACTCGATAAGATACTTTTTTCTCCACATTTTCGTTTAGAGAGTAGTGCTGTATTGTCTGAAATGACAGCGTCTGATCATGAGCCAGTGACGGCGCATGTGAAAATGAAAAATTAATACTTCATATATACAGATTTGGTCGGTGACCGTTGCTCTCTCCAAGCATATCGAAGAGAAGCGAGATGGTATCATCGCTCGATGAGTTTTTGTCCGAGAATGGGATTATTGGTGACGAGTATCAGATATTTCCTCTCTCGTTTGGCAAATTTTTCTGCATAATCGATGATCTTATCACTCAATCATTGTCACTGATATTTTGGATCTGTTGCTAGCGCTCAGAGCTCAAGAGTGAAGCTATTATCTGTTTGAAAGATTTGTCCGCAGGCTATGACGTTTCCTCCTTCACAAATCACCACAAAATCATCTATGTTGTTTTGTATTTCACCTTGTGTCCGTGCTCGGAGAGCATTTCCGGTGAGTGCTCGTATTTTTTCTAGAAATGTGTAGATTTCAGCTGTATCTTTTGTTTCAGCTCTTTTCACGATATCTGGATCGCATTCAGGTGGTTCCATCAAAGTAAAATGTTATGATATTTCATCGTTTTATATTCAAATATTTCATATGTCAATAAAAATAAAAAAAATCTCTTTTCTTGCGACTTTGAACGTATCGCATATACTTCGCTTAATTACATTATTCTATGCTCTCTCTCCAATTCATCCGCGAAAATCCCGACATCGTCCGTGCTGCGATCAAAAATAAATCAACAAAGATTGATTTTGATGCTTTTCTCGCTCTCGATGACAAGAAAAAAAACATGCAACAAGAAGTCGAAACTCTCCGCGCAAAGCGTAATGAACTCTCTGCTTCTATGGGCAAAGGGAAGCCTGATCCGGCAGTTCTCGAACAAGCAAAAAAACTCAAAGAAGATCTCCAAAATCTCGAGAAGTCGTATGAAGAAATCGAAATCGAGCACACGGCACTCCTCAAAAAAATCCCAAATATTCCTACTGAGGATACGCCAATCGGTCACACAGAAGAAGAAAATGTCGTTGTCCGAGAGTGGGGGAAAATCCCAGAATTTTCTTTCAAACCTCGTGATCATGCTGAGATTGCTGCTCTTCATGGATGGATAGATAAAGAACGCGCTGCAAATGTCGCAGG
The DNA here is from genome assembly GCA_964456455.1 of uncultured Candidatus Peribacteria bacterium. Lineage (GTDB taxonomy): Bacteria > Patescibacteriota > Gracilibacteria > BD1-5 > JAGOOR01 > JAGOOR01. The sequence continues at coordinate 13,827 of CAYVZT010000003.1, read as the reverse complement.
CTCTCGATTTGCCTATCTCATGGGCGACCTCGTGATGCTCCAGTTTGCACTGATTCAGTTTGTGATGACGACACTGACGAGTGAAGCAACACTCAAAAACATCATCAAAGACCTCGGTCTCAAGGTTTCCTCAAAACCATTTACACCGATACTCCCTCCGTATATGATTCGTACCGAACCGTATGATGCGATGGATCGACTTGAGCCACGCGAGGATCGCTACAAAATCGAGGGGCAGGATCTCTGGTTGCAGGGAAGTGCTGAGCATGTGCTTGGCTCTATGCATGCGAATGAGATTTTTGCAGAAAAGGATATGCCAGTGCGCTATATCGGATATGCGACTTCTTTCCGTGGTGAAGCCGGTACGTATGGCAAGGACATGGAAGGGATTATTCGTATGCACCAATTCGATAAACTCGAAATGGAGAGCTTCTCTTGTGCTGAGACATCACACGAAGAGCATCTCCTCTTTTCTGGTATCCAAGAATACCTCATGCAACAACTCCAAATCCCATACCGAAAGCTTCAAAAATGTACGTTTGATATTGGCAAACCAAATGCGAAGGGCTCTGATATTGAGGCATGGCTTCCAGGACAAGGAAAATATCGCGAGACGCACACAGCAGACTACATGACAGACTATCAGGCACGTCGTCTCCATACTCGCGTTCGTCGTGAAAATGGTGAACTAGAGTTGATTCACACGAATGATGCAACAGCTTTTGCGTGCTGAAGAGCTCTCATCGCTATTCTCGAAAATTATCAAAATGAAGATGGATCGGTGAGGGTGCCAGAAGTCCTCATTCCTTTTCTCGGGAAAAAGGTTCTCTAGATTTGATTTTCACAGAGAAAGAGTATTATTTTTTGAGAGATTTTTCTTTAATTAAGCAATACATATTATCATGGCTGATACACTTCCACTTCCATCACCAAATAAACGAAAGCTTATTTTTGTGGGGATCATTTCTCTTTGTTTTCTGATTATTTTAGGTTTTGTTTTGACGCTTTCTCGCACGACTCAAACTGAAAATGCGAAAGGATTTAAACCAAAAACAAAAGAAGTCGTGATATGGTCCGTGAATATGTCTCCTACATTATTTGAGACACTCAATAAATGATATAATGACTACCTCAATAGAAATGATATGAAGCTCAAAGTCCGAGACTTTGCTTCGTATGAAGATTTGCTCGATGTTTTGCCACGTGTCGTCCAGGCTGGTACTTCTCCAGATGTCGTATTGGTCCCTAATCATGGCGGGAATTTTTATGTTGATCCATACATTGTTTCACTCGGAGAAAATCTCATAGACTTTTCTGATTTTGAGAACCGTTTTCATCCACTCTTTGTCGATGAGCTGATGTTTGAGGAAAAACAAAAAGTGAATGGTGCTGACAAAATCGTTCGAGGTTTGCGAGGCATACCTGTCTGATTTGAGCCTCTGGGTATCTACTACAATCGAAATGTCATGCCGACTGCACCGACATTTTGGAAAAATATCGGTGATTTGCTCTCGGATGATGCAAAGAAAAATAAAATTTCTGCTGTTTCTCTCGGATATGGTCGTGCTACGCCTGACAGTGGTGATATTTTGCCGCTTCTCACGATCCAGTATAAGGGCATAAATTTCAATTCATACAAAACTATAGACAGTGTCGAATCTCGCTCAATCATTGATAGACTCCTAGAGTACCGTCGTGAGCCAAATAATCTCGGACAATTCAAGGATGCATTTGATAATACACTGACGACGACTGATTTATTTGTCAGATGAAAAGTAGCCACTCTTGTCGGCTATCCATCGACAGAACGAGAGATACTGCTGGCACAAAAACGAGCGAAAAAAGATAAAGCTCTCGATCCAGAATTTGTAAAAAATCTTCGTTGGACAACGATACCACAGGTAGAAGATGAGGCAAAGAAGCAGACAAATCTTTCTCGATTTATGTATTTTGCTATGATGAAAAATGGCATCAATCGTAATCGTGAAAAACCAGGCAACGATCCAGTGATAAAGTTTATGCAGTACCTCGTCACAGCGAAAGCACAGCAAACTTTTTTTGAAAATTATGAATACTATCTCCCGTCACAGATGGCTCTCCTAAAATCACAAAAAGATACTCAAATTGATAAGAAAACGGGAGAATTTGGTATGACAGTTGGTGATTGGTATGTCGATACTCAAAAATTCGTAGCATACGATATGGGTATTCCTCATGTATTTTGAGGTATTGTGGAGAAGGCCTTTGATGAACCAGGTGCTACCTCAAGTGTCATAGCTAAAAGCATACTCGATTATCTGAGCTGTCGTATCAAGCATATCCTCGACCCTGACACCTATGATCAGGCATGTGGATGTGTCCGCGATACTCAATCAAACAACAATCATTATTGGCCTGTCTGTGAGTGGGGTGTATAAATCTGTTTGTATGAAAAAAATATTTCGTATTTTTGTTCGCCAATTTTTTTGTCTTTTGGCTCGTCTTTGTGTCCTTCGTCACAAACCATTTGTGATAGGTGTCACAGGCTCTTTTGGTAAAACTACTGTTCGTCATATCATCACTGAAATACTTCGTCGTGCTGGTCGTGATGTCTATTCTCCAGAATGAAATTATAATGGTGAATGGTGACTCGCGTTTTCTGTTCTGCAGGTACGAAGTGGATGACATAGTTTTCGTGCTTGGGTGATCGCTTTTTTTGCAGGAATATGGACACTGATACGTCCGAGATATCCCCGTATACTCGTGCTAGAATATGGTGTCGATCATACTGGTGAAATGGACATACAGATACAGATAGTCGAGCCAGATATAGCTCTCTTTACAAAGCTTTCACCGAGTCATATAGAATGATTTGGTAGTGCGGAGAATTATTTCAACGAAAAGAAAAAACTCCTTCGTAGGAAATATAAAAATACCTTTGCTATCGGTAATGGAGACGATGTCCATCAATCTGATTTTGTTTGTCAGCTCTGGTATGGTAGAGATGCTCGTAGGAGTGATCTCGTTTTCTCAAATGTCGTCGAGCATCCAGATGGGCTCGAATGAGATTTTTCTTACAAATGAGATTCATATCATATTGTTTCTCCGATACTTGGTGCTCATCATATTGAGCTCCTTGCGTGAGCGTTTCTTGTGGCAGGGGAGATGTGAATACCACCGCTCGATACTATCTCATTTCTCAGACATATTCATCTGCCAAATGCGCGTGGAAATGTCCTTCGAGGACTCCATGACAGCCTCGTCATCGATGGCACGTATAATGGAGGATTTGATCCTATAGTTGCTGGCGTCGAGATGCTGGCTCGACTTGCAAAAACAGAAGGTAGAAAAACAATCGCACTTCTCTGAGATATGCGTGAGCTCGGTGCTCTCGAAAAAGAAAGACACGAAGAACTCTGGGAAAAACTCCAAACATTTGATATCGATCATTATATTTTTGTTGGTGCTGTATCGTGTGAAGTAATCCAGCCATTGGTCGATGAGAACTGGAGAGAAAAAACATTTTTCACACTCGACTCTCGTGTTGCATGAGAATACATCCGTCAGCTTCTCGCTGCTGATCCGGATAGATATCTCCTCTTCGCAAAATGAAGTCAGAACACTATTTATCTCGAAGAAGCACTCAAATATTTTATTTTCCCAGAAGAGTACCTCAAGCTGGTACGCCAAGAAGATCTCTACGTCAAAAAGAAAGGTGATTTTTATAAGATGCTTGAAATATAATTATTATGTTCAAAATTTTTCTTCTCTTTGTTTCTACTCTCACTCTCTTTCTCGCGATAGATGCAGTGTGGATATCTGTCTTTGGCACCAAGTGGTATGCGCAGTATCTCTCTCATCTTACCTCTGGCAAGGTCGCTATTATTCCAGCACTTCTTTTTTATACTATCTATATTGGAGGGATGATATACTTTGTGATCTATCCTGCTCTCCATGGTACTGCCCCTCTCTCACAAGTATTTCTCCGCGGCGCTCTCCTCGGATTTTTTGCTTATAGCACCTATGATCTCACGAACCATGTTTTCATGAAAAATTGGCCATGGTTTATCACGATTACTGATGTTCTGTGGTGAGCATTTATTACGGGGACGGTATCGACACTGATAGTGAAATTTTTTAGATAAATATTTCTTAGAATTTGTATCGTCATTCTGAGGTGCTGAGAAAATATGGGGCACAAGCACCGTGAGAATCTCTAGAATACCGACACATGGATTCCCACGCTTCGTTTCACTTCGCTCGGAATGACAGAATCATTTTTTATTTGTATTTTTGTTTGTGTGAAAAAATCGTATATCCTTGTTTCTTTATTAATATGTATTATATGCTCCCAATTTTTCTCACACTCTGCATCGTACTTTTTTTCTGGATGACATCGTGGTATTGTGTTGCTCTGTTTTTTCGTCGAACAGATATTGTCGATATGGTGTGGTGACTCTCGTATGGGATTATAGCATTCATGTTTTTTCTTTTTTTCTCTCCTTCTTCCATAGCACTTCTGCCACTCGTGTTTGTGATGATCTGGTCTCTCCGCCTCGTCTATCACATTATTCTCAGACTCATGCGTCATGGCGAAGATTCTCGTTATGCGGCATTTCGTACTTCGTGGTGAAAATATTTTTTTGTGAAATCATATTTTTTTATTTTTCTTTTGCAGTGATTTTTTATCGCAATTATTTCTCTTCCTTTTTTATTTTTATTTACAAAAAATATCTCTCTGTCTCCACAATTTATCGTAGGATCGATACTCTGGATTATTTGATTCTTATGCGAATTTTTCGCAGATAAGCAGATGGCAGAATTTCGTCGTAATCCGAAGAATAAATGAAAAATAATTCAGTCATGACTGTGGAAATATTCTCGTCATCCAAACTATTTTTGAGAGCTTCTTATGTGGTGGAGTTTGTATCTGATGAGTATACAAAATATCGAAAGTATGATATGAATTTTGAGTCCAATCTTACTCAGTTATCTGATTATATATGTCACCTGAATACCTCTTCTAGAAGAGCATCTGAAGGGGAGAGAATGATACTCGGAATATATACGTCGTACGAGTATTCTCATTCCTTTTCCGCCGAAAAAATAATTTCTTTTTCGAAAAATAATTTCTCAAAAAATATTTTTATTTTTTATTTTTTTAATATTGAAATAATTTATTTTTTTATATAAGGGTTCATTTTTCTTTTTACATATCACATCTTCTCTATCTTTTGAATTATCTGTTTATAATTTTTTATTATATGTATGTACATGAATATGATTTTTGAAAAGGTATTAATTAATGCTAAAAATAGAGAAATATATACAATTTTTTTACGTTCGTTTTTTATTTTTTTAAATTCTTTTTCTATGGCATTCGCTAAGAAAAAAGCTGCTAAAGCTGCTCCTAAGAAAGCTGCTAAGAAAGCTGCTCCTAAGAAAGCTGCTAAAGCTGCTCCTAAGAAAAAAGCACCAGCTAAGAAAAAAGTTGCTGCTAAAAAGAAGAAATAGTTCTTCCTTTTTTCAAAAATTATACCTCTCCATTTTTGAGAGGTATTTTTATTTTCTAAAATAATTCTATACTTTCTCCATGACTCTCCATCCACACACCATGATTGGACACGTGCATCTCACTGTTGCCAATATTGATCGTTCACTTTCATTTTATCGTGACATACTCTGATTTGAAGTAACGATGCACTATGGTGATTCAGCAGTATTTCTCTCTGCAGGATGATATCATCATCACATCGGACTCAACACTTGGAAAGGTGAGGGTGTACCACCGCCTCCTCCTCGCACGAGTGGGCTCTATCATTTTGCTATTTTATTTCCATCACGACTGGAGCTCGCGAAAGTATTGAAGCGACTCATCGATGCAGGATATCCTCTCGGTGGCGCGAGCGATCATGGTGTATCTGAGGCAATCTATCTCCGTGATCCAGATAATATCGGCGTCGAGCTCTACTGTGATAGACCACGTGAAGCATGGAAAGTATCAAACGATGGGAAAGTCGAAATGGTTACCGAACCACTCGATCTCGAAAATCTACTTTCAGAATTGTCATAGAGCACAAAGAAGAATCAAAATTATTTTTTTTATATTCATAGATATTGCTTTGATTTGTGTGAGTGTGTTTTGTTTCTTCGAAAAAATTATCCGTCGTACGAAATGAGTAGGAGATAAAGCGTATATCTTTTTTTGTTTCTTGTTTGAGTTTTGGCACTACTTTTTTATGAATAGTTTCTGGAAGTCAGAATATGTATATAGCATCATATTTTTTTAATGCTTGATGGAGTGCGTTCCCGTAGATTACTTCTATATTTTGTAAGCCACTCCACCATATTCGTATCTTTGATATGAGGTAGAGTATAGGGGAGAGTTCGATACCGACGATATGAGCTTTGGGATTTCTCTTTGCGAGATAGAGTCCGACTCGGCTATCGCCACATCACATGTCGAGAAATTTCTCTCCTTTTTTGAGTTTCAGGATTTTGTTAATTCTCTCAAAATCTATCTTTCGCGTAGGAGACCAGGGTGCTAGTGAGAAAAATGAAAATACTGAAATACAAAATACCAAAAATAATGTATCGAGTATGTAGCTTCCAGAGAACATGATAATTTTCTTTAGTATAGACGGATATATTTTTGTACAAGAATATGGTGTAAAAAGACCCACGTACGTGGGTCTTTTATTTAGCATGGGTGGAGGAATGGTTGGTGATGAGGGGGACGAGACCAATGCTCTGGTCTCGGAGTCAACCCGAACAAAGTGAGTGGTTCGAAGACAGATTGATTTATTATGGTTGACCTAACGGGTCTAGAACCAATTATAGTTAAAATGGGACAAATGGCACACTTAAAAAAAGAGCTTTTTTAAATTGCTTGCTTTTGTATTTTATTATTATACTATTACCTACACCTATGGTATAGGTAAAAATATGAATACAAAGACTTATAAAATAAAAGGCATGCACTGCGCTAGCTGTGTTTCCCTTATCCAAAAGAAGATTTCTAAAATTCCAGGAGTGGAATCCTGTTCTGTTGGTCTTGCTTCTGAAAAAGCTACAGTTGTTTTTTCGGATAAGATTTTGCCTATGCAAGACCTTAATTCTGCTATTACCCCTTTCGCATATTCCCTAGGAGAATGAGAAAGCTCTGAGCATAAACATTCCGAAGAAAAAACAACTTCCCATATGCACAATCATGGCAATGAAGAGCATATGACATTTGAAATGAGATTTGTTGTACCGATGATCCTTTTTTCATTCTTTATGATGGGCTGGCAAGTTCTTTCGGATAATAAGATAATTGGTGAGATGTCTGAAACATGGTATGAATTTTTCCACCATCTCATGCCCATCTTTGCATCTTTTGTCCTTTTTGGCATTGGAAGAAAATATATACGAGCAGTTGGACTATTTATCAGGACAAGAACAGCAAACATGGATACTCTCGTGGGCATCTCAACAATGGTAGCATTTCTCTATTCATTTATTGTGACAGCCTTTGAAGAACCTCTAACGCCTTACCTTGATGTTCGTTCGAATTTCTACGATGTTGTTATCGTCGTTATTGGTCTCATAGCCTTGGGACAACTCCTCGAAACACGAGCTAAGCGTAAAACCAATGAAGCTCTTCAGAAGCTCGCTGAATTAACGAGTAAATCAGCCCTGGTTGAACGGGATGGAAAGGAAATAGAGGTACCTATAGAAGAAGTACAAATTGGTGATATTGTTATTGTGAAACCAAATGAACGTATTCCATTGGATGGAAAAGTAATGAGCGGATCAAGTACGGTCGATGAGTCAAATCTTACTGGGGAGTCTATGCCTGTGGATAAGCTCGTGGGAGACGGGGTTTTTTCAGGGACTCAAAATCTCTACGGTATTCTCAAAATAAAGGTAGAAAAAGATAGTCGAGACACAGCACTTTCTCATATTATCAAGATTGTAGAGAACGCTCAGAATTCAAAGGCTCCTATTGAGCGGATAGCAGATAAGATTTCAGGAGTGTTCGTGTATGTTGTTCTTACTCTTGCTATCATTACCTTTGCTTCTTGGATGATTTTTGCTCCAGGAACTTTTGGATTTTCGAAATCCTTTGCTCTCGCACTCTCTTCCACTATGGCAGTTCTTGTTATAGCTTGCCCTTGTTCCCTTGGCCTTGCTACACCTACAGCTATTATTACAGGTGTCGGTGCTGGTGCTCGAAGAGGAATACTTATCAAAAATGCTGAGAGTTTAGAAAAACTTGCTCACGTTCAGGCTATTGTTTTTGATAAGACAGGAACACTGACAGAGAATACGCTTTCTGTCGAAGGTATTTATTCTCCGAAAAAACAATCTAGTACTAGCTCAAATGAAGAAAATATAGCATCCATTGTGTACAGCATGACACAGTCATCAAGACATCCCATTTCTGCCAGTATTGCGAAGCATCTCCGGGAGACTAAGACAGAAACTCTTCCTCTTAAAGATATACAGGAAGTCCCTGGAAAATGATTAACTGCTCGATGAAAAAAACTCTATTTCTTTTGATCTCTTGCTTATATAGCAGAAAAAATATGAATACCATCAGAAAAGGTGAAAGGTCAGTTTGAGGAGAAACATTTTGAAAGTGGTAGAGAGATATATCTAGCCACCGAGAAAGAAGTCATTTCTCTTGTAAAGATACATGATACCATCAAGCCTGCCGCAAAAGATGAAATTGAAAAACTCAGAAGGCTTGGTCTCAAGATTGTCATGGCAACGGGTGATCATAAAAAAACTGGAGAGTCTGTGGCACGTGAGCTTATGATCGATGAAGTCTATACCGATGTGAAACCAGAAGACAAGCTAAAAATCATTTCAGATCTTCAAAAAAGAGGGTTAAAAGTCGCCATGATTGGTGATGGAGTCAATGATGCCCCAGCGCTTGCTCAAGCAGATGTAGCAATTTCAATGAGTGATGGATCAGATATTGCTATTGAGAGTGCTGATATTGTTCTTCTTAATGGGGATATTGGCAAAGTAGCAGAAGCTATCAATCTAGCAAAAAAAACCAAGAGAACCATTTGGCAAAACCTTATCTGGTCTTTTGGCTATAATTCACTTGGTATTCCTATTGCTGCTGGAATCCTTTTCCCTTGGTATGGTTTCCTTCTCTCGCCAGCGATTGCTGGTGCGCTCATGGCATTTGAAAGCATAACAGTCGTCAGTAATTCGCTTCGACTCAGAAACGTAAAACTCTAACCTTTTCTATGAAACAATATACTTTTCATGTTTCGGGGACACATTGTCCCTCGTGCAAAATCCTCATCGAAGAGACCCTCATTGAACAAGATGGTGTCAAACAGGCTTCTGTGAATTTGAAACAAAAGACTGTATGTATCGAATGTGAGAATGATGAAAATAGCGAAGACCTGGTTTGTGCTTTATCTGAGAAGATAAAATCCTACGGTTATAATTTAGCACAGGAAAAATTTAAAGAAAAACCACAACAAGATGGAACTATCTGGCGGGCAATACCTCTCGGTCTTATTGTTCTTGGTCTATTCTTCCTTCTCCAGAAATCGGGCATTCTCAATTTTGGTTTTTGAGGAAAGGTAACGCCCACTACAAGTTTTCTTATTGGTCTTATAGCTTCTGTTTCCAGCTGTCTGGCTGTGGTTGGTTGACTTGTTCTCTCACTTTCTGCAACAGTGGGGCAAGATACGTTGAGTGACAAAAAAACTTTCACCCTCTTCCATGCAGGCAGAATTCTTGGCTTTGCATTGCTAGGTGGAGTATTGGGAACTTTATGACACGCTATTGGCATTAACTCGACCTTTACTGCCATGCTCGGACTTATTACATCTACTGTTATGATACTTCTTGGGTTAAATCTGGTTTGAGTTTTTTCTCAGAGTAATGTCACACTCCCTTCTAGCATATTTCAGTTCTTCAGGAAAATCGAGCATACGTACTTTACTCCTATTATTATTGGTCTAGGAACATTTTTTCTTCCCTGTGGTTTTACGCAAGCTATGCAGATAGCTGCCCTTTCTAGTGGATCGTTCTTTTCAGGATGACTTATTATGCTGGCTTTTGCTCTTGGTACATTTCCTATGCTTGCACTCCTTTCGTTCGGGTCAGCATGATTTGCCCAGTCTCGTCATGCTCCTCTCTTTTTCAAGTCTGCAGGCATTGTGGTGATAGGGTTGGGTCTATTTGCTTTGCTCTCAGGATTGGCTAGTGTTGGTCTTATTGATCCTGTTATTAACTTATAATTTATTTCTTTTTTATTTCTTTTTATGCAACAGTCACTTTTCTCTCGCCATACGGCTACACTTTTTCAATACGCAGGCATCGGTCTCATTTCGTGATCTATTAGTCATGGATTTTTTTCTACCACTCGTAGCTTTATTACGGCTGGATCTGGAATTTTGGTATTCCTTATAGGTCTTATTATCGAAAAACATATTAAAATGGAAAAACTTGGCTCCATTTCAACTCTTCTTATTGGTATATTTTTCTCCATCGGAACAGCCATGATTTCTGGGTGAGCCCAACATTTTCTGGATTCACCTTGGCGAAGTGTTGCAATAATGCCATTAGGTTATCTTGTTTCTCTCTTTATGTATCAGAAAAAAGAAAACATAAAAGTATTCAGTCTCTGGAAAATATTGAGCAAGGCAATTGCTGTTTCTCTGTTAATTTTTTGTACATCATATTTTCTTGCTTCTGTAATAACTCCAACTCTTGATAATGACCATTGAGAGTGAATAGCAAAAAATGATGATCACCATTCATAAATGGTTTATCTAAAATTACTTCTTACTAAATTTATTTGCTTACTTCCTCTTTATGAACAAATCTCTTCTTCCTTGGCTTGGCGTTGGTATCTTGGCAGTAATAGCCCTCTTTATCATTTTCCCAAGTAACTCAAGTTCCTCTAGTGGCACTATAGAAAAAACTGCAAATGTTGTAGTAAAAAATGGTATACAATATGTCACTGTTGATGTAAAAGGTGGTTACAAACCAAAGACTTCCACTATTCAGTGATGAATTCCTACAAAACTTGTTATGAAGACAAATGGTACGTATGACTGCTCTTCGTCGCTCGTTATTCGGTCACTCAACTACAGAAACTCTCTTCCTGCAACTGGTGAAACAGAGATTGATCTCGGTACACCGGAGTCTGGTAAAAAAATTGCATGAACCTGCTGAATGGGTATGTACAGTTTTTCTATCAATACGCTCTAATTTAAAATAAATTTTTTATGATACAATCCAATCCAGAACTCCAGAAAAAACTCCTTCTTGGCATCAAGAAAACTCGGGGGACACTTGATAAGATTGGTCAGATGATAGAAGAAGATGCTTACTGTGCAGACATTGGACAGCAAATCAATGCGGCTATGGGTCTTCTTCGAGGAGTGAACACAGAACTCATGAAAAATCATCTTCTCTGTTGTGGGAAAACTGACCTTTCCCACAAAGACACAAAAAAAGGTGAGCAATTTGTTGAAGAGTTTGCTCGCATTTGGGATGTTTCGACGAGGAAGTAATTTTCGTGAGTTATAGCTTCACTTTGATTTTCTTCCTTCCTCGTTTAATGATTATTTCATTAGGACTGCCTTTTTCTCTATTCTTAGCATCTAAATCTATCTCGTTAAGTATCTTAATAAACTCATAGAGAGCTGTACCAACGATTTTTTCCTCTTGCTCGGATGGTTGTTTCATATGGGAAAAAGTAAAAAAAATAATAAAATACGTCCTGACTTTTCTGAAACTATAAGAATCCTAGAATCCTGAGAATTTGTACATCTATCACTTCCTGCTCCTCAGGTGCAATTCTTTTGTAAACTGCATAGATTTTCATTTTCTGTTTACGTCCTTTCCCGCATTTAATACTGCCAAGGTACTCAGGCTCTGAATATTCTGGTTCTGACATAGTAAAATGGTAAAGAGGTAGAGGAATAATCCTATCCTCATTACCCATATAACAATGTCTCAAGATTTTCTTGGGACATTTTTGTTGTTCTCACAAGAAAGGCTTCAAATGATATGGAGAGGTAATCAGGTGTAGGGAGAATTGCTGAACAGTGTCTATTTGTCCTTCAGAGGTAATAAATTATTTACAGAATTATTACGTTTCAGGAAATAGCAGATGTCGTAGGAAAATAGGAAAATCGTACGAATATCAGATATGTAACAGTCTTTATTTCTTTTACCCCTTTCTTTTATGTCCCAGAAAAACAAGGTCTCAGACCTACGCCAGAAGATCGTCTATGTTCCCATAGATATTCTTAACCCTGCCACTTACAATCCGAGGAAACACTCGGAACGCCAGATGCAGAACCTTATGGAGAGTATACGAAAGTATGGATGTGTCGATCCTTTGATTGTTAATTTCTTTCCAGAAAGAAAAAACATTATTATAGGTGGACATTTTCGTTTAGAAGCATGTAAGGCTCTTGGAATGAAGGAGGTGCCAGTCCTCTACCTCTCACTCTCTCTAGAGCGAGAGCGTGAGCTCAATTTGAGGTTGAATCAGAATACCTGAGATTTTGATTTCGAAATACTCAAAGATTTCGATGTCTGACTCCTCTTGGATATCTGATTCGATAATTCAGAGTTATCTTCCATGTGGGACAACATGTTGTGAGTCGAGGAGGATAACTTTCAGACGGAAAAAGAACTCGAAGCCTTATGAGAACCACAAAGCAAAATGTGAGACATCTATGCCTTATGAAATCACAGAATTATGTGCTGAGATGCTACTCAGTCTGAAGATGTAGACAAGCTCATTCATTCACTCCCATGAGCCTCGTGAAATATACCAATGCTCTATTATGATCCTCCGTATAACATTGGAATTTCGTATAACGGATGAGTGAGTAACAAGAAGCAATACGGAGGAAAGAAGACCAATGACAACAAAACTCCAGAAGCCTATAAGACATTTCTCATAAAAGCATTTACCAACTGACTCAAACATGCTACTCCAGATACCCATGTGTTTTGCTGGTCTGACCCGAACAATATTTGAGGAGTGCAGAGTATCTATCGAGATCTTGGAATTGAGCCAAGAAGGGTGTGTCTTTGGCTTAAAAATAATATCACGGCGACGCCCCAGAGTCCTTTTAATCGCGGATACGAGCCCTGTACCTACGGATCAAGATGAAAACCATACATATCTCCTGATATGAGAAACCTTACAGAGATACTCGACAAAGAAGTAGGCGTGTGAAATCGAGTCCTTGAAGACATCATCGACCTCTTCGACCTCTGGCTCGCAAAAAGGCTTGTCGTGGGTACCTACGAACACCCAACTCAAAAACCACCAACACTCAGTGAGAAACCTCTCAAACGCTGTACCAAAGTTGGAGATATTGTTCTCGACCTTTTCGGAGGGAGTGGGAGCACTCTGATTGCGTGCGACCAACTGAAACGAACTGCTCTTCTCCTTGAGCATGAACCTATTTTTATCGATTTAATCATCAAACGCTATGAAAAACTTACAAACACCAAAGCAATCAAAATTGCATCATGACTTTAAAGTCACACAGGGGGATATATTTCTCCTCGGAGACCATATCCTCTATTCTTCAGATTCCCGTGATCCAGATATGTTTAGGAGACTTCTGCGGGATGGGCAGAAAATACACTTACTGCTGACAGATCCACCTTACTGAATTGATTATGTCGAATCAAAGAAAGGATTTACCGGAACAACAGAAAAGTTTGAAGATATTCCTCAGGACGGAATTCAGAGTGACCGAGAATATGCCGAGTTTACGAGAGACTGGATTACCCCCATGCTTCCATACTTTGCAGAGAAGAATGCTTCCTATATCTTCAATGCTGACAAGATGATAT
>CAYVZT010000002.1:0-35422 GCA_964456455.1 uncultured Candidatus Peribacteria bacterium | reverse complement strand
AAGATCAACCATCTTTGAGGGTCGCGATAAGAGATATAATTTGGTTTGAAAGCATGAGTTCCATTATAGGAGAAAAAACTCAGCGTAAATGCCCACCCTTCTTTTGTATTATTTTCTGAGAATATAGGCGAGACATTGATATGTACTCTTGTCTGGCATGACCAGGGCAGGTATATCTTGGACCGCAAAATGCTGTAATTCATGACCCGCAAGACATGATTCAAACTCTCGGGGAGTCAAATTTGGGGATTGTATTAATTTTTCTATCAATATAGCTACCCGTATAAGAGTGATAGGTGTATAAACATGACCTATTTTAGTTAACCGTTCCAATAAATCTGCTTTCTGATCTGGTGTCACCCTCAATCAAATAGGGGTATCGAGTATATTTTTTGTTGTACCTTGAGGTCTGAGGTTTCTGGCTTGCATGAGATCTGGATTTTCTAATTTTCTCAGATGTCATCTCATCAGTCTCAATGCTTGCCTTTCTAATTGAGCAACACGTGTTTTCGTGAGTCATACATGTGTACCGATTTCGTCTAAAGTATGAGGTCTTTGACCATTTAAGCCATAGCGCAATTCGATTATTTCTTTTTTTCTTGGATCCCTGGTTTCCAACCAAGATAATAACACATCTGTCTTTCATAGTATGTCATCTGTCACTAATTTATCAAAAGGTGATTCATTGTTTTCATCTATCACTGCTAACACAAACTCTCTGCCCATATCCACATCGCTTTCGCCATCACCATCGCCTTGGCTTTGCATAACAGTCTGGAGTGAGATAGGGGCGATGCTTGTATCCATTATGATAGCAATTTTTCTTCTCGGAATACCTAAGACATCACTTATTTCTCTGGCATTTGGAGCGCGTCATAGATCTTCTGTGAGACTCATAGCCACCTTGCTTACTTTTCAGATTTTTCTGAGCATATTTACGGGCAGTCTAATATCACGACCTTGCTCAGCAACAGCTTTATGCATAAAGTTGTTTATCCACCACGTTGCGTAGCTTGAGAGTTTGCCGAGACTGGGGTCAAATCGATCTACGGCTTCCATGAGCCCCATATTTCCCTCCTGAATGAGATCTGCGAGCTGCACTCATCGCCCTATATAGTCTTTTGCAATTTCTCCGACCAATCGGAGATTTGCTCGTATCATACGATTACGAGCATCGAGGTCTCATCGACGTGTTTTTTCTGCTAGTTCTAGCTCTTCTTCTGGTGTTAAGAGATCAGTGTGTATAACTTCACGAAAATAGCGCTTTATATTAGGATTTTGGTATTCTCAGAGAGGTTCATTATTCATTGTATTTTTTATTTATTAAGGTATATAATGGTTAATTTGATATATTGTCAAATTTTTAATTTTGTGCATTTTATTGCACGGATGATAATAAAACACATATGGATATTCGCGATCTTCGTGACAAAATATTTTCTTTCTTCTTTCCAGTATTTCTGGTAGTATCAATTCTCGGGTGTATTGTCTGGGTGGTAGGGAAGACGTATTATTGGGATGTATCATCGCTACGAGTCCAGCTCGATGCTCCTTCTCATGTAATTGTGCGTCTCCAAGCCGAATTATTCAAGAAAGATATCCACATTCTCGGATTTGATTACCCGATTCATTTCACTCTTCCATGGTCTCGTGAACAAGAATGTTCTGAGATATGTGATATCACACGTCTACCACCAGGAGATGGATCTATATTGGTTTCCAACGGAGTCAAAAGTCAGACTTTTTTTGTTTCTATTGCTCGAAATACTGCAGGAACAGCTGATTTTCGGACTCCCATTCGGATTCGTTTTCTCGATGATAATGAAACAAAAAAGTCATACGCTCGTAGTCTCACAATCGAAGAAAAAAATGCACTGAATAGCATAGTGTTTACGAATAACATAGCGTGAATCTCTGTCTCTACACAAGCAGGCAAAGATATTTTTTATGATGTATTGACGCGTCAAATTCTTGCTCCTTCAGTACCACTTGATATGGTCTTTCTCGGTCCGAATAAGGGGGAATATTATCTCGTAAATAATCGGGATATCATACTCTGGGATAGGTATGGGCGAAAAGCAACGCAGAAAATAACTGATATATATGATCATGAAATACAGATACACTGGGGAACGGGCAATACTACTTTCAAATATAAAAATGAGGAACAAAGTCTGGCCTGAATATGGTTTCCAGTAGATATTTTAAAAGGTCAGAGGGCTTTCTCAGATGGAAAGAGGATCATAGTAATCGATCTTCTGCAAGAAGAAAAATAATTCAAGACTTACTAATATATTTTGTCAATTTTTCTTTTTGATTTTCCATGGTATTCCGATATACTGTCCCCGTAATCAGTCAATAACGCAAGAATTTGGATCTCCAGGTTCTTTTTTTTACCCTGAGTTTCTCTATACTGTTTTTGACTGAAGCCCAACGTTTCATAATAAACGTTTAACTCTTAACCTTTTCATGTCATGTTAGACTTAAAAAAGATAGAAGCAGCTATCAATCATATCGCTGCCGAACGTGGTCTCCGCCGTGAAGACCTCGTCGAAATCATCGAATCTGCTATCCGTACTGCCTATAAAAAAGACTATGGTACCAAGGACGATATCGTGAATGTAAAACTCGATTTTGATTCTGGAGATATCGCTGTCACTCTCGAAAAAACTGTCGTCGAAGAAGTCACCAATCCAAATACTGAGATTAGCAAAGCTGAACTCGGTGAAGATGCTGATGCATTTGATATCGGTGATATCATCGAAATCGATGTGAGTGATGTCCTCCGTGATAACCAACAAGTCTTCGGTCGTATCGCTTCTCAGGCTGCTCGTCAGGTCATCATTCAGAAGATTGGTGAGTCTGAAAAGGCAAAAGTCTATGAAATATTCAAAGACAAACAGGGCGAAATCGTGAATGTCCGTGTCGATATGGTCGAAAATGATCGTGTCTTCGTCGAATTCAACGGCTCTCAAGTGCTCCTCCCACGAGGAGAACAAGTCAGTCGTGATAAATACACTCCAGGTATGCGTCTTCATGTCTTTGTAAAAAAAGTCGAAGATGAGGGGCATGGTGATCCAAAGATCATCCTCTCTCGAAAGGATCCACAACTCGTCGCGAAACTCTTTGAACTCTCGACTCCAGAACTCGAGGATGGGACTATCGAAATCGTAAAAATCGTTCGTGAACCAGGATTTAAGACAAAAATCATCGTTGCTTCAGAATTTGAAGAAGTAGATCCTGCTGGTGCCCTCATCGGTCCAAAGGGTATCCGTGTGAAGGCCGTCGTTGAAGAACTCTCAGGAGAAAAAGTCGATGTCATCAACTATACTGATAATGCTCGTGAACTCGTCGCTCAAGCTCTCAACCCTGCCCGTATCCTCGATGTCCAATTCGATGAAGATGGTGTCGCTCAGGTCTCTGTTCCAAAATCAGAAGAAGTCCGTGCTATCGGACGATCTGGTGGTAATGTGCGCCTTGCTGAGCAACTCACTGGCTACCGCATCCGTCTGGTTGGTGTCGAAGAAGAGGGCACAGTGGCTGAATAATACATTTTATAAAACTCTTTTATGGCTGATAAAAAATATATCGGTGGGTCTGCGAAAGCGGTCTCAACACAGTATGGTGAAATCCTCAATCTCTCGCTCAAACTCGCAGATATGCAGGATATCGTGAATGAAAAGGGCTATGTCAATATGACGGTTCTCAAGCGCAAAGAACCAGGACAATATGGCGATACACACTACGTCGTCGAAAATGATTATCAGAAAAATCGTGATAATGGTGGCATGTCATCTGGTCCAAGTATTAAACCAGCAACAGAAATGGATGTCCCATTCTAGGATTTAAACCCTCGGCACACGACATATTCTTCGAAGCTTCTATCCCGACACGCATCGGGTTTGATAGTCTGTATTTTTCGAAACATATTTTTTGCCTTATTGAGAACTTGTGCGAGGTCTCGACC
The DNA here is from genome assembly GCA_964456455.1 of uncultured Candidatus Peribacteria bacterium. GTDB lineage: Bacteria > Patescibacteriota > Gracilibacteria > BD1-5 > JAGOOR01 > JAGOOR01. The sequence continues at coordinate 31,455 of CAYVZT010000002.1, read as the reverse complement.
GACAAAGATTTTCATCACAAGATTGCCTCCAGGAGCGAGGAATTTATCTGCGATTTTGAGGACTTCGAGACAGAGCATGGCGCTGTGATACTGATCATCATCATTTCGACCTGTTGTCTTGGGTGCCACGTCAGAAGTGATAACATTGAATCATTTTAGAGAGAGTTTTGGATTATCATTGATTCACCAGGCTCCAGACGCTTCTTTTTCGGCTTCTTGTTCTTGACCTTCGGTGCGTATTTCTGAGAGGTATTTTTTGATTTTTTCATGGGATCCGCTGACTGTCATATCGCCAACGAAAGTAGTGATATTTTTTTGAGCAAATTTATCGACATTTTGGAGATCGATACCGAGGACCCTTCCTTCTTCACCAACGAGCTTTGTGATAACCTGGAGCCAGCTGCCGGGTGCACATCCGAGATCGAGGGCTATGTCTCCAGCTCGAATCAATCCTGTTTCTTCTTGTATTTGGAGGAGTTTAAAAGCACTGCGTGCACGATATCCAGCAGCCTTTGCCTTATGAAACCAGACATCCTGAACTTGATATCCTGCTTTGTTGGCAACACGTGGCGCGATGATTTTTTGTTTTTTCTTCATGATATAGAGGCGATTGTACTCAGAGGATAGTAAAAATAAACACTTTTTATGATTGATAATCAGTTTATTCTGTGCTATTCTGATAGTATATGTCTCCTGATATACTTCAAGAAACATGAGAAAAAATTTCTCCCCTCATAAAAAATGAGGTATTGAGAGGTATAAAAGACCATACTCTGGGTCCTGAATGAGCTCGTATACTCATCGTCGATCCTGGAGAATACCGCGCATCATCGAGTATTGGTATGATGGCAGCACTCGTCCAGGCAGGTATTGAGCCGACTGATTTTGACCATATTATTTTTGCTTCTTCTGGTTCTTTCGCTGGTATGGGCTTTGTTCTCGGGAGGATGTCAGGCGAGAACACTATTGTTGATTATTGTCGCGAACATGGCCCGTCTGAAACCATCCATTTTCCTACCATGGCGGCTTCTATTGTGCCAAATGTGATGAATTTAATTAGTTCTGTAGATGTCCTACCAGCTTCTGTGAGAAAAATAATATGATTTTTTTCAAAGAAAGTAACGCATGTTCTCGAGAAAGCTGTCGGTAAAAAAATAGAAAATATTCTTCAGGTAGAAGATCTCCTTTCTCGTGTCCTCACGGGCAGAGAACTAAAAAACCCACAAGAATGGTATGAGACACCCGTGCTTCCACCCGATTATCACACGGCGAGGCCGGATGGTAAGAAAAATCCTGTTATTCATGTCGTGACGACGACTACAGGAGAACACCCTCAATCACGATATATACGATCTGATAGAGCTTCACCAGAAGAATTTCAGAAAGCTCTGGCCGCGACCCTGACGATACCTCGATGGTCAGAACCGATTAGAAAAGTAGGGGAGGAAGAGCTGATTGATGGTTATTTCTCAGATCCAGTCATGTATGATTATGCTCGCACGTTGGGAGGATCCCACATTGTGAAGCTCTGAAATCATAATGGGCCACATCTCGAACCAGAGAGCAATGAAAAAGCCATCTCATATTGGCTCGATAAATTTCCTTTTTTGGCAAAGTTTTATGCGAAAAAACGACCACACGATATCCATAATCAGATACAGAGGATGTATACAGATAGCCAAGAATGAAAAGTAAGAGTTCTCTTTGCTGAACCATTGCCGGACGCTTTTGAAAATCCACTTCTCACGGGCAGGAGGACTGGTTTTTATGAAAATATTCTCACTGGATTGCAAACGATGCGGTCCATGCTTCTCGATGAAAAATATACCCTTCCTGAACTCCGTACAGTCAAGCAAAAGACGCTTTTTGATACACTGGAAGAAATGATCGAAGCGCTCTATAATATGTACCAGATTGGTAGATAGACCATTGAAATGCCTTTATTTCGGCTATAATGGAGACATATGAAAGTACTTCCTCTTCAATTTTCGGCACGAGGTATCATCACCGACAGAGAAGGTCGTATACTCCTCGTAAAACATGCTCAACATAAACCATGGACTCTCCCAGGTGGTCATGTAGAAGCGGGGGAGACATTTCAACAGGCGATGATACGTGAAGCAAAAGAAGAGCTCGGACTCACAGTCGAATTGATAGGCATGATTACTCTCTGTCAGGAGCCAAATATCACTACGCTCCCAGCCCCAGTACGTGTCCAAACAATAGAATACACAAATGATCGAGGACCACAGAGAAAATATGAAGAGTTTTTCTTGGCTCATGTCGTCGCTGGCAATATCGTACCCCAAGCATCAGAGATAGCAGATTATGACTGGAAAACTCTCAAAGAGATACGTGAACTCCCAGAAGAAAGTATATATAATAATCTACGCGAATTGATACTCGGTGTCGTGGTTTAATTTTGACAAATATTCACTGTCCGTATAATACCTCCATGCGTCAAACAAGTTCACTCCTTCTCGTGCTTCTTCTTTCCCCTACGGGAGAGTAAGTTTGTTGCGAAGAAAAATCACGCACTTTCCACTCTCCCAAACAGGGGGAGTTTTTTTATCTCAAAATTATGTCTTGATTAACTTATATGTCTGAAGTGGGTATGCCACCAATGTTACCAACTATTACCGAGGATAGAACGAGATCATGATATGTTTTTCGGGATGGCACCATAGTATGCCCCTTTGTGCAAGATGGAGTTTGCAAGCTTTTATGACAGCAGTGTCTTTTTGTACGAGAATGGCAAGAATTGTGAGTAAGACGTACTGCAAATTGATCTCTGAATACATACCCCTGCACTGCTCTACGTGCCTGGTATGATCCTGAACAAAAGTGGAGAGGGCATGGTTTTATTAATGCATAATTATGTTTCTCGTTTTCTCACTTCTCGTCGTGCTTCTTCTTTCCTTTCATCGGAGAGTCAGTTAAGAAGTATCTAGTATTTCTTTTTCGCCTCTCCGTCACTGGAGAGGTTTTTTATTTTTCATTTATGTTTACTTTCTTTTTTCTGCTCTATCGTCCGCTGGTATTCGTGCGATCTCTATAAAATTTTATTTTTTTATTATTTTTTTATGTCATCACTTTCTATTCCATCTGAACATCAGGATCAGATATATATACCAGCAGCACCTATATCAGCTCGAGAACTTGCTCTTTCTCTACAAAATCAGTTTCCAGGACAGATTTTTGCCATCATACATCAGTCATGATTTGCTCCTCGATGTATAAAATTAGCAGATAGCATTCGTCATAAAATCCATTTTTGAATAGTTCAGATCCTTTCGTCATCGGAATTTGCCGAAACGGAATTGCTCATCGATGGTCAATTTATGAGACTTACATGAAACATTATTTAAAGAACCATGCTTCAAATGATATATAATACTTCACTCCTTCTCACTCTCCTTTCCTTTCATCGGAGAGTCAGTTAAGAAGTGTCTATTATTTCTTTTTGCCTCTCCAGAAATGGAGAGGTTTTTTATTTTTTACGTTTTTATATATGCCAGAAATTATCAGTTCACCATTCTCCTACCAATATTCTCCTCCAGATAGCATACAATGTTGTCATGCTTTTGCCGATAAAACATGTACTGTTTTAGGCGGTAAATGTTGATTTTTTCACGAAAAATTCACTGCATCGGGAAACGTACTTTCTTGTATACATACTGTAGAAATATCAAAAAGACAGAAGGATCTCGTGCACGTAGAGTGCATTCGTATGGTACGCTCTGGTCACAGCTCACGATCCATAGGGACACATATTCATTATCTGCCATGTCAGTGTAGCCGCCCGAGAGATATATCGATAAACAAGCAAGAAGATACTTTGTGGCATTTTGATAAGCAAGCAGGGAAAATAATTCACCGTGAATGTGGCAGGGTAATTTTTGAATAAAATTGTGTATTTATGATTTTGTTTAATATGGTTTTATGTCCTACCGAGAAAACTCACAACTTCAGAAGCTCGTCTCGATTTTCCTTGAAAAAAATACTCACATCAATCTCTCTGCTATTCGTGATGAAGAGGGGGTTTGGGTGAAGCATATTGAGGATAGTCTTGTGACGTTGCCGCTTTTTGAACAGTTCGGTGATCGAAAATTAAAGATTCTCGATCTGGGTACTGGTGGATGATTCCCATGATTACCGCTAGCGACGATGCTCCCACAACATCACTTCACTCTCCTCGATGCTACCCGAAAAAAAGTCGACTGCGTCAGAGAATTCGCAACATCACTCGGGCTCACGAATGTCACACCACAGTGGGGAAGAGTCGAAGATATGACTTCTGCCACGATGAAAGAAGAGAGAAAACACAATAAAAATGGAATAGTATTTCTCGATGGTACTCCATCAACGAGCGATCACTATGATCTCGTCGTGACACGAGCAGCTGCCTATATCGAAGATCTCTTTACCTGGATAAAACCTCTGCTCAAAACGGATGGTCGAGCGTGGATCTATAAACAAGCCTCAGAAGAAGAATGGGCTGACGGACAGCAACTGGCTAAAAATCGAGGCATGATACTCACCAAAGCCCTCACATATCATCTCGCAGAACAAGAACGATGGATACTCGAAATACGGAAGAAATAGGGAATCAGGTTAGTTTGTTATCTGTTGGATAATATCAACATATCCTTTTCATCGTGCTCGAAAATTCTCCAAATCCTCAGGTTTTAAAAGTGCCTTTGTGAGGAGTCGAAAAAGGCAGGCACGAAGAAGTACTTGCTTGGAATCTGGAGGGAGGAGGGAATATGCTTCTTTTCCTCCATTTTCCCAGGCAATAGAGTCAGCGATGAGTATTGCCTCAGCATACTCTCGGGGACGGTAATCAAGAGAAAAATCTATCACCACGGGTGCAAGTGTCTCATGGAAGAGAATATTTCCACACAAATCACCATGGATAATCTGGTTTGGGAGAGAAAGTGGTTGTAATAATTTTATGACGCCCTGTATTACTTCATATATTTCTGGATGTATGTTTTTTGGCAATTCTCTTTCTCACCAGACTATTTCGTGTGCTTGTGACCATGGAGATTCGCTCGGATGCCACCCATCGGGTTTTTCTATGTTTCTAAAGAGGTCATGAAGTTCGCGGGCAATATGGTATTTCTCCGAGATTCTTCCTGTGACCTCTTCTCCTGGCTCGAAATGCGTACATCACCAGCCCCGGTATGTATAATGCCCATCTTTCGTCGCATGATGATGCGAGATACGAAACTCTTGCGGATGCAGTTGATTCACCATATGAGAGATTCACTCATACGAAGATTCGTGAGGCTTGAGGACGGCATCTCCCGCCCTCCATGAATTTCCCTGACCTCCAGGAAGTGGTACAACATTGTGCGGGAGGGAGAACGCATCGAGGACATCGAGAGGTATCATCTAGCGAAACAATTTTCTGATGCGACTCATGCACTGAAGTAAAAAGAGCGTCAAAGGCTTCAAAATCATCACTCGTTCACTCATCCAGTATTTTTTCTCAGGATTGAATCGGAGTTTAAATTCTGTGACACCCGCGAGTTTTCCTTTTCCATCCGCAGATATACCGAGAAAATCATACATTGTACACTTACGTCTTATTCCTTCGCGGATAGCCTCCCACTGGAGGAGATAGGTAGCCATATCACGACGGATATTGGTATCGCTCGAAGATGCACCATAATAATATATACCCGCATCCCCCCAGTACGCAAAGATGCCTGCAGCATGCAGTACATCATCTTTTTCTGCTATGAGCAATCATCCTGCTTGATGTGCTTCAAGTGTCTGTATGAAGTGCTGGTAATAGATAAGAGAATTATGAGCAAAACCATCGCGCTTGGTCGTCTCATCCAAGAGATCAAAAAAAGCCTCTGCATAGGTCTTCTGACCGTAGCTATCTGATCATTTTACCCACCGTGTTGTCACTCAGCGCTTTGTGGCGAGGCGGATATTGTATCGTCCTTTTTCTGCAAAATTTGCCATTAGTTCCTCTTCGGGAGTAGTCAGATTGAGTAGAGCAGTAACAGGTTCTATAAAACGACGAAAAGGTGCACGATTCTTCTGGAAAAGATCAAAAGGAAAGGCATGATTATCACAGTGTTCCAGAGGTTCTATCTGGAGAAACAGGTCCTTTGGGCCCGTAATATGCTTGATAGAAAGCACAAATTCTCTCGTTATCAGAGAGGATTCTACTCAGAGGATATAGAGACCAGAATACCCATTCCATAGAGCCCTTCGCTCGATACATACGCGATTTTCTCCATTTTCACAGAGAAAAACCTCTGCTTGTCCTGTTTTTATGAGTATTTCAGCCCAGAGAGGGGATTGCCAGAAACTTTCTTTGTTCATTGAAATACCTTCTAAATCAGCAATACTCTCTATTTTAGTATACTTAAAATTAAAACTTGACATAATGTAAAATATAATTCATAATATGCTTGTTAAGTTTTACTTCCTAGATTCATCTTTATGTCAGTACATGCTTTTCATACACCATATACAATTCAGGTCCGAAAGCAATATCACGACAAGCTCGAGCTCATCATCGCCGGTGAACTCGATGAGACCAATGCTGACGAAGCTTTTGCAGAACTCACCCATACTATAGAGAAAAAGCACGACTATAAGCATATTGACTGTGATTTCTCAAAACTCAGCTACACCAACTCGACGACACTGGCCTATCTCACAGAATTTATCGCTCGTACACATCGAACAGGGAAGACCATATCCTTCAAGCGTGTCCATCCCAAAACACAGTATATATTTGATATGATTGGTCTCTCAAAAGTGACAGATAAAGTACCAGCCTAAAATCTTCATCATATCTCAAAAAATAACACCTCAGAGGAGGTGTTATTTTTTCATGTATTTCTGTCGTTCCTCTGGACTCATCTTTTCTATCGCATAACGGAGCATAGTACGAGGCATTTCCCGTGCATATTGGTCGAGAAAACCGCGTAATTCTTCCAGAGAACAACGCTTACCGACTTCACGAAGCATCCAGCCTATGGCTTTGTGGATGAGGTCGTGCTTGTGCGAGAGCATTCTTTCCGCGATGTAGATGGTGAGTTTCGCATTCCCTTGCTTGATCTGATGAAAGGATGCGAGGACGATGATACGATTGATCCAGAGGTTGGAGCTTGCCATGCATTGCGTGATAAAATCAACTCGCTCTTCGTGGGTGAGTTCGTGCTGGATATAAGGCCCGATAATGTGTTCACTGGAAGTATCAATCAGATCCCAGTTATTGATACCTGGTACGTGTTGCATATAAAATCGCGCTAATTCTTTTAGTGGGTATATTTTCTGCTGTGCAAAATAGACGAGTATGAGGACTCCAGCAAGACGAACTTCGTGATGTTTATCTGCGAGGAGTATATCGACATCATCGAGCGTCATTGTAGGAGCATATTTTTTTACGAGTCCTCGTGTTTGAGGCACTGTGAGACCGAGAAATACATCACCTTCTCCATATTCTCCTTTGCTCGTCTTGAAAAATCCCTGATAGATTTTTATTTTTTCAGGGTTTCTCATGGAGTGGATTTCGGAGATGATAGGTATCATACATCCTATTTTCTCAAAAATGAGACGTAAAACAAGGATAAAATTGTATATTTTAAATATTTTATATATTGCTATAAATGAACACAAATTCAGAAAAAGTACATTTTTGAATGGTATTTGATAAAAACGTCGTAGAGATAGGGCTTATAGCAGCTATTTCTCTTTTTCGAACCTCCGTCAGTCGGGTTATACATCTGCATATTGTGTGTGATAATATCCAACAAGATGTACGAAAACGCATGCACGATATTCTGGAATATGAAAAAGGTTCGCATACTTTTGGATTTTCTCATGTTGATACACATGAATTGTGCGCGGATCTGCCAGAAGCCGCTCATCTAACAAGAGCAACATATGTACGATTATTTTTCCCACAATTGTTCCCTGAAGTAGAGAGAATTATGTATCTCGATACAGATGTGCTCGTGCTAGAAGATATTACTGAGGATGCTGTACAAGAATTTGACCAAGATATCGCGGCTGCACCAGGTACAGGAGGAGAACATCTCAATGCAGGTATTATGATTATTGACTTGGACAAAATTCGACAGAGCGGGCTTTTTCAGCAAGCCCTTGATTGGGTCAGAAATCACCGAGAAGATATTCGATTATGTGATCAAGATGCTCTCAGGGCAGTTATAAAAAAGAACTTTTATAGATTACCACCAGCTCTCAATGTCATGCGCAGAAAGCCAGGACAAACACCAAAAATATTACATTATGCTGGGAAAGGTCTCAAGCCTCATACATGGAAGTGATTTGCTTGGGATGATAGGCATGGTATATGAGCTTCTCCATGGATAGATTTCCGAGAAACGACCGTCATGGCACAATGAAAGCTAAAAACAATATGATTGAAATTGTCTCAGATGGTTTCTATGACTCTCCGCATTCTCATATTCCGGCCACAAAAAAATATATCTCGTTCTGTCAGAAAGAGATGGAGCCTCATCAAGAATAAATCTACAGAGGCTTAAAAATGCTCCATTTGTAACCAAACGGGTCACGAACGGTGCCAGAACGCATGCCCCATGTCTGATCAGCGACAGGAGAGACTTCTTCTGCGCCAGCTTCGAGAGCTTTCGCGAAGATTTCGTCAGGGTTTGCTACCTCGATACTGATAGACATGTGTGCTCCACCGAGTGTTCGTGGACTATTCACTCCAGGAATACAGAGTTCTTCACAGCAGAATATCAGTGTCTCACCGAATCGGAGATTGGCATGATAGAGTTTGCCGCTTGCTTCATCGTCGTGTTGCATCTCGACGACAGCACCAAAGACATTTTTATACCATTCGATTGCTTTGTGTGCTTCAGGGAGATTGATACAAAAGGTAAGAGTTTGGGACATGTGATTGTTGTTAAAAATATGATTTTATTGTACTTTTATTGCCAAAAGTATCAATAGCAAGAAAGAGTGAGTGAACCTCATTCTGGACGGGACAAAAACTCGCTTTCCAGCTTGGTATTATGGAAATGATTAAAAATGTACGTGTAATTATTAATTTAATTCATTTTTAATATATAAAATTATATGTATTATAAATATATTAAAATAAATTAATACATATGTCACTAAAATGATTAGATAGTCTGATTGAAAGTTTGAAAGATGATATAGAAAGATTGTCTACATCATCAATCGTCATACGTACTCGTTCAAGAACAGAGGGCATACTAAATTTCGAATCAATGACAGACATGAATGATTGACAGTTGTACTATATTTTTTGTTTTGGATGAGATGAGAGATTTACAATGAATTCCTATGGAAAATACCTTGATGACAATCAGGAAATACCTCCAGAAAAACTTCATGATATTTTGCCTAGAAATATTGAGGAAAGGCTTTGCGCAAGTCTTCATTTGCTAAAAAGATTACCAGATATATTATGCGATGATGAGTGATATTGTGATTTTACGGATCGTTTGTTTAATTATTGTATGGATGCTCATGCATATTTTAGAAAATTGTGAATTAAAAAGAGAGGAGATGTGCGTAAAGATTTAGACTTATGCCTTTGGGTTATTTGTGAAATTATCAGTGATATCTCAAAAATTTTTATAAGTCAATTGAGTAAAGACAAAATAGAACGGTTGAACTTATATAGTCTTATTAATTTGTATGCGCTTTCTTGAGAAAATGAGTATTTACAACGTATTATGTCATCTTTACATAAAATGGCTAATCCAGAAGATTTTTGGGTATCAGGAATTTTGGTTACGTATATCCGACATTATCAGCATATAAATAGGGTTCTTTGATATTCCTTTCAAAAGGAAGGTATTAGGGCTGGCATTGCCATCCAAGAAGCTCTTCGAAAGAATTAATTTTAGCCCAATTTGTATCTAATCATATTTTGTATTGTGTTCTATCCCTTATACTGCTTTAATTCCTCCCGTGCCTTCTCGATTTGTCGGAGTGTCACTTCTTTCTTTTCTTGCGTGAGACGGATGACATTTTCTGGTGCTTTATTCACGAAAGTAGGATCCATGAGTTTTATTTCGAGAGTTCGTACATAGTCCTCTTTTTCTGCGATGAGTTTTTCGAGACGCTCGATATCATCGTCATGGCTACAAGCACTCGTATCGACGAAGACCTCGATTTCTCCAGCCATACCATAGGTGTATTTTTCTCGAGAAAGACCGTCTTTTGTGAGGGTAAACTCGACTTCACTCGCTTTTCCGAGACCAGCGATGAGGGCGATATTTCGCTCGAGGACAGCACGATCACGAGGATTCGCATAGATGACGACGCCGACTGCTTCTCCTGGCTTAATCTTTCGATCTCCACGGATAGTGCGGATAGTTTTCACGACTTCGAAGACCGATTTGATCAGTTCTTCACTTTCTGTATCGATCTCAAACGGACACTCTGGCCACTCGGCATCGATAATCGTCTTTTTTGGTACGAGGATGCCTGAGAGTGCCTCGGTGACAAATGGGATATAGGGATGCCAGAGCTTGAGCAGTGTCAGGAGGGTATACATCATGACTTCTTTTCCATATTTTGATTCGTCTTTTGAGAGCTTGAAACACTCGATAGCATAATCCGCGAATTCATCACGAGTAAATGACATGAGTTTTTCTCCCATCATAGAGAAATCATATTCTTCCATACCGCGAGTCACATCGAGATTTGTTCTCTTGAGTCTCGTGAGTATCCATCGCTCGTAGTCGAGGAGTTTGCTCCAGTTTTTCGTGAGTGTTTTTTCGAGCTTTGAGACATCAGTATCGACTTCGATTTTCTTTTCTCCTCCGACATTCATCCAGACAAATCGTGCTACATTCCAGAGCTTATTCAGAAATGTCTGATTATTTTTTACGAGGTCGAGAGAAAATCGAAATGGATTCCCAGGAGTATTTCCGACGATGAGAGACAATCGAAGCGCATCGGCAGAATACTGTTTGATGACTTCTATCGGATCGATACCATTTCCGAGAGATTTGGAGAATTTCCTACCCTGATCATCGGTCACGAGACCATGGAGATACACCGTCTTAAATGGTGTCTGACCTGTGAGACCATACCCAAAGAGGAGCATCCTCACGACCCAAAAAAGGAGGATATCATGACCAGTTTCGAGGACTTGTGCTGGATAAAATTTCTTAAACAGTTTCCCAGGTTCGTCAAAAGTCCAGTCGAGGACAGAGAAAGGCCAGAGAGCGGAAGAGAACCAAGTATCGAGGACATCTTCATCGCGGACGACATTTTCTGCACCATATTTTTTTATGAGTTTGCTCGGATCATCTGTGACACCGAGGAGATTCCCTTCTTTGTCATAGTAGGCTGGTATCTGATGACCCCACCAGAGCTGACGACTGATACACCATTCGTGGAGATTGCTCATGAGGGTTTCAAATATCTCACCATAGCGAGAGGGGATAATCTCGAATTCTTTTTTTGCCCAACCAGCCATGACTTTTTCTGCGAGTTTTTTGCTATCGACGAACCACTGTGTCGAGACGATAGTCTGTACACGGACACCACCACGCTCAGAGTATCCAACCTGAGATGTGTGAGGAGTGACCTTCATGAGATTGCCTCGTGCACGAAGCATCTCGATCATCATCTCACGTGCTTCCATCTCTTTTTTTCCTGCGAAGTCACCTGTGTGCTTCATCATCACACCATTGTTATCGAGGACACGATAATCGAGGGGGAGATTGTGTCGTTTGCCTGTTTCAAAATCGTTTGGGTCGTGTGCAGGAGTGATCTTTACCGCACCAGTACCAAAATCCATATCGACCATCTCGTCAGCGATGATGGGGATTTTTCTGTTTGCGATGGGGAGGATAGCCGTTTTACCGATGAGTTTTTTGTAGCGTTTATCCTTTGGATGAACAGCGATAGCCTGATCGGCGAGGAGTGTCTCAGGACGAGTAGTCGCGACGATGAGTTCTTTGTCAGCTCCAGAGACAAAGTATGCGATTTCATACAAAAATCCTGCCTCTTCTCGGTATTCGATTTCTGATTTTGAGATAACGGTTTTATCTTTCGGACAGTAGTTGACCATGTATTCTCCACGGTAGATGATTCCATCATTGTAGAGCTTTATAAATGTATCGGTGACGAGCTTATTATTTGCTTCATCGAGAGTAAAACGCTCATGATCCCACGAAACACTTGCTCCCATCATGCGCATCTGATCGGTGATAGTTTTGTCAGAAGTTTCTTTCCATTCCCAGATTTTTTCGACGAATTTTTCGCGCCCGAGTTCTTCACGACGTATGCCATCTTTTGACAAAGCTTTTGCAACGACATTTTGTGTGGCGATGCCTGCATGATCTGTCCCAGGCACCCAGAGTGTTTCATCGCCCTTCATACGGTGATATCGTGTCATGACATCCTGGAGAGCGAGCATGAGAGCGTGTCCAGTATGGAGTACGCCCGTGACATTTGGCGGAGGAAGAGGGATATAAAATGTTTTCCCTGTGCGAGATTTTTGTGGTGCGTAGAGGCCTTTTTCTTCCCACATTTTGGCAAGAGAGGATTCAAATTCAGAGGGGGTGTAGACCTTTGGAAATTCCATAGTGAAGAGACTTAAAGTAACGAGAATGTGATTATTCTATGGTCTGTCCAGGAAATGCAAAAAAATCCGCTCGAAAAAGCGGATTTTTGTGGGATGAAAGAGGATGAGTGAGTCTTTATTGACCCTCTTCTTCTTTTAAGAGTAGGTGGACTGCGCTCGCAGATGTATGAGATGATATATTGGTCACAGTAGAATTCGTCGGTATGCCAAAAGCTCTTCTGAGAGATTCAGGGGGGTCTACCATGTTATTGTGGTAGTAATTTTCTCCACACATAGTAGAGATGGTCCATGCTTGCCCATGACTATTCATAGCATTATTACTGAATAAATAATTTTCGTTACTATAAATAATTTTTTAAAAATGCAAATTTAAAATTTAACCATAAAAAATCCCACCAAAAGGCGGGATAAAATCTAGAGAGATATTATGCTTTTTCTGTCGGGTCGTATATGACCGTCATCGGTCCTCCAGCATCGATGGCATTGCAAGTACCGAGTTCATAGAGGTCTTGGCTGAGCACAGTAGGGTCAGAAGTACTGACATCATCTTTTTCATACTTTGTCAGATTATTTGTGCTTTCAAATGTGGTAGCCAGGATATATCCTGTTCGACCATCACAAGTAGCATATTTGTATCCACATGGTGTCACGGTTCCATCTTTTTTGAGACATGCGGATGTCCCGTTGAGTTTATCGATCAGTTTTTTACCAGCGACATCTTTGATTTTGTCGGCCAAGTCAGATGCCTTTTCAGGGACTATACCAGTCGACTGGATAGAATCGAGAATGACGACATTGATAGCGCCGAGGTCAGCGATACGAGTAGTGTCGCGAGCTGACTTGATAAATTTACCATACTGAGAGATACCAGAGGTAGCGAGGATAGCAATAATCGCCAGTACGACCATCAATTCCACGAGTGTAAAACCTTTTTGATTTTTCATAGAAAGGAAACAAAATATAATAAACGGGAGTATTCTAGGCAATTTTTATTATTTTGGCAAGAAAAAAGAAGACTTTTCAAAAAAATAATGGCTCGATTATTCTTTCCAGAACTCTCTTTCCTCCATTTTTTATGCATCTCATTCTCTCACCATCTGATATTTTCTATCTCACTGGAGTCCGCTCACATGATGTAGGAGAGATTATGATTTTATTGGCAGCTGCGAAACCGATTATTTTCTGTGATATGCGAACAAGTGGATTATTTGATCCTGAACATTATCGCATTATAGATGATAGAGGACAGTGGAAAGACGAGCTAAAAAAGTATGAATCTATCGAGGTAGATCCAGAATATCTCACCATATCACTCAAAGAAAAACTCGAACAATTTGGTCCAAAATTCACCATGAAAGCGAGTCCTATCACCAAAAAAAGAATCATAAAAACTCCAGAAGAAATACAAAAACTCAGAATCTCACAGCAGAAAAATAAAAATGTCTACCAGTCTCTCTTGCCATCTCTTCAGGTCGGCGTGACTGAGCGAGAGGTGGCTCGCAAAATACAAATTATTCAGTTGGAGCAGGGCGCAACGGGTCCGAGTTTTCCTCCTATTGTGGCTTTTGGAGAGCACTCCGCCATACCACATCATAGTCCGACAGAGAGAGCATTAAAACCAGGAGAGAGCATACTTCTCGATATGTGACTTATCTATGATGGCTATTGTTCAGATATGACACGAATGGTTTATCAAGAAAATCTATCAGAAGAAGCGAGAATCATAGGAGAGCTCGTGACCTATGTGACACAGGAGATCATTCGCTGGGCTAAGCCGGGTATGAAGATAGCTGATATAGACAAAAAATCCCGAACTATGCTTGGGAAATATGAGACATATTTCACTCATTCACTCGGCCATGGTGTTGGTATCGATATTCATGAAGCCCCAGGAATTTCCTCCAAATCTAATGAAACTCTTCAAGAAGGAATGGTGATCACGATCGAGCCAGGTATTTATATTCCTGGAAAATATGGGGCAAGATACGAGGAGATGTGTATCGTTCTCAGTGATAAAATTAGTCTGCTATAAAAATCTTTTCCGCTGCTGCAAAAATGGCGCGATTTATGTCTCTATTTGGTCGCAAGCTGTGTCATAATTCAAATGTGTGAATTTTTCTTGGTGAGAGAGTTGTTATGTCTTCCGGTGTAGACCAGTGATCATATGTTCCATGCCAACATTCTAAATCATATGGACATCAAGATTGTTCTTTCAGATTTCTTGCTCAACGTAAGAAATTTCTATGCATTGGTATAGGATTATCTGGGAGGACTGGCATCTGTCATATTCAACTTGTTTCGTCCATCTGAAATTCTTTAAATAGTTGAGCCCATGCTTGTGGTTTATTTTGAGGGTATCCATATTTTCCTAAAAATCGGAGAAGGATTCTCTCATATGAATGAATACCTGATTTGGCGAGAATGCCTTTTATTTTCGGGTCTTTATCCATCGTGCACAATGCTTGAAAAATAGACCAGAATCCTAGACTATAACCTATTCACACTACTTTTTTTACTTCGGAAATTCACAGAATTTTTTGCAACGCTCGTCGTGTTGATGCTCGACAGAGTGCTAACTTGAATTCAGAGCTATCTGTTCGTATATTGCCAGGTGCATGAAGTGGATGATTCATGGTTGCAAGGCTAAATGTTCATTTTTCAGTTTCTTTTTCGAGAGATCTGATAAATTGATGTCCTTCTATAACTTCACCCAGTCAAACTTGTGCAAATACGAGATTACTTATATTTGTTCCAGTGATTTGAATTTGAGATGGTGCACCAGAGTCATTTTTCATTTCGATAACGGTTTTTCTCATGCCTTCAAAATATATAAATTGTTTTATTGTCAAATATATTTAATTAATTATTGAAAAAATAAAATTATCAACATAATCTGCTTTCATGCATACACCAGAAAGTTTATCACTGCCTGTATCTCTCAATCCTCCATCAAGAATCCTAAAACAGAAAGTAACTGTAAGGGGGCGACCATTTGACCCTACTGCTCCACAAGATGCGTATTTTGATATTATTCCGAGTGATGTGCCGGGTATATTTTTCGAAGTTGAATGAGTCAAAGTACCGTATAGTATCAACCATATTGAGGCAATGGATTCTGGTCTCGGCAGAATGCTCGTTTTACGTTCTCCAGAGCATGATTTTCAGATTTTTCTTCTTGAGCATCTCTGCGGTGCTTTGAGAGCTATCGGATTGGATAATGGTATAACCATACAAATCGGCGCATCTTGCAAGGGGCCGCTCACATCGAGCCATTTTCCATTTTTTTGATTTAAAAAAAATACCTACTGGATTCCAGTTACTTGACCAGGTATTGAGTGATTTGTGCAGCAAATACTTCCGCACTGTTCTGATAAAGAGGAGACAAGAAGGGTCATAGAAGTGACACGTCAAAATGCTTTTGAATTATTCGATGATAAATATGGTATAATGAGAAAAATGACGATAGAACCATGTAGTGAATTTCGTGTGCGAGTCGAGTCTGCTCTCCAGCCTGATATGCCAAATTGCCCAAACTCGATGCCGATTGAAATATGAGAAAATGAAATTTCTCAATTTCTGCATGCCAGAGCCATGATGCGTCTCTCATCTACTCATAAAAAGCCCGCTATAAGATTGACACTTTCTATTGCTCTTCAGGTGCTCTTATGGTTTTTTAATCTCGGATCCTCAGGTATGACCCACAAGACCTACATAAGAGCCCGGTATCGTCATACACCAGAGGACATTATAGGAATGATGTGAGCCGAGTTTCGAGCTGGGGGAAATGAGCATTTGTATCATAATGTGTTGGATTTATTGGGAGAGGTATTGGTATTTTTTGCATGAGCTCGTTTTCAGTGAAAGATTATTCTTGAGAATACAAATCATGTTTTCCGTATGGCAGCACTGAAACATCTCATATTACCTCTCACATGAAAATAACCCCTGTCGCAGACATACCAGAGCGCCCAGTACCTATCTTTGATAATACAAATCAACCTGGTAGAAACATGGCTCTAGAGAGGATGCTCGAACAATCTGCTTTATTTCAAGAACAAACGACGTTTTGGAGGCGTCCACTGGAGCTCTGATTTTCTCCATGTTCTCAGCCATGAAAGCCGGGAATATGCGTTAATGATGAGTCGCATACAGTTCTGGATATTTCTGCGGTAAGTCCTTGAAAAAATAATATTGGTCTTCTCGTTGGACGAACTCGAGTGCAGGTATTAGAGCACGTTGTTGGTCTCCTGGCAGGCCTTGGTATCGATGCAGACATTATTCTCCGAAGTTCAGTATTTCCATTTCGTTCGGTATCGCTCCCCACTAAGATAGACTGTGTTCAGCAATATGCTGATGTTCTGATGCAACCAAGTCAGACGTCTGTCGTGGGAAAAAGAAAAACTTTTACAGTTGCAGAGCCAACAAGAATCGAGTTTGAGAATAAGAGATGATCGTATGCTATTTTATTGCCTGATGAAGGGTGAAATGAGCTTATCGTCGATGTCATGGTATCATATCCAGGAGCTATCGGTACTCAGAGGGCACGAGTCAAAATCAATGACGAAGTCATCCAGCGCTACATAGCTGGGGCTCGTACTCCGAGTTATGGTTTTCGTCGTAAACTCATGAGAATACTAGATACTTTGCCGGTCTTTCAAAGAATAGTAAATATTGATTCAAGCAGAACTGTATCTATCGGTAAAAAAGGCATCGAAAACCCTCGTTCTGAATATGATTTTCGAGGCATAAATATCGAGCTTCTCATGCATGAAGTCCTCGATAAACTCGGTGCCTATGGTATACCGCTTCAGGGTGGAGCTCGATTTGTTGGGACAGTTATGGTGTTTGCAGCCGGACACGGTCATGATCTCTCGGTGATGAGAGCTATGCAGAATGGTGGTATCCAGATTGCTCATTCGAGCTAACCGGTGGTTTTATAAATTGACTTTATTATAAATATTTTATTATATTTAAAATATTTATGTTACATGAGATAGAATCAGGCCTAAATTCACATGCATCAGAATCGGTATCAACTACTACTGGTGCAGAAGGAGGGAATTGAGAAATCACATATTCTGGTGGTGGATTTTCACTTGACCAAAAAGGTATCCAGTATGCTACTCTTCATAGTTGGTCACAATTGTATGGTATACCACATACCAGTCTTTTGCGAGAAATAGATGGAAAAGAGTTACCAAAATTTGCATGATTTGATGCCTCCAATAGACCAACACAAGAGTTGTATTCTGAGAAGGATATAGTGGATACATGTCTCAAATTGTACAAACAGGCAAAACTTCCAGAGCTTGATGCTCGTCAAGTTTGTGTGATTGACGGGGCAGAATTTATCACTCGACAATGATTTGTGAATATGCATGGAGAGATTACATGGCCTCGCGTAGATCGATGTGCTCTAGAATTGGAGCATAAACAGGGGATACGAATAGCAAAATATAGACCTGATGTCTGAGTTCCGCAATTCTTGCGAGTGTATCGCCTGAGTGCCTTTCAACATCTTCTCTGAATGACATCATTGGATCTCCCTGTTTTGACCAACCTAACAGGTGATAGAGGACAGAGAATAGGGACTATACCAAGCTGGGCTCAATATCTACAAATGAGTGACGGGTGACTACGTACCTATATGGCGGGAGCAGAACCTGCTGGACAAGTTTTTGTTGCCAATAAGAGGATTCAAAGTGTGTTTTCTGAATCACAAATTGTGTGAGTAGTGCAAGGCATTGTAGCCAAGAGTGTGGCAGACATAGTGATCCAATCTTTGGATGATTGGCTTGCGCTTCCTGTTGCAGGAAAGACTGATCCGAACGGGGTAGAGATATGAGCAGATATGAGAGAAAACTCGACAGATCTCGTTGATACAGCCACGGGTTGGGAAAAAGTATTTTGAACATCAAAGTGAGTGATAGATCAGCTTATCAAGGCGCGAAAGCTCTCTGCTATAATTGGTCGCTCGTGAACACGTGTTGTGCAACTCTATACACGATGAGCTATTGCAGATATTTTTGCTACAAAAAGGCCTTATCCAATAAAGCGTAAAAAAAGTAGAAAAAAAGTACCTGCTCGGATTTAGTAGTAAAGCTCGATACCATAGTGTTTTTTGCTTTATTTATTGTGGCATCTTTTTATTGACATATAAGAATGTTTTATAGTATATGAGACAATTATGTCAAACGCGCCCAGTAATAGATCAGAAGAAGGTAAAAGAATAGTGGAAATAAACTTGGATGATATTCCAAAGGTTCTCCGACTCAATGCCTATAGAAAGAGCCCCCATATTTCTCAGCCAGAAAAGATAAAACTTTTTGATACACTTTTTGATGATTTGTATGCGTACTGCGAGGGGTTGGAAGGGGAATTTCTCTTGAACAGTAATAGAGATTATGCTACATATTACAAAATGATGTTTGAGTTTGCACGCTCAAAAATGCAGGAAATGTATGATGAACATGGCCCTGATCTCGAGAGGATGATCATGCATATCTCGAAGGAAATGATTGATGACAAAAGGAAATTTCTCCCGTTCTTTCTGCTTCAGATGTTTATGCTCGAAAAATGAGTTGTGAGAAATACTCCATTGACTCAGCGCCTCTTGGCAGCCAAGAGTACTGAAGATGTAGATTTTGCAGATGTACACGATAATCTACGCAGAGATGCACAAAATCTTTTATTTTTATCATCCAATTATTACTGTACATTTATAACCCCACATCCAGATAATGTATTAATAGGTACTGGAATTGTGAGGCAGAAAAGATTTATTGGCACGAGAAGAAAATGGGACACAAAAAAAATGATCGCTAGTGCTGTTCCGGGGTATTTTGAATCACTCAGACTACAGGAACAACTCGATGCCCATATCGATCAAGTATTGACTCCAAACAAGGAAGACAAGGGAATGGGTGCATTGTTTTATTATTTGATTGAGTTGCAGCCAACAGATATGCCAGAGATTATGTTATTTATGTGAAATTTTGTTACTTTTGATATCCCGGAATGTGAGGACCCATTGCGGAAATATCTCGTCACAATTAACAGAACAAAAAGACAACATGAGATGGATTTTTTTAAATCACTTCTTGCTGCCACACATCTCGCTTGCTATAGGGGGATGATGGATATTTTGACTGCAACACCATATCTCTATCTTTGGCGACGATTATTAGATGAAAATAAGGAAATGCGAAGAAATGTAGCGTCTCGACCATTGTCAGTGGAAGGGAAATTTTTCAGAGAATTATTTGACGAGAATGACCTGGCCTCTATCTTACAATCAGAAGAAGAGGGAACACAGAATGGGGCAATAAAAGTAGAAAAGTATATATTGCCACGAAATTTCAATACCTTTGGAGATGCTGATTTGGAAAATAAAAGAGCTGAGGTGAATGCCAGAATAACTGATATAATGAATGATAGAATAAAGGTAATTGATAAAGCAAAAGAGATCGAGAGACTCAATAATTATGTTCTTGAGCTCAGTCGTTGTATTGCTGGACGTGTTTCGTCTGCATGTGAGGGGCGATTTTTATCGCCTAAAGATATTCGAACACTAGAGGAAGAAAGAATAAAAGCAGCTCATCTGGAAAAAAGAATTGAGCTCGATACTACTTTAGTAGGACTGGAACTTCATGATAGGAAACAGCCGGGGTATATTGATTGTTCGTTGATTCTCATGACTGGTTATCCAGCGGGGAGTCTCATCTCAGTATCACGCAAGATGCCTGGCGATAAAGAGTATACATTCATATATGAAAATATGCCACTTCCAGCTGATGGTATGATATCTGTACCACAGGAAACATTGCAGCAGAATGGAAAAATAGTTTATAGAGTGACTTTTATTGCACCAGAAGGGAGAGAATTCGAAATTAATACAACTACAAAAACAGTTATTCTAGAAACGAATTATTTGCACAAGCCATCCGAGCCTCTGATGCCAGTATCTAGAGCGCCAGAGCCTACCGAAGAAGAAAAAGAAAGAGCCAGTCTGGAAGCTGCTCTTACTCTATTGAGTGCATATCGCGATGCTTACCGAGCAAGAGGCGTGTACGCGGATGGAGTCGTCACTCTGCGGCTCGATGAGTCACATATTTCATCTGCTTCAAAAATACTTCCAAAGCATAGACAATGGAGTGTCGACGACGATGGGGCTATAACTCCAGAAATAGAAAATGGGAGAGATGTGATACTGTCTCTGGCAGAAGAAATACGAGTCAGAGTGCGTCAAGAAAATCAAGAAAAAGAAGAGAAAAATAAAGAAACACAAAGTCTCAGTACTGCGCTCATGGTACTCTCAGACCACCAAGAATTCTATGAGCAAGAAGGTGAATATACTGAGGGTGTTGTCACAATTCGCCTAGAAGATGAACATATCCAATCTGTACTACAGATATTGGATGAGGAATGAGTCGAAGTTCGACCACATCATAGATCATGGACTATCACTGATACGGGGATCATATCTGGAGTACTTGAACCAGAGGCTCAAGATATGATGATCGCTCTCGCAGAAAAGATACGAGCCAGAGTAAAACAGGAACAAGATGATGCAAAAGAAATGGCGGCTAAAAAAGTAATTCAAGATATTGATGCGGAGTTTACTGCGCTCTGATTTTCTCTATCTGAAGCACTCGATACAGCAGATCTCAAGTTGGCGCTTAATCAAAAAATTGATACATTTAAACAAAAAAGAAAAAATGGTGAAGCTGAATGGAATGCTGAAATGGAGAGATTATCATCTACTTGTAAAACAGCATGATATAGATTCTTTACAGCACGGTATGAAAATGGTTTTCCAACGGCGGTTACTCTCAGCAAAATGAATGGTTGGTCAGCAGTGCTGACATTGCAGCCAGTAGTCTCATTCAGGCTGAATAATCCTCCTCAAAAAGATGGACAAATAATAAGACAAAGGATAGAAAATGTACTCCTCACTTTTGTTTATAACATCATGAAAAATGGTGACGGAACACTCTTTGCTCTTGATCAAGATACTCGTGCGAGAGAAGACCTGGTGAAACTCAAAAGAGATTATAAGCGTGATTTGCGCAACAAAAAAGCACGAATTATTGTTCAGAAAATAGATGGAACATTTTTAATTATACGAAATGTCTCTCGAGATAATTTGGAAGCAGAATTGTGACAGGCACAATCAACTCATGGGTCGGGTAATGTTGCACTTCTACTCCGAGAAGCTACGTATCATTTTCACTGAGAACATGGTGTCGTCAGACCGGGAGTTGATAAAATACGTGATGCTTATGACAGCTTCAGTGATCGTGAGGTTGGTCATGAGCGCCGAGAGATACTGCGCCAGAGAGTTATTAAAACTCTTTCCGATCAAGGTATTTTGCAAGGTGTGATGAAGAATGGTTGTAAGCGTGATGGGTTTATCCCAGGATCTGGCGTTGACCAAATTTTGACAGAAATAGTAAAATCATTCGGAGATAGAGGGCTGACTGAAATTGATATTAATGATGAATTCTTAGCTCGATTTATCAAAAAATTAAAGACCGGAGCTACTCCAGTTCCAGTATCCTATGTTAACCATCGTGTGGCGTACTGTCGGGCAGAAGAAGTAGACGAGCTTATTGCTGACTAATCACGTCAGAGAGCTGCATGATAGGACTCATGATAGCGTAGGCGATGAGGCCGACAAATACCGCCATGGTGACGATGATCACGGGTTCAATGATTTTATTGATGGAACTCACGGCACCATCCACTTCTTCATCGTAAAAATCTGCTACTTTGATGATGATTTGGTCGATTTTGGCTGTTTCTTCTCCTACTTTGATCATCTGGGTAACCATATCAGGGAAGAGGGGGTCGTTTTCGAGGGATTTTCCCATCGTGATACCACGAGTGACATCATCACGGAGGAGGAGAATACGCTGACGATACACTTCATTTCCGACTGCCCCCGAGATAATTCGGAGAGCTTCGACGATAGAGACTCCACTACTCATGAGACTCGCGAGGAGTCGAGCAAAACGAGAGACGATGATTTTTTGTAACAGTGTACCGACACCAGGTATCATGAGGAGAAATTTATCCGTCATATACCGTCCGTGTTCTGTTTTTCTCCATGCTGTCCATGAACTGATGAGAGCAAAAGGAAGTATAAAAAAGAGATACCAGAAATTTTGGACAAAATTACTCGCTGCTACAAGCATCTGAGTCGCTGGGGGAAGGCCTCCAAAATCTGCGAAAATACCAATCAATTTTGGTACCACTTGCCACATGAGTACAAATACCACACCAACCATGACACAGATGATAAGAGCTGGATATATGAGAGCTCCGATGAGTTTCTTTGAAAGAGAAGAGAGTTTTTCTATTTGTACGGCGAGCTGGAGGAGGGCGACATTGAGCTTGCCAGTTTTTTCACCCGATTCTATCATCGCTATTTCTGAATCAGAAAAGCTTTTTGGAAACATCTTAAGTGTTGCAGAGAGATTATGACCAGAGTGAATATCTTGTATCATGGCATCCTGCACTTTTTTCATGACAGGATTTTTTTGTTCATCACGGAGGACTTTCAGGGCTTGGAGGACAGTGAGACCTGCATTCACCATCGTGGCGAGGAGTCGGTAAAAAGTGACTTTATCCTTGAGTCGTACTTTTTGGTTCGTCAAAATAGCATCATTGATAGCTTCCCACCATGTTTTTTGAATTTTTGACTTTGGTGCTTCAAATTTTTCGGAGAGAATGATGATTTGATTGCTCATGAAAAATAATTATTAAACCTCTTGTCTTACTGCACCATAGACTTCTTCGAGCGTAGTCACTCATTGGAGAGCACGGATAATACCGTCTTGTTCGAGAGAGATCATTCCGTCACGTACTGCTGCACCAAAAATATCTCTCGCAGGAGCCTCACGCATAATCATGTCTTTGATTCCAGCAGTAATTTCCATGACTTCATAGAGAGCGATTCGTCCTTCGTATGCTTGGTCTGGATTCGCCACTTTTGTCATATCAGGGATGAGAAATCCTGGATCTTTCATGATAGCATCGGTAAGTCGAACACGGATTTCTTCTTTTGGAGTCGTCGCGATGACACTTTTGACTCGTTGTTGGAGGTTGATATCGAGTTCTGAGAATGAGATTCGTTTTGCCTTTTCTGGATTGATACGTCGTACGAGACGCTGAGCGATGATAGCATTGATTGTTGCAGGAAGCAAAAATGTTTTTACTCCGAGATTGATGAGACGTGTGAGCGTTTCTGCGGCAGAATTTGTATGGATAGTAGAGAGTACGAGGTGACCCGTGAGAGATGCTTCGATAGCAACATCGGCTGTTTCCTGGTCTCGGATTTCTCCGACCATCATGATATCAGGATCCTGACGGAGAGCGGTACGGAGACCAGTCGCAAATGTATATCCGATATCTGGGAAAATCTGACTCTGATTGAGCCCATCCACCACGATTTCGACTGGATCTTCGAATGTCATGATATTGACCTTTGGTTGGTTGAGTTTTTTCATGATCGCATAGAGCGTCGTCGATTTACCAGAACCAGTAGGACCTGAGTTGAGGATGATGCCATTTGGCTGTTCTATGGCACGGTTGATGATGTCATTATTTTTTCCTTCGAGACCGAGTTTTTCGAGATCGGGGATTTTTTTTGTCTTGTCGACGATACGCATCACTATCTTTTCTCCGTGGACAGTAGGGAGAGTAGAGAGACGGAGATCAAATGCCTTATCACCGACCTCGTGAGAGATACGTCCATCTTGAGGCTTACGCGTCTCGTCCATCTTGAGATTACCGAGGATTTTGTATCGAGCGACGATTTGAGGGTGGTTGACGGTGGGATATTCGAGTACTTCTGTGAGGACGCCATCAACACGATAACGAAGACGTACTTTATCATTGAGAGGTTCGAGATGTATATCTGATGCGTGCGCTTCGATAGCGACCACAATCATGAGGTCACACACCTTCGCCGGGTCTTCACCCGTGAATATTGCCTGTTTAAGTATTTCGAGAGAAGCCATATTAGACAGAAGAAGGGGTGATAAGCGCAGTCATAGTTTTGAGCTTTTGTTGGAGTGTCTCAAGTGTTGTCATGAGATCAGTGCGGTGCTGGAGGACATCTATTGGAGAGAAGTTTTTCTTTGGATCACGTTCCTCAAGTACAAAACTATCATAAGCACTACGAGCTTGCTCAAGGAGGTGTATGATGTCACGGATCTGAGGAGCTTCAGAGCATCCATTACATGCTTTGAGAAGCATATTTCATTGAGCCATCAGAGAATTTTTTGACCCACCCTTGTCTAGGAGAGAGAGGATAGTCGCATCAAGAGTTGCGATATGATCTCGACTTACACCTCGTATATAGAACTGAAGTGTGATGTTTACATCCCAGAGACCTTTTGTTTTGGTGCTGATGTTTATGTTTTTTTCATCTTGATTGTCGAGACGTGTCGGTGCGATGTTCATGTCTTTGACCGTGATGAGGAGATTTTTGAGAGATGACTGACTTCCATCAGATGTTTTTATGGGCTCTTGATTCATGTGTTCGAGAGTGATATTTTTTCCTGATTCTGTGATTCTGACACCACCGGTTTTACCGAGAAATTGGAGGAGATTGATGACGTTTTCATTTGGTACTTTTTCAAATCGGAGAGGTATATCATAGACTCATACCTCTGGCGCTTCTTCCATGAATTTGACACGATCTATACCTATCTGGCCAAATGCATTGGCGAGGCCATATTTTTCTACAATATTTGTTTGTATATAGTCGTTGAGTGATTTGAGAGTGATTTTACCAGCGATATCCTGAGTGCTATTCGCTTCGGATATACCCGTGAATACAGGGATAACTTCTGCGATGTCAGATTGTGTTTTTGTTAAAAATGTTTCTGCATCACCAGTCCATGATTTTTCGAGCCAAGGAATGTAATTTTCACTTCCGACCTTCGTACTGATATTTTTCATGGTTACGATATTCTTTCCAGCTGACGGTGTTCAAATGCCCGCTAGTTTTTGGATGGTTGGTGAAAGACGTGTCATCGTATTCCATCTTTCTGTTTTTCTTTCTTCTGCAGTGAGCTCGTCCCAGTTTTTTGTTGTTATGGCACCTTCTTTTTTTATGAGCTCAAGTGTTGTTTTGAGTTCTTGTATATGCTGCATCTCAGGAGAGCTGGCACCTCCAAAAAATGTGAATATCCACCATGCACCGATGAGTGATACAACAGCGATAGAGATCCATGTTATGGCTCTATTTCTCAGATTAATGATAGGATTATCGTTTGTCATAGGTGAGTTTTTTGATTTGATTCGCTTCGTATCTTGATGGTATATAGGTCATTCGGACACTAAATTCTGTTGTGAGAAAATTTGTCTTCTCATCGAGTCTCATATCGAGCATACTCGGGTAGATCACGAGAAGTGATGAAGTATTGCTGAGAGATTTAACAAAATCTATAGCTTTGGATCGCGGTTGAATTGGTGCTTTTGTGGTCACTTGGCACTGAGCCTCAGCAGTTAAATCGCTAAATCGTACTTGCTGACATGTGATACGTGCTCCAGATTCAGAAAGTCTTTCTGTTGTGTCGGATATGAGCTGTAGGACAACATCATGTTGCATACGATGAGATGGAGCCAGGCTTGCTATGACATCGAGCTCAGGAGATGAAGTCACTGTCGTGCCGAGAAATTTCTTTGGTATGATTTTTTCATAAGCCTTTGCAAGCTCATCACTTGCGAGAGATTTTTCTAGTTCAAGCCATGTCGTGATACTATCAGGAGCGAGACAACGTCCATTATCTATAAAGTCAGCAAGAGAAGTCTTTCACTTACTGGTGAGATAGTCTCGGAAAGCACTGTCTTTTCTGAGTCCTACGTCATATCCACGGTTCATCCAGGTACAAGCAGGGCTTCCAGCGATACTGAGAGGGAGATTCATAAGCCAAGAATCTTGTTTTTGACTACGAGTCCACCCGTAGAGACCCAAAAGAATCACTGCAAATATGCCTATCCAGGCAAAGACCTTTGCCGTAAAAACGACTCGTATGAGAAATTTCTCCAATCGCTCTTCAGTTGGTTTTGTATCATCTACTTGAGCGTTGAGCTGTGAAAGGTCTGTATTTTCATACGCGCTGATGTCAGCCTTTTCGGTTGTAGAATTGAAATTAGTCTCAGTCATGGGTATAAACTACCATATTTTCTCTTCTGTTTCCAAATCCTGACCCCTCTTTTCAGACATGGAAAGTATTGACAGATGTTTTATTCGTAACATAATCTATTCATGCAATCAGAGACGATACATTTTTACGCGACAAACCCCCAACATATGGGTGAAATCCCTGATGCTTCTATCAGATACACGGAGCATAATCGTGTCTGTGGAGATGATATTGAGGTATTTATGGAGATTGAAAATAAGAGTATCAAAAAATGGTCATTTACAGGAAAAGCATCGATGATTACGATAGCCTGTTCGGGACTTTTTGGGGATATCGTTCAGGGTGTCGATTTTGAGACTCTGTTTTCCTGGGATCAATCATCTATTATTCGTGATACAGGTATTACTGTCTCTCCTCGTCGTCAGCGCGCTCAAGTGCTCGCACTTCTCGCCACGCGCAATGCTCTTCATGAGTATTTGAAGGACGGTAAACGGGATGATTTTAGTGATATTATTGTCGATTAAAATCTATGGAGCAGCAATTTCTAGAGACCATATTAGACCGTCAAGAATTTCCAGAATTACTCCAAGTAGACACTTCGAATTTGCTATGAAAGAGAATTTTGGTTACTGGTGCCTCAGGATCTGTTGGTGGAGCATTGGTTCGTAAATTAAGGGAATTAAATATTAATTGTTTACCAACAAATCGTTTATGAAACGAGGGCTGTGAATGCATGGATGTGGCAAACAAACAACAAGTTTCCCAAGTTATAAGAACATTTAATCCCCAAATTATAGTTCACTTAGCAGCTAAAACGAGCGTTCCATGGTGTGAAAATAACGTTAAAGAAGCTTTAGCACATAATACTTTTGCAACACAATATGTATCCGATGTCGCATCTCCCGATACAACAATTATTTTTGCATCGAGTTCTATGTCTTGTACTTCTTTCAATGTCTACGGTAGAACAAAATTTTTATCTGAGCAAATTTTGAGACGTTCAAGAAGTCGTATAATTCGATTTTTTAATATTGTTCCTTCAGAAAAATTTTTGGTTGACAGGTGGTCGAAAACGTTAGATAAAGATCCAATAATTGTTCCTGAATGAGTACATAGAACCTTTATATCAAGGGAAGAAGCACTTTGAGCATTGCTGTATCTCATGAATAATGAAATATGAATAGGTGTTTTTGGTATTAATTGAATAAAAAGGCAACTAATTTCTGACATAGCAAAGAGGCTATATCCTGTTTCACGTTTGAAATTTGAATCACCTTTACCTTGATGAAATGATTTTTTATATGCCGAACATTCCGGACAAACCTTTTGCGGTGGGAGAATTGTAGCATGCAATAATGAGCTTGGATAATAATCATTGCGTTGGAATTATTTCTCCTCTATTTTCTCCTCGGAGCAAGCCTTTTTTATTGAGTACGGATGCGAGAGTTGTATACTTCTGGACATGAAAACAGTTTCTCGTTATGACTGGACTAGTATAGGATTTATCCTCGTCATGCATGGATGATTTCTCATCATGACACCCATATATTTCTTCTCTAGTGCCTGGAGTTGGACAGCGTTTTTTGTCGGTTGTTTCCTCTACACTATTGCTGCTATAGCTATCACAGCTGGATATCATAGGTTCTTCTCACACCGTACATACCAAGCACATCCAGTTATAGAAATCATATATCTCCTTCTCGGCTGTCTCTGATTTGCTGGCTCTGCTGCGACATGGTCGTACGATCACCGTATACACCATGCCAAAACAGATACCATGGAAGATCCCTATAGTATCAAGCGATGATTTTTCTTCGCCCATATGGGATGGTTTCTCCTGAGGCGTCCTGCTATGGATCCGGCAAAAATCCCTGATCTCTGGGCGAGTAAATGGGTACGAATTCAGCATAAATATTACCACCAAATAGCTATAAATATAAATATTTTGATTGTATTTTTCATGGCTTATTTGACTGATTGGAAATCAAGTATGTATCTGTGCCTTTTGGCCTGGATGTTTGTGTTTCATCATTCTATGTTTTTTATCAACTCTCTCGCTCATACATGGGGATCAAAGACTTATGCCAAAGAGCTCACAGCGGTTGATAATTTTATCCTCGCATTTTTTACTTTCGGAGAAGGATATCATAACTATCACCATGCCTTTCCAAATGATTATCGAAATGGTATTTCGTGGTATCACTTTGACCCGACGAAATGGCTGATCTGGATGCTCGAAAAGCTCCACCTCGCCAAGAATCTCAGGAGTAAAGATGGTCTCGTGATTCGTTCCAATCTCATGCAAAAAGACCTCAAGATGATCATAGAAACACTCCGAGAAAAATTACCAGATATGCCGATGAGAGAGAATATAGCAGCCAGATTTGAGCATGTAGCAAGCGAATTTGAGAGAAAGGTCGATGAGCTCCACAGACAGCTCCAGATCTATCGTGACCTCCTCCAGGAGAAAAAGGCTGATGTCATGGTGAGTCTAAAAAAGCTCGAATGCCTCAGTATACAAAAAGAACTCAAAATCTCCTGGAAACTCTGGAAAGAAATGGTCGAACGATTCGATCACCAGTATGTCCTCATAGAGCACTAGTTCTATCGATAGCCCTCAGCCTGCGTCTCAAACATTTCATGGTAGAGACCATTCTTCGTCATGAGTTCATCATGCGTCCCGTGCTCGACGATACGGCCATGCTCAAGGACGATAATGCGGTCTGCCTTTCGCACAGTAGAAAATCTATGAGAGACCATGAGCATCGTCATACCTTCAGCAACTGTATGAATATGCTCAAAGACACGAGCTTCGGCTAGTGCATCGAGTGCACTCGTTGGTTCATCGAGGACGATGAGACGTGGCTCAGCAAACATACCACGAGCGATACCGATCTTCTGCCATCCACCACCGGAGAGATCGACTCCTTGTGGAAAATCCGTCGAGAGCATGGTATTTTCTTTTTTTGGTAATCCATCGATGAGTTCTCGTGCATCACCTTTTTCTATGGCTTTTTTGAGACGTTCATTGTCATTGATGAAATCGAGATTTCCGAGAGCGATATTTTCTCGTGCGGTAAACCAGTATCGAGCGAAGTATTGGAAGAGGACTCCCCAGAGCTTGTAGTAACTTGAGAGATTTACTTCTTTTATATTCACACCATTCACGAGTATTTCACCAGAAGTGACATCATAAAAACGTGCCAAGAGTTTGATAATAGTACTTTTCCCGGCTCCATTTTCTCCGACGAGAGCGATACGTTCGCCTGGTCTGATAGTAAAGGAGAGATGCTCGATAACAGGAGATTCAGAGCTCGGGTAAGAGAAGCTCACATCTCGGAATTCGATTGTTGGCGGAGCATCCTCGATAAGTGTTGTGCTTTTACTTTTATCGATTTTGTCTGTGAGTTCGAAGAGATTTTTTGCATCGAGGACATAGAGACCATATTCGTAGAGTTCAGAAATATTGTTCTGTATTGTCTGAAAAAGTCCTGCTATCTGTTGTAAGCTCTGAACATAGAAAACATAGCTTTGCAGGGTGATGGTACCAGCGATAGTTTTTAAAATAAGGAGTACCTGTATACCGAGAGAAATCCCGACGGATATAATAGAGTTTCCTGTGAGCCAGAAATATTTTTTATTAATCTTTCCGACGACAGCCGCGATAAATGAACGATTCGCATCATTATATTTCTTTGCCAGATAATGACCAAATCCATAGATTTTTGCTTCTTGGACGATTTCTTTGTGTTTGAATCCGTCGAGTGCATGATCAGCCTCTTTTCTCTCGTCCCCCTTATACATCCAGATTCCCCAGATGTCAGAGCCAAAATGTGTATTGATAAGATAATCGATAATAATTGGCGCTAGGACAGCCAAAAGCACCCACCAGTCGAGCTTCAGAAGTATTCCTATCATCGTCAGTGCACCGATGGCATTGGTGACGAGCATCGAGACGTTTGTCAGCATACCCATGACACGCCATGCAAGAGCATCTTCGACTCTTTTTACAGTCGATTGAAATGTTGGATCTTCATGATAGGGGATATCTATCTCAGCCATTCGCTTTAGAAAATTCCCATAGATAGCATTATCTGAGACATATCTCATCCGCATCCAGAAAAATTGAGATAGAGATCCTGAAAGTCGCATCAGGAGAGTCGCGATACCATATCATACCATCGCCCACCAGAGGTGCGGTACGACCATGTGAACACTGATTGATTGGACCACGAGTGCCAGCACGCTCGCCATCGTATAGGCCTGAAATATAGGGAAGAGAGCAGTACCGGCGTGTGAGAGTATCATACCCGTATACCACCATGGAGCTTCGCGAAAACCGTGTTTGACGGTCCATCGTGCTGTGGAGATGAGGTTTTTTATGGAGATTTTTTGAGCCATAAAGTGCATTATAAGCAAAACCCTCTAAATTCTATTTTGTTTTCTGGAGACTGTATTGTTCCTGGAAAATCGAATTGAGAAACAAAAAAATCTCTTCAGAAAAAGAAGAGATTTTAAGTGTTGCAAATGATGGGCGCGGGGGAGGAGTGAGTGAATCTCACTCCGAGTAAGGAAATCCCGAACGGACAACCAAAAAACTCTCACGTATGTGAGAGTTTTTCTGATGATTGCAAATGGTGGGCCGGGAGGGATTCGAACCCCCGAAGCTAGAAGCAAAGGATTTACAGTCCTCCCCATTTG
>CAYVZT010000001.1:50708-82407 GCA_964456455.1 uncultured Candidatus Peribacteria bacterium | reverse complement strand
TCAGTAAAGTAAAAAATCCTGTCGTAAAAGCATTCTGGGAACACGAATATGCTCAAACAGGTGATCGTGAAAAACAAGAGATGATCCCCTACTTCTCAGCAAAATTTGGACCTTTTATCACCAATACAACAATTCGTAATATCATCGGACAACCAAAATCAGCATTTAATATCCGTGAAATCATGGACAATCAGCGCTGTCTCCTCGTCAATCTCTCGAAGGGTAAAATCGGTGAACTCAACGCGCAGCTTCTCGGTTTGATATTTGTCTCAAAGGTAAATATGGCAGCCATGAGTCGTGCTGACATACCAGAAGAGCAACGAAAGGATTTCTTTTTCTACGTCGATGAGTTTCAGAATTTTGCTACCGATACTTTTGGTGATATCCTCTCAGAAGCTCGTAAATACCGACTCTCCCTCATCATGGCACACCAGTTTATCGCACAGATTGGTGGAGCCCACAAGTCAGCAAAAGGCGATAAACCAAGTATCAAGGATGCCGTGTTTGGTAACGTCGGTACGATGATGTCATTCAAGGTCGGTGCCGAAGATGCTGAGTATCTCGAAAAAGAATACGCCCCTACCCTCTCTCAACAGGATATCATCGGTATCGCTAACTTCACCACCTACTGTAAACTCAATATAGATAATGCTTCCTCTCGACCATTTGATATCAAGACTATCTGGGATAATTTTTATAGAAATGACCGAGCAGCAAAAATCATAAAAGAATATTCTCGAAAAATGTATGGTCGCAAAAAACAATATGTCGACATGGAGATAGAGGCTCGACTCTGAATCAATAACGATTCTGAGGAAACCAAAAATGATAACTCCACTACTCCTGAAACCAAATAAACTATGGAAAAAATAATAAGAATATTCAAAAATTTGCTTTTCTTTGGTGGAATAGCAGCCTGTTTCTGGGCAAGTGGAGCCACAGCAAATGGTTTTGAACAGCTGTTCGATGGTACCAAATACCACACATCCTCTATCGGCACTGTCGACGGATATGCTATCAGAAATGTCCTGATTCAGCTTTTCAAAAATGGAGCACTCATTGTCTTTATTCTTGCTCTTGTGATAGCATTTATCTCTGTCATTCGGTTACTCACCTCTCCAAATAATGAAGAGGATTTTTCAACCTGGATGACAACCCTCCTCTGGAGCATAGCAGGGTTATTCATCATATCAATATCCTATACAGTTATTCGACAGTTCGAGAGTCGAGTTTTTGTCACGCAGAGCTTCAGTGGTCAAACAGTCTATGAAGTTGTTATCAATATTATTTATCCGATTCTGAACTTCATCCGTTATATGGCGGCTATATGTTTTTTCTTGGCAGCCATATATGCTTTTTACAGAATCGTGACGTCCATGGGTGATGAGGAGAGAGCAGTCGACGGACGAAAAGTATTTATGGGTTCTGTCTTTGGTTTCATTATTATGATGTTAGCGGAACCAATAGTAAGAATAGTATACGGTGGAGGTAAATGTGGCGGACGAAGTATTTTTTGAGTCTCTACTGATTGTACTGAGAGAGTTTTCGATGTCTCTGGTTCATTTGGCATCATAGCAAAAATTATCGTCTTTTTAAATGGCTTTATAGCTCTCATAACAATTGTGATGATCATGTATGCATGATTTTTGATACTCACAGGAAGTGGCGACGAAGAAAGAACTGATAGAGCAAAGAAAACTATCACCTACGCCATAATAGGAGTCGTGATTCTTATTTTCAGCTATGTGATTTATCGTTTTATGATTCTCCAATCCTAGAAACAGTATTTCTTTGGAGTAATAATTGGACATGGTCTTTCTCGCCCATCCTTGACGACTTTCTCACAGACACGAGCAGATATCTCATCGAGACCGTCTGGTCGAGTTTTGATGCGGTATTGGAAATATTCTGTGACTGGTTGAGGATTGAGATCAGCCTTGAGTGTATAGGTATATTCGACACAATAGATAGCTTCTGATGGTTTCTGTTCTTTGGCGAGGGATATATTTTTGACCTGATAGCCACCGCTTATCTTGTTGAGAAACTGAGAGAAGCTATATATATCACGTCGAGCATTGCAGATGCTGTGAGACAGAAGAGAACAAGCAGTCTGGTAATCTGCTGATTGAATAGAAGAAAAATATTTATCGAGCAAGGCTCGTCCTCGGAGATTAGCCACACCTGTATCACGAGGGTTGTAGCGACTCGCATCAATTGAGTTACTGGTAGGAGCAATGACAGTTGCGGTAGGTGCAGTTGTAGCTATAGCAATCGGTGTATTTGGTTTTTTCACTTCAGATGAAACTTTTTCTATTGGTTGCGCAGGCTTTTCAAACGTGGGATCATCTGCAGGAGTAAGAGTAGAGAATTGTCTCTGACCATAAATAAAATAAATCAAAAATGCAAAAAAGAGAACAACAAAAATAAGACCAAAAAGTATAAAAATATATCGAGCATCAGAAGCATCGTTTTTGGTTTTGTGTGGAACAGGATTCATAAAAAAATATTATATGAATATAAGTATATAGAGTTCTTCTGAAGTCCGAATATATTTCTCTTGCAATTCAATGCTTTTATTTTCGTGCATGTATTGCGCGTGCAAAATGCTCTGAACGGTCTTCATAATCGCGAAACATATCAAAACTAGAACATCCAGGAGAAAGCAAAATAATATCGCCAGGTTGCGTATGTTCAGACATATGCTCGACGGCTTCATCCATAGTTTGTACTGATATAGCAGGGACAAATGCATCATGGCAAGCCTGGAGAAAAATAGGCTTTGTCTCACCTATACACACACACTCAGCACAGTATTCTTTGATATACTGAGACAATTCAGAAAATGGATCTCATTTATCTTTTCCTCCTGCGATCAGATATACTTTTTTCGGAGCAAAAGCAGCGAGAGCGGCATAGAGAGATTGCGCCGTGGTCGATTTGCTATCATCGATCCATATTTTATCATCTTTTTGGGATATCTGCTGGAGTCTGTGTGGGAGAGCTGAGATGTACGGAAGCACTGAAGAGAGAGTTTTGGCAGACATGCCGAGCTTGAGGCTCAAAAGAGCTGCACTATATATGTTGCGGAGATTGTGTGTACCGAAAAGTTGTTTTTCTGAAACATCGAGAAACACTTCTGGCGAAAGTGCGAGAAGGTTATTTTCTAGAGGAAGGACATCTGACATAACGAGGGCCTGAAGTGGGAAATCGGCTAATTCTGGAACCACTTTGAGGACTGATTCAGGATAAACAATTGTATTTTTTGTATGAGCAAGGAGATTGAGTTTTGCTCAATAGTATTCCTGTAAATCCTTATGCCAATCGAGATGATCTGGGTGAAGATTAGTAAGAATCGTATTTGTAGCATAAAAGGTACGGAGCGAATACGCCATAAAGCTCGATACCTCCAGAACTATATGTCCTGTTTTTTCTTCTTTCGATCGTATATCCAGGATGATATCAGCAAGCGGAGTACCAAAATTACCACCGAGATAGAGTGGGGAATCACTAAAACCACCTTTCAAAAAATTATAAAGTATCCAAGAGGTGGTCGACTTACCATCTGTCCCTGTCACAGCATGAATTTGAAATTCTTTTGGTATAAACGAAAAGAGGAAATCGAGCTCAGAAAGAATCTTGTCTGTCTGGTAAATAGGATGTGAAGAAGGTATGCCAGGCGATGGGATAATACTCTTAAATGATGAAAAATCTTTCGGAGCATCTGTATCATCACAAATCTCATATTCTTGATCAATACTTTTACAAAAACGAGCTAATGATTGCCCGACTTTTCACTTACCGTAGATGAGAATAGATGATGACATAAAACTATTATAAAAAATCTAATGTACCGCGTTTATCGAGCTCCTGAAGTATTGTATCGTGCCTCTGCAGATAACCAAATATTTTTTCCGCTGATTCTTCTGACGGATCGATGATCACCTCTTGAGGAAAAAGTTTATGAAGCGTTTTTTTGAGGTATGAATAGTGTGTACATCCTAGTATGATGCCCGTTTTAACTCCAGCTGGTATAGGCGACGATGTGCTTGAGAAAAAAACAGGGTTCAGCGGTGAAGCACATTGTTCAGCAATTGGGAGAGGTGAATGCTCATCATGATGCGCCTGAATACAAGAAAAATATTTTTTCACAAGGATAGTCCATTGCGGACCTTCACAATTCCAACCAGTATCATCATACAGAGACGAGAGTTGCAAAAAATCCTCAACTGTATGGCATTTCTTGATAGGCAAAAGTGCTTCTATCTCTCGGACAAGCTCACCAGAAAAGGCTATTTCATCAATAGAAATCTGACTATCGAGAATTGATACTCGCTCAGCATAGGTACGGGAGCGAATAGTCTGCTCTGTGGCAAAAACAGTAATGTGATTGAGTCATAGCTCGATGACTTTTTCAGCTCCAGGAATAGTGACTCAGAGAATTTTCTTATCTGGAAAAGTCTCATTTTGAAGCTTTCTGAGTGTCCATGCTGATGCTGTATTACATGCCAATATAACAATACTCGCTCCAGCATCAAAAAGTTTTCGGACTCCAGCAATAGTGAGAGCTTGAATCTCCTCCGGAGGACGTTCTCAAAACGGGCAATGCTCGTAGTCAGCATGATACAGATACGACCACTCAGGATAGCGCCGCCTCATAGCTGCGAGAAATGTGAGCCCTCCAGAACCAGAATCAAATATACCTATCATAAAATATGCTTAGACCGAAAAATACGCTGAAAGCGTCTAAATTCTGACCAATTAAACACTACAAATACTATTGCGTATAAAATAATGACCCCGAAAATACCCATCAACAACTCGACACGCCCCTGAAAATAAGCCTCCAGATGAACATGATACATCGCCCAAGAAAGCAAACCAATGCCAACCAGATTTTGTAGAAAAACTGGCCATCGAAATGTCGCAGCAAATTTTTTTGTCTGATAAAAAGTCAGGATCCATATAAAGAGCCATCCTATACCGCAAGCAAAAGCTGAGCCAAAAACTCACCACCACTGTATAAATATAAAATTCGTAATGAGATTGAGTCAGACTCATGCGAGAAGGATAAACATCTTTGTTCTTGGTCGACCGGTAGCGGATAGAATTTGAAAATCGATCTGAAGGAGAAAGTTGAAAAGCAAAAAAGGTGCTGAATAGAGAAGAATCTTCGCAGAAACGTCGTACCCGGAACCAAAAAGTGTCGTCGTGAGAGTGTCACCAAAAATCATAAAGAAACTCGTCATCATAAGCCCTACAATGGTGAACAATTCATAACAAAAAGCGTGAATAGCAACAACTTTTTTATGGTCATCTTTTTTGAGAAGATCAGTAAAGACAGGAAACAAAAAATAAATACCGGGAAGAAGAAATAGATATGGTATACGGAGCATCGATAGATAGTTCGAATAGTACCCCGCATCTTTTGTCCCGAGCATATAGACCACCATCTGCATGTCGACCTGTGAGAGAAGCATTCAGACATTCGCAGAGAGCATCACCCAAAAAGCATATTTGATAACTGTTTTGAATTCTACGACACTAAACCTCCATCCACGTAGAGTAAAATAATTATGGTATTTGTAGGCGAGCAGTGTCGCTGCCAAAAAGAGGCCAAAAAGCATACCAGCAGACCAGGCCCAAGCATAATACTGTATGGTGCTCAGATTAAAAAACCAAAGAGCACAAACGAGACACATCAAGAAAAACATCCTGATAAAATCTACTGACTTCTGGAGTCGCACATCCTGAATAGCCTGAAAAAATGAACTCACCGTGGAAAACAGATTACCAGCAATAAACTGAATAAGCAAAATCTGCAGAAGCGTGCCCGCAAGAGGAGTGCTAAAATAATTTTGAGCAAGCCAATGAGCACCCCAGAAAAGACAAGCAGAGAGAGTAAAACTCGTGATAAGATTGGTGACAATAGCTATAGAAAACGTACTGGTAATCTTTTTTTTATCTTTCTCGTGTATGTAACCAGGGAGAAAATAATTCAGACTCTCGGTCGTACCAAAATCATTATAAGAACTCAATATAGTCATGAGACTCATGGCTGCATAGAGCGTACCTAATTCTTCGATAGAAACAGAGTTGGAAATGACAATCTTTACCACATATCCTGTCGGAGCTATGAGGAAGGAGAAAAAATAAATCCAAATGTTTTTACGTAGCAACTTTGAAAAAAAATGTTTGTCTTGATGCATAAAACTAGATTTTCATTACTTCTTCTTCTTTTGCTTTTGCAGTTTCATCGATGATTTTATTGGCTCCATCTATAGCTTTTTGGAGATCTTCTTCATATCACTTGAGGACATCTTCTGACTCAGTTTTATCAGTTTTTTCCTTCTGAATATTTTTATGAAAATCTGCACGAATACTGCGTACAGAGACCTTTGCGTCTTCAGCCATATCACGAGCGATTTTCTGGAGATTGCGACGATTTTCTTCTGTCATCATCGGTATCGTGATGAGGATGCTATCTCCCCTGTCCTGAGGATTGAGACCGATATTAGCCCCCGCTATGCCACGGCAGATGTCTGCACCAGTACTCCTATCAAATGGTATGATTGAGAGAGTTCTCTGGTCCATGACAGATACAGTAGCCACATTTTTCACTGGCATAGATGAACCATAGACTGGAACGAGTACATCCTCCACGAGCTCTGGCTTTGCACGACCAGCTTGGAGTTTGCTGTATTCAGATTTGAGGTGTTCGATAGCCTTATTGAGCTGAGGTTGGAGGTCAGAAAGCATAAAATTAATTGGTTAGGGAAGAATACATGGATTATAGTGAGAAAAAGATTTTTCCAAGTATGACTCCCGTGACAAACGATTTTTTTGGATAGAATCCCCTCATGCTCAATAGTGAACAACTCCGTGCGGTCTCCATCATAGATGGTCCTCTCCTTATCCTCGCATGAGCAGGATCAGGTAAGACACATACCCTGACGGAGAGAGTGTATTCTATGATCCATGATGTCGGGATAGCTCCGGCATCGATTCTGTGTGTCACTTTTACAAACAAATCTGCCCGAGAAATGCGAGAGAGAATAGCGAAAAAGCTCGAGAGAAATCTCCCTGCTTCATTTGGCATGCCTCATAACTTCCCTCTGGTCTCCACATTTCACTCGATGGGTGTGATGTTTCTCCGTATGTTTATCGATCGAATAGGCTATGCGAGAAACTTTGTCATCTACGATACTGATGATGTCCTCTCTCTCATAAAGGATATCCTCGAGGAAAAGAAGATTGACCCCAAAGAAGCTCCTGCTCGCAAGGTCCAGTACGAAATATCAACGGCAAAAAATAGTGGCCTCTCTCCTGACCAGTACACTCTCAATGTCGAGAGTCATTTTCACGGTATCGTCGCAGAAATCTATCCAGAGTACCAGAAGAAAATGAAGGCAAACAATGCTCTTGATTTTGACGATATACTCATAAAAACTCGCGATATCCTCAATATTCCTGCTGTGCTCGAATATTTCCAAGACCGATTCCAGTATTTCTGTGTGGACGAATATCAAGACACCAACAGCGTGCAGTACGAAATCATAGAACTCCTCGCAAAAAAATCCCAGAATCTCTGTGTCGTCGGTGATGATTGGCAAGGAATATACTCTTGGAGAGGAGCCAATATTCAAAATATTCTCAATTTCCAAAAAGATTTCCCGAAAGCAGAGGTCGTCAAGCTCGAACAAAACTATCGCTCAACGAGCAATATCATCAATGCTGCCAATGTCGTCATAAAAAATAATCGCTCTGCTCTCGATAAACGCATGTGGACAGAGGCGGAAGAAGGCGATAAAATCGAAATACACGAGTGTAGCAGCGAGAGAGAAGAGGCAGAAAAAATCGCGAGTTTTGTCGAGAAAAACCCTGTTTCTTGGGCAGTACTTTATCGCACAAATGGACAATCACGAGTCATCGAAGAAGCCCTCATACGACGAGGAATCCCCTACGAGATTATTGGTGGGCTCAAATTCTACGATCGAAAAGAAATAAAAGACATAATAGCATATCTAAGGGTAATTATGACCCCTACGGATGGTCTTGCCTGGAAAAGAATAGTTAATACTCCAGCTCGCAAAATCGGGCCAACAACCATCGAACGCGTCATGAAATACGTCGAACAAACAGGAATAGATTATATGGAACTCGGCTCCCCTCTTTCACACGGTCATCAGTCAGCTATTGAGTGACTCGCGAGTACGACACATATAGACCAGATACCAGACATGAAACCTGCAGCAAAAACGGCGCTTGTCGGTTTTATAGAGCTCATGAAAACTATCCAAAGATTATCACGCGAACTCCCCGCAAGACTCCTGATAGAACAAATATTTCAACTCATAAAATACCAAGAATTCCTGGAAGATAATTTTTCACCAGAAGAAGTCGCGGCCAAGACAGATACTGTAAATGAGCTCAAAAATCTCGCCTCACGGTATGATGACCTAGCTCCCGAAGAATCTCTCATGCATTTTCTCGAAGACATAGCACTCATCACTGCAGAACAGGAAAGTGAGAGTGAATCTCAGAAAGTCGTCCTCATGACCATACACAGCGCAAAATGACTCGAGTTCGAGCACGTCATCATAGCGGGAGCAGAAGAAGGGATTTTCCCACATTCTCGTACACTCTTTGAGCCGGACGAACTGGAAGAAGAGAGGAGACTCTGGTATGTCGCGATGACTCGTGCCAAAAAACGACTCGTCATCACCAAAGCAAATGAGCGATACAGTTTTGGGACCTATTCGAGCAATATAGAGAGTCGATTTGTCGGAGAGATACCAAAAGAATATACACAGATACATACACCGAAAAGACTCTTTATGACAGACTTTCTCAGCACATCGGGTGAATCAGATCTCCAGGGTGACTGGTCAGGATCAGCACCTCTCGAGAAAAAACTCGGTCTATGAGCCCAAGTACGACAGAATCGAACAGAAGATTTTGCTCTTGGTGATCGAGTGGAACATAAAAAATTTGGTGTCGGTACTATCGTATCTCTCGTGTGAGATGTCGCACAGATAGCCTTTGGAAATGGGATAAAAAGCCTCAATATACGAATAGCCCCTCTGACAAAAGTATAAACTAATGTGATAGTGCTGTTATTTTTTGCTGTAGATTATCGATTTTCTGTCTCAATTCAGCGATTTTTTCTTGTTTTTCGCTATCAGCTATTTCCTTGTCCCCCTCAATAGCTGTCAGTTCTGACTGATAATGTAGGAGAAGGTTGGTAAGGCGTAGTCGTTTTTGAGTTGTGCTATCAGATGATGTCTGCGTATCTATTTTTACATCACCACTCATCAGGTCTTCCCCGCTCATCATCACCTCACCGCTCACTTCTCCCGAAACCGTAGATAACGCATCAGATCGAAGACCAAAAAAAGACATAGGCATATACAGATACGCCAAAATGCCCACAAGAAGCGAACATATAAAAAAGAAAACGAGATATGTTTTGATGTGATGAATATCAGTCATAAAAAAATGATTATTTCTTTATACGCTCAAGTGCATCGAGAATACTTGATTCCAATGAAGCTTGTGATGCGTCAGTATGAGGCATATTTTGGCTACTTTCACCCTGTGAATCCGGATGAATCAAATGAAAAAACGGGCTCTTCTCCGAAAATATACCGTAGAGAAAAAGGCCGAAAAACAAAAAGAAGAGTATCCATTTCATAGAGCGATGGTATAGAGGAAAAATATCCTGTCAAATATTTGCACCCGAAAAAAAAGTATGATATCCTGAGAGCATGAAGCCAAAAAAGAGCATCTTCTCTCTCAAAAAATACAACAAAAAAATATGGATTGCGAACATACTTTTGATCGCTACATATATACTCATGCAAACGCCTGGTCATCTCTGGCTCATGTCGATTTCCCAAGGAGCTCAGGCAAAACCGTTTAATGGAGCGATGATGCCTATGGCATTTGTGCCAGACTGGAGAAAAAGTGATTATATAGACCGTAGAGGTGGTCTAGATTATTCAGCAGTAAATCAAAATGATCTCATACCTCTGCCAAGAATGGATGATATAAAAAATGATTTTAATAGTAATTTTACATATCTAACAGTTTTCCGTGGTAAATACATGGATGAGGAAAGAGTCGTATGAGCGGGGTCTCATGATGGTGTAGATATACGGGCACCTATTGGAACACCTGTATTCAATATTGCTAATGGAAAAGTCATCAAAGTGAAAGATGATCCCGATAATAAATACGTAACTATCGAACATCGTGACGTGAAATATGCAGGAAGAGTCGGTAAATACTATTCTAGTTATCTCCATCTCTCAGCAGTACTTGTACAACCATGAGATATCATCGACAAATGAACACTCATAGGACGAGTAGGTATGACCGGTATGACTACGACCCCACACCTTCATATTCAAATTGATAATGATGAGGCACCTTTTTACCCATATTGGCCTTTCACTGGACCAGAAGCATCAGAAGCGGGACTCAATATGTATAGTGCTGTTGATGCAGGATTAAACCAAGATTTAATTCTAAAATATAGTGTCGACCCTATCGATTTTATAAAAAATTCTACCACTATTGATGGCCCCTCTGTTGCAGCAAATAGAATAGAAACACCTGTCATAAAAAATGTATCTACTTGAAATACTACAACGTCAAACGCAGGAACGGTAAATACAACAAAAAAACAAGAAACCATCAAACAAGTAAAAACAAATACAACGACTACCACTAAAACAAACACTACTCCTAATAAAACCCAAACAACGCCAAAGCCTATTTCTGGAGTATTTAGTGACGTAAACTCTTCACAGAGTTATTACACCTGAGTGACATATTTTGCAAAAAGAGGCATCATTAGTGGATATTCAGATGGAACATTTAAACCAGATAAGAATGTAACACGTGGAGAATTGCTCGCGATAGTATTTAAGGGTCTCGGCATTGAGAGTCGTGGAGAGGTCATATCAGGTTCTTTCCGCGATATACCAAAAGAGAGTTGGTTAACGCCTATTATTTCCGAAGCTCTCAAACGAAAAATAATATCTGCTGATAAAAGTACTTTTTCACCAGATCGTCCTGTTACTCGTGTTGAGTTCCTCGCCGTTCTCGGTCTCGCATCAGGAGAACAGATTTCAGATCAAGTCACAAAATCATGGAAAGATATCAGCTGG
The DNA here is from genome assembly GCA_964456455.1 of uncultured Candidatus Peribacteria bacterium. Classification (GTDB taxonomy): domain Bacteria; phylum Patescibacteriota; class Gracilibacteria; order BD1-5; family JAGOOR01; genus JAGOOR01. Next base: position 71,236 of record CAYVZT010000001.1, on the reverse strand, counting down.
ACACATTGGTCACACAAATATGCTGAATTTGCGCTGAAAAATGCGCTCATAGATAATATATCTGGTGACATGTTTAAGCCGAATCAAACGGTTACTCGTGGAGAACTCGCACAAGCACTCTACAGATATCTCTCGCTGAAAAATCGAATCTAAAAGAAACTTGCAATAGAGGTGACTTGGACTAATATAGTCATGTTATTTTTTTCTTACACTTCTATGAAAAAGTTTTTTGTACTCATGGGATACCTGGCTGGCTTTGTGGTTGGAGCAAAATATGCAAAAACATGATCCAAAAATACTTGAAAATGAAAAAAAGGAACCAAAGAACAAGCACTCGATGTGGGCAAGAGCTTTATCGAGAGTCATAAACATGCTTTTGAAGATCTGAAAAAAGAATACTGGACAGAAGAAAATAAAAAACTCGTTCTTTCTAAAAAAAAGGATTTGGAAAAGTTTTTTAAATTAGCAAAAGAAGAACTCTCTGAGGCTCACAAAGTCCTCAAAAAACATGGAATCGATGCAGAATCTATCGGAGGACATATCGAATCAATATACGAAGAAAAGAAAAATCTCATCGAACAGCTCGGGTCTTCTCCTGCAGCAAAAGCAGCCAAGAAAAAACTCTCAGAAATAGTCAGAAAAATCAAGAAAAGTATATAAATTTAAATCTCATTATTTTAACTCAAACCTTGTATGACACAGGATGCTTCAGATACCCCTATAAACAACAATCAAGACAATATCGCTCCACAAGAACCATCATCTACCTCATGAAATCAGTGATGATCCGAAGAGGAGCTCGTACAGCTCCGCGAGCAAGTCATGCGTCTCCAAGCAGATTATACAAATCTCGTACGTCGCACTCGCGAAGAATCAATCCAAATAGGAGAATGGACAGAAAATAAAACTATTCTGAAATTTCTCCCTATTTTAGATAATCTAGAGCGATCTCTCGAGCACATACCCTCTGAGCTCACGACTCATGTATGGATAGAAGGTATCCGATCCATCGTAAAATCTATGCAAAAAATCATAAGTGATTTTGGTATCTCGAGGATGGAATGCATCAATACAGAGGTTAACCCAGATTTTCATGATGTCATCAGTCAGATTCCACACGAACATACCACCATACAAACTGAAGTAGAAAAAGGCTATCTCCGATGAGGGAAAGCGCTCCGACATGCAAAGGTCATTGTTGGTGATGGCAGTCAAAATAATCATGCATAAATTCCCATCCATCGATTACGTCATGTCTCTCACTCCTGGGGGCATGAAGGAAGGAAGAGATAATGTCATCAAAATAATGAAGATGCTTGGAAATCCCCAAGATACGCTTCGGGTATTTCATGTGACAGGGAGTAATGGAAAAGGAAGCGTGTGTCAGATGCTATCGCAAGTTCTGTGGAAAAAATTTTGAAAAAAAGTAGGGCTATTCACATCTCCTCACTTTATAGATATATCAGAGCGTTTTCAGATAAATGGGAGACAGATTTCTAAAGAAAAACTAGATACGTATTATGAGAAGGTCGTCCAACTAGGTCAGAAATATGATATACCTCTCTCTTTTTTCGAAATACAGGTCGTCGTCATGGTACTCTATTTTTGCGATGAAAAAGTAGATTATGCAGTCGTAGAAGTAGGGCTCGGAGGAACATATGATGGGACAAATATTTTTCATAATCCTATTGGCTGTTTCATTACCTCTATAACACGAGAACATACACATGTTCTAGGAAAAACAAAACGTAGCATACTCAAAAATAAACTCGGTATAGTGAAGCCAGGCGCGCGCTTGTACACGCCGATTCAGAATCAACTGGTCAAAGAATACTGTGAAAAAAATGACGTTTTTCTCTCCCCTTTTCCATACAAAAAAAATGAGCTAACAAATCTCCCCTGAAAACATCAACAAAAAAATGCCCTTTCCGTCTTACAGGCCCTGAGAGATGAAGGATTCGAAGAAAAAATCATCAAAGAAGGGCTCAAAAACATATACAATCCTGGACGCTTTCAGTGGCTCTCCCCAAACATACTCGTCGATACAGCAAATAATGAAGAAAATATCCGTCTACTAGCTCGCATGATACATAAAACATGACAGACCAATATCATATCTCTTTTTGGGACAACCCAAGTAGATCCAAAATACGCGCGTCAATTAGCCAATATGATTCCAGTCAAGCAACGATATATAGTTGATAATTTTTGCGATAGATCTCTCCCCGCTTCAAAATATGGACGTAATAATAAAAATGAAAAAATCATTCATTTCGAAGAAATAAATCAAAAATGGCTTCAGGATAAACAAATATGGGGTGAAAATATATTACTTGTGTATTGAAGTTTTTATCTCGTAGGAGAAATAATGCGTCTGTCAAGATATGAGCCTTTTGCAACGGAATAAAAAGTATGGGAAAATAAAGAGGAATTAACCTTTCTCTCTTATGTCAGAACAAGCTCCGAAATATCTCCAAAACGAGACTACACTCAAACAAGAGGTCTCTTACAGCACTCGAGAACAAATTATTCGAGCCAATAGAGACTTCCAAATGAGGAACTATACAGGTACCACAGAAGAAAATGAACACCTCCTCACGCTCTTACGAAGTAATCCAGAACTTCGTGATTTTTTCGAGAAGAAAGCTGGTATCCGAAAATCAACTCGACAGGAAACCGTCCGATTACAAGAAGATGCAGATAGAAATCCTCCAGCTCGAAAAGCAGGTTTTTTTCGAAGACTCTTCGGTGGTGGTAATTCATCTGAAGGGCGAGATGAGGTCGTAATACTCGGAAAATGACAAGAAGTAGAATATGGTAAAACCACCACTCTTTGTGCAAAAACAACACGAGAAAATGCAAAAACACTTTTCGGTATAGATATTCCTCGAGCAGATGCTGGTCCTCAAGCTCGCGAAATAGCAAAAAAATATCCTCAGATCACTCTCGATAATAGTCGAAATGAGTCTGGTAGAGCACAAGTAGCCTACGTAAAGATAGATGTAGTGGATTCCAACGGGAAACCAATATCACACGTAGCTTTAGCAACGAAACCTTTTGGAGGAAAAGAATGGTTCGTACTCGATCCATACAAGGGTCAGAATGCCTGGATGCCTCTCTCAAATTATCCTGGACGAAGAAACATCGTAGCGTATGAGCTTCAGGGTACAAAAGACACTCTCACAACTGGACGAGCTGTCTGAAGCATGAAAGTGAGAGAATATAAGCAGGGTCTCCTCTCTGGCAATGAAAGAGCAACAGAAAATCCGTCAGTTGATTATGGAAAAGCTATCAATAGTGATAACATTTTCTACGCCCTCGGCGATCGAGATTTCTCTGGTACGATGGGTGACGATGGTCGTCGAAAGAGATTTCTCTGGATTATCCCTTATGGCAAAAAACAATCCACAAATATTTCAGATGAATATCACATCACCACAGAGCTTTCTGAAATTGCGAGCCTCCCAAAAACCAATGTCAACAAATTTATCGCTCAGTGTATAGAGGTCGGTGGAGGCGGAAAACATACTATTGAGAGCAGACAAGAGTTGATCCGACTCTTCTTCCCAAATGGTCAGTATAACAAATCACTTCACCAGCAATTTTTGAAATGATTCGATATGCTCAACAGAGCTGGTCACATCGATGAAATCAAAGCAAGCGACACCTTGACACCATTTACAGAAGCACAAAAACGAGGATTAAAATCTGTAGAATTCACTAACTCTCACGAAAAACTCGTACGAACCATACAAGATCAACTCTTAAAAGATAATGTATTTGACTCAGGCGCAGTAAAAAAAGGCGATCCACTCTATGATATCATCAAACGTGATTCTGGCCTTGCAGATAGACTTGCTCGACAAGTAGCAGCATTTGTTAATATCAAAGGTGGTGCAGTCACTGGCACAGGCATGATGTCTATCGATTTAGCAAAATATGCTAAAGTCGTTTTAGGATCCTTTAATGGACAACCATGAGTAGGTATTATGATTCCAGGAAAGCTTATAGAAGGAAAAAATGGAAATGTTAGTGGTGTTTTATGAGCATGGAATATGATACCTATGGCTCAAATTTCTGGAGAAAGGTATCTCAATATGGAGAGTGTGAAAAGAAATTTACAAGATTATACACAGTCAGTACAGGTACTCCGCGGATCTATAACAGTCACACCTGCTGGTGTCGTCGTAGAAGCAGGATGGAACCGAGATAAAGTAAAAGCTATCGAAACAAAGACTCAAGCTCTTGAAAAACTTCTCGGTGATATGTATACAGGGAAAGATTTGCCACCTCAAATAGCAAATGAACTGAGATTACTCTACGAAACTCTCGGAAATGATCCAAAAAAATACTCACAAGCAGTCCACGCAGTCGTAGAGTCATACAGAGATAGCCTCGTAGAAGCCAACCAAGGTCTCTACCTCAAATGAATCAGTATTGGCTGAGGCGTTTTATGAGGCCTACCAACAGTGATAGCTGGTATACGATTTGCGTACCTCAGAAATAAAAAAATACCTGATGCAAAAATACTCAAAAGACACGTCATCGATCTCCTCGAAGGTCGTGGTCTCACACAAGCAGAAAACCTCAAAGCCAAGTGACTTGCCTCATCTATCAATGAACGTTCTCTCAATATAGGTGGATATGCTTATACTGCAGATACCTTGATGAATAATTCTGGTAACCAAGTGCTCCGCATACGATCTGGACTTAGAAAAAATCCCCTCAACGTCTTTGCTGCTCCAGGATATGAAGGTAGTGTCAGGATATACAAAGACGGCACGATAGATATCATAGGAAATAGCAAATCTATCCCTTCTATCACGACTCGAAACGAAGTAGTAGGACCAGAGACACGCCGCTATATGATTGTCGGTGGAACACGAGCAGATAATGCTGTCCGCATATCAAGAACATCTAACGATCTACCAGAAGAATATCGATCTATCAAAACTGTGAATGGAATACACTATTTCTCTACACGTACAACACCAAACATCAGTAATCCTGATGAAAGAGAGTTTGTGATAGGAGCATCAATGCAATTTCTAAAAACTGAGAAACCTCAACAGACACCACAAAAAGAAGAGCCATGTGAACCTGGGAAAAAACCGCCACATCCACGACCTTGCCCAGAGCCGCCACATCCACGACCACAAGTCACATCTACAATAGGCTCAAACGGACCAAGCACAGTGGATCATGCCTGAAATTTATGAGCATGAGCACCTGCTGACGCACCAAGCACATTCAATCAAGCAGAATTAGCACCAACTCTACCCTCCAATCCGCCAGCAGCTCCTTCTGGATTTGAGTCATTTTAATTTGAAAAATTCTATGAAAAAAATAATTCAATACATCAGCATTTCAGTACTTTTTATAGGAAGTTACTCTTTTGCTTCAATTCAACCTATCAACTGTTCTAGTACTGGTGATACCAGTGGTTGTGCAAAATGTTTCTATGAGACCTCTCAGCTCTATACCTGTAATCCATACAATTCATCGTGTGATAAACAAGCTGGACAAAATATTTTCGATGTCGTTACAAATACAGGTAATGTAAATATGGTCGTTTATGATACAGATCCCGGAACAGTAAATTTCACCAGACTACAAAATACAACCAATTGGACATCAAGTGGTGCCATCAGCACTATGTTTGAATTTCCTCCAGAATACATAAGTGCTCGAGTCACTTTTGCATCAGGAAAAACTGGAGTACCTCTCACACCTGGTCAAAGTGTAAAGTGGAGCCAGATGAAGTCATGAGCATGGTTAAGACCAGATCTCGCAAATGCAGGATCAAGTCGAACAATACCAGCCTATAGGGTAGCATTTACGCCACGTACATACACAAATCAAACAAATTACATCGATCACCGACAATGTCTCTTCTATTACGTGCGTTTTTGTGGTGACGGTGTGACTGATACAGATCGTGGTGAACAATGTGATGACGGAAATATGAACTCTGGCGACGGTTGTAGTAATATCTGTCAGACAGAAACAGCCACTCCAGTCTGTACTGGGCTCACTGTGTCACCTACCACTCTCACAAATGGTGGTATGATTACCTATACTTGTACTGGTACAAATGTTTCAAGTTATTCAATCATAGCAAAAAATCCAAGTGGCGCTATCATAGCTTCTGCCACCAGTGCAGTATGATCGCTCACTCTCCCCGCTACCCCAGCAGGAACATACAACGTCGAGTGTTATGTCAATAATCAAGTATCAACTCCTGATATCTGTAAAAAACCTGTTACCAATACAACAGTCGAACAACCAGTATGTACTGGGCTCAGTGTCACACCTACATCTCTCACTGATGGATGACTCGTGAATTATACCTGTACAGGAAGCAATGTAACGAGCTATAGTGTCGCCTTTACAAAACCTGATGGCACAGCTCTACAAACTTTTTCTACAGCGACTGGATCTATCACTTTACCTGCGACTCCAACTGGTACATACACAGCACGATGTTACGTCAATGGGCAAGGATATGCTCTCTCAGAATGTACGAAAACTATCGCAAATAATGGTACAACAGTCACTCCTCAGATATTGATAGATAAACGTGATGCAAATCCAGCCGATCTCGATGGAATCATAGGGGGCAATGATAGTCAAACTGTCTCTACCGGAAATGCCGCGGTATTCAAAATCCGAGTAACAAATACAGGTACAGAAGATCTCAAGAATATAGTTCTCTCTGATTCTATAGCTCCAAACTGTGGAGGGAATGTCACACTCCCCTCTTCTATTCCAGGCACATGGAGTGGCTTCTTGATGGGCGGTTCTGGAAATCATACAGATACTCTGCTTCAACCAAATGAATATTTCGAATACACATGTGATAAGAGCAATACAACGTCAAACTATACAAATACAGCCCGTGTCGATGCTCAAGGAAATATATCAAATATTCCTGTAACAAGTAATGATCCAACACCAGTATTAATACAAAATATAACGAATACTACCTGTAACAACCTCACGCTTTCAACCTCTGGCAATACAGTGTATTATGCATGTTCTGGAAGTGGAAATGTCACAAATTATACGATAAATCTCAATGGATCTCAGATTAGTACAAGCGCAACAGGATCAACAACTGTGGGAAATGGGACACATACATTTATCTGTTATGTAAATAACAATATCACTTCACAGAACTGTCAAAAAAGCATCACAATTAACCCCGAAGTTACTTATCCACGTATTGAAGTCATAAAAGATGATAATGATAATCGCGACGACCAGCAACAGATTCAGTCTGGTGGGTTAGCACAATTTAGTATTATCGTCAGAAATCCAGGACCAGAACCTCTCGACAATATCACTCTCAGTGACCAATTTGCTCCAGAGTGTAATAGGAATGCAAGTGAAACTGTGAATATGATACTCGGTGCAGGAAATCGGGATGGACGTCTCGATCCAGGTGAAAGCTTTAGTTATGTGTGTAATAGACCCGGGGCCGATCAAAATACTTTCCCAAATAATGAAAATCGTGTCTGTACAAGTGGACGAGGGACAACATCTGGCAACACGGTAAACGCTTGTGACACAACTCGCATCTACTTCGGTGGAAACAATCCTACATGTGAAAATATCCAGATAGCACAAAATGGTAATCAAGTAAACGTCACTTGTTCTCCTTATGGTGGATATCGTATGTTTTTGATGCAAAATGGCCAGGTCATAAATACACTCCAAAATCCAAATGGACAATTCACGTTTGGTGGAAACCCTGGTACATATACAGTTGTTTGTCTCCGTGATGGAGACAGAACAGTACAACCAAACTGTCAACGAAATATAACTATACGTGAAAATAGGCCAGAAGGCGTGTGTACACTTCAGAGTAGCAATCAATATGGTGGCGCCCCTCTCTACACAAATCTCTCGTGTCGATCATCAACTAGATCACAACAGTGTATGATAAAAGTAAATAAAAACGGACAACTCTGGAAGACGCTCTATGACTGTGACTCAGCTCTCACACTCCCAGAAAGAGGCACATATGATGCAACATGTTATCTCGGTGATGGTGGAGAAAATGGATGTAATACAACCATACAAGTCGATGTTATGACAGAGATAAAAACAGGGCCTTTCCTTCCTATTCTTATTATTACAGCCATCGGTATGGGCGCATTTATCACCTATCGTCGACGAAAAACAGTGTAAATATCAGCCATACGAAAACCTTTCTGTGAAAGTTTTTGAATAATCTGCTCCTGAGGATACTTACCCCGTAACTCAGGAGCTTTTTTTTGAAGAATATTCGCATCGTCATAATCAGATAATAACTCTTCTATAACATTTCGTGCATCCGGATATTTTAGAGAGAGTTCGTATGTAAGAGCTCTTTTTGAAGCTCATTTTTGTTCTCATTTCTGTATTGATTTTTCTATTTGATGACGATATGTCTCTGAATTTTTGATTATATCAGCTTTTTCGGATAAAAATCTTTCCACCAGAGTCTTATCAAACTTCTTTTGTGCAAGTTTTAGACGGATATACTGTGCTGTTTTACCGAGTGATAAATAAGAATGGACCCTGCTCTCAATCACCTTGTCCTCCATGATCATAGGAGATATATCGGCGAGAACTTTCTCAACAGTTTCCTCATTTTCTCATCGAGAGAAAAGTCTCTCTCGAAGCATTTTTATAGAAGGAAAATATCGTGTATAATACCATTCCGCATAATTTTTGAGCTGTATATATCACATGCATTCATGATAGCGTGCTTTTCTTTTTCTCAAAAAAAATCCTCAAAATTGAGGATTTTAATTGTAAATATGGTGCACTCGGCAGGGGAACTTTGCCTGAATGGCAAAGTGAGTCAACCCTTCAGGGTTCGAGCACTGCTCTTCAGAAATATAATGGTGCACTCGGCAGGGATCGAACCTGCGACCCTCGGTTTCGAAGACCGGTACTCTTCCAGCTGAGCTACGAGTGCATATTTTTTGGACAGCTAGCCGTGATTATAGGGAAAAGGGAGATTGTGCAAAATTTTTTGAATTTTCAGGAAAGAAAGTATACTCAAAAGAACTTTTCAAATATGAAAAAATCCCTCATCATTCTCCTACCAATACTCTTGTGCTCCTGTACAGCAAAAACTGCTCCAGATAAAGCATACATCTCTCCTTCCATGAGCAGTGAAAACACCATCAACACAGAGAAAAATACCACGACAAAACCTACTCATAAGGCCCAGAAATCAACGGCTGTACCAGAAACAAAAGAAGCAACAAAAGAGCTCGATGCTCTTTTTGAAGAAATAGCAGGCAATAAATAACAATACCCTATGATCCGCGATTTTCGCATAGAAAACCATCTTTTCCAGCCTCATCTGCGTAACGGATCATATGGAAATTTTTTTGAACAAGCCACAGAATATACGATAGATATGAGTAACTGTGAGACAGTTGCAGCATCTATGTGGTCTATAGAAAATCATCCTCTCAAACATCCAATACTGGAACTCGAATCACATGTATCGAGTGTTTTGGCAGAGATGGAAGTATATGGTGTCTACGTGGAAAAATCTATCCTTACGCATCTGGAAGAAGAGCTCACTAAAACTCTCACCAATATCGAATGAAGAGTGGCTCAAAATACTGGAGACTCATCGGTCAATCTCGCCTCCCCTCTCCAACTCCAGAAACTCCTCTTTGAGACAATGTGAATCAAGCCACTCAAAAAAACAAAAACTGGATGGAGTGTGGACGAAGAGACGCTAAACATCCTCGCAGAAGATCACGAAATATGTCGAGATATATTGACCCACCGACATGCGAGTAAACTGCTTGGAACATACGTTCGAGCATTTCAAAAACATATACACCCGAAAACAGGTCGTATTCATACTTCGTACGACACACTTGGAGCGAGTACAGGTCGCATGTCTTCCAATGATCCCAATCTTCAAAATATACCAGCAGGAGACCCTTGGAGTGATGAATTCAAAAAAGCCTTTCGACCACAACAAGATAAATGGTCATACGTGGTTGCCGATTATTCTCAGATTGAGATACGTATACTCGCATGTCTCTCAGGGGACAAAAAAATGATCGAAACATTAAAGGCAAAAAAAGACTTGCACCTAGAGACGGCAAAAGTACTTTTTGAGAAAGAAGATATCTCAAAGGCAGAGCGAAGCATGGCAAAGACAGTAAATTTTGGCGTCATGTATGGTATTACACCTTTCTGACTCTCAAAGATGTTGACCAGTAAAACTCCCGCTGAATGCGGTGTCTATATAGATAGATTTTTCTGACTCTATCCTGCTACACGAGAATATTTTGACCACATAGTCGTAGAGACACAAAAAGTAGGTTACGCAGAGACATTTTTTGGACGAAGAAGAACCATCAAAGGCCTCTCAGATAAAAACTCTATTGTCCGGGAGCAAGCAAAAAGAGAAGCTATGAATATGCCGATTCAGGGAACCTGTGCAGACATCATAAAATACGCTATGGTAAAAATCTCAGAAGAACTCAAAACAAAAAATCTCCAGGCACATCTTATCATGCAAGTTCACGACGAACTCGTCATCGAATGCCCAGATGAAGAAGCAGAAATAACAAAAAAAATACTCCACGATGTTATGGAGAATATTGTAAATTGGGATATACCTATGGCTGTAGAGGTGGGTGTCGGAAAAAACTGGCTTGAGGCAAAAGGGTAAATTATTTTAGTTTCCTCTTTTTTCTCCATTTTGGGTATCTCTAAATTGTCTATGGGGATCAAGAAGATACAGAAGTGTGCCTCCTAACAGTCATGTACCAGGTGTTCCCATGAGGACTCCTGATGCTGGGGCGAGCCTTTGTTCTTCTTTTGTAGTAGCCAGAATGAGAGCTGTAGCTGTCGCAACACCAAGACAAAAGCGAATAGTCTTGCTCGATCAGACACTGTCAGCAAGAAATCAAATACCACCCTTAACTGCATCACTTGTATCCCCTGGTTGATGTCGATAGTGTATGAATCACATATATAAAAAGTTAAAAAATAAATAATTAATGATGTGGTTCTAGATTAAAACTAAAGCCCGTTCGCAATCCAAGAAAGGTGTTATCATTTCTAGTGTTATGATTTAAATCAGCAACAACGAAAAATTTTCAGGTTTTTTTATTGTTAAAATAAACAAAACCAGCACTTCATTCAAATGAATTGCCAATTCATGTAGCATGATTAAAACCAATACTATAAACAAGCGCCAATCTATCAGTAATGTTTGCAGTACCAAGCATTTCCACACTCGATAATACATGAGGTGATCACTTCATATCAAAGCCAGCCGAACCAGTAAAGAGCAATCGCAATCTATCAGAAAACTTATGCTGTAATCCTATGGTAGGAGCTATAATGGTCAGTCTTTCATGATGACTAGAAGAATCGTGTGTAGTTTTATCTGTTTCTGTTTTTTTTGGATCGTGGGCGTCATGAGAATCATGGGCATCATGCGTCTCAGAGGCGTGTGCAGAGGCTTCGTGAGTATTTTCTAGAGGCTGCTCTGTGAAAGCCCAAACTCACCATTGAAATTGAGTCTTGGAGGTCAAATGATGCAAGAAAAGTCATCTCAATTCCATTTCGTTTTTTATAGCATGTCATTCAAAAGGTCTATTGCGCGATAAATTACTCACATAATGTGCAGCAAGTGAGTAGTTATTGGCTCACCAGTGAATACCAGAAGATGCATATATGCCTTCATCTACTTCTCAACGAGTACCTGTATGAAGCAACGATACATCCGCATCGAGAGATCTATGCCAGACCTCAATTGGACTCGGATCAGAAGGTAGAACAGTGTGTTCTGCGGATCTACTTCAAAAGTTGACATCTTCTGCAAGCCCGTGTGGTTTCTCCTGACCAAAACTAAGAGAAGCTGCGGATAATAATAATGCCCCTACGAGTTTTCTAGATTGCCGTAAAATAGAAAATAGGGGCTTGTGTCATGTTTGCTGAGATGTCACTCAGACTCAAGTGGATAACTGGAGAGCTTTCATAAAAAAAATAGCTTAAAAATAAATTCGCGCAGAGTATATCGCGAAAATCTATTTGTCAAGCCCTTCAAAACTAGGGATTTTTAGAATAGCCAACTCGTATCTTTACCCGAAAATAGTGCCGAACTCATAACCGCACGGGTTGCTCCAACATGAGCACAGAGAGGAAGTGTCTTTTCTCCTATTCCCCCATCGACAACAATAGGTAATTCTGGCCTTTTATGGTGAATTTCTTCTATTTTTGAGATCATTTCTGGCATAAATGGATTGCCCGCATAGCCCGCTTTGATTGTCATCACGATGACATAATCGATTTCGAGAATGTAGGGGTCGAGATGATCGGCAGGAGTCGTATCAAGGAGAGCAAGGCCGACTTTTTTACCAGCGCTCTTGAGTGTCTGAATGGTTTCATGAATATCTTCACTGCACTCAAGATGAAATGCAATCGCGGATACTGATGGAAAAGTCAGCAGTTTTGGTATATATTCGGATGGTCGCTGCACCATGATATGTACATCGACAGGAAGATGAGAATGAACAAGTCATATATCCTCCACGGAGAGCATAAAAGAAGGTACAAACGCTCCGTCACCGATATCATAGTGAATACCAGAGGAAATAGGAGCAACACGCTCGATTTCAGAGTTCCAGTCCTGCTTTCTATCAGCGAGAGCTAAGAGAGAGGGGTAAATAGCGGTGTGTATCATGCAAAAAATTATAGGAGTTTTTCTGTTTGTACAATGTCCACATAAAAAGCGATGAAGAGTTGCAATTCATGGGTTTTTTTATAGAGTCTGTGGGTGTCATTTGTCCATCTCCATCTTCATACACACTACTCATTTCTTCAGGGTCTCGGTGACCCAGAGGCTTTTGTCGTCCGTGCAAAAGAATTGGGGATGCCAGCACTCGCCATCACTGATACAGACAATCTCCACGGGGCATTTGAATTTTATCTCCTCTGTAAGAAAAAAGGTATCAAGCCTATCATCGGTGTAGAAGTCTTTATCTGTGAACAAGGACAAAAATACGATGCCCGTGACGCAAAAGTCTACAGCCTCATCCTCCTCGCAAAAAATTTTAACGGCTACAAAAACCTCATCCAGCTCACCACTCGTGCCTATCTCGATGGTAATGTCTGAAATAAGCCTCAGATAGATTTTGCAACGCTCGAAAAATACGCACCAGATACCATAGCTCTCTCGGGCGACCTCACGAGTGAACTCGCCCAGCACGTCGTCTCTGGTAAAGATACAGCATTTCTCCTGGAGAGAATAAGATACTACGAAAACATCTTCTGAAAAGGCCACTACTACCTGGAAATCGGTGAACATCCTGACCGTGGATCTCAGGGCGCATATAATCAAAAACTCGTCGAGCTCAGCAAACTCTCAGGCGTCCCACTCGTGGGAACCAATGATGTACACTACGCTCGTATCGAAGATGCTGAAGCGCAGGACTTCCTCTCGTGTATCGGCAGCGGTCGTCGTCTCGATGATCCAGACAGAAGAACTCTCATCGATGGAAACTATGCCCTGAGACCGGCAGAAGAAATGCGTGAGCTCTTTGCCTACGCTCCAGAAGCCTGTGAAAATACGCTGAAAATCGCAGACATGATCGATATAGAAATCCCTCACGGAAAACCACTCTTGCCAACGTATGCCCTGAACGACAAAGAAAAAATCAGAAAAGAAAAATATCAAACATCGTATCCCGCAGATTTTGACACACTCACCGACCAAGAATGGCTCCTCCGTTGGACGTGTTTTGAGGGGCTCAATAGGAGGTATGGTTTCACGCTCACTGAATCAGATATCATCGAGTGTGTCCACAAAGAAATAAAAGCCGACATACCCACTCTCAAAGAACTCTCCCCTGCTGATCTCATCGAACTTCCAAAGACCTGGAGAAATGATAAAAAAGATATCATCTACGCAAATTTTTCAGAAGAACAACGAGCTATCTTTGATCGTCTCGAATATGAGCTTGCTGTCGTCCACCTCATGGGATTTGATGGCTACTTCGTTATCGTCGCCGACTTTATCAGCTGGGCACGGGAGCACGATATCCCTGTCGGTCCTGGTCGTGGTTCTGCAGCTGGTGCCATCATCGCCTACCTCTCTGGTATTACCAACATTGACCCACTTCGCTATCAGCTCCTCTTTGAGCGATTTTTGAATCCTGCCCGTGTCTCTATGCCTGATATCGATATCGACTTCTCTGATGAAGGTCGTGGCAGAGTAATCGAATATGTCCGAGAAAAATATGGCCATGATCAAGTGGGACAAATCTGTACTTTTGGTACTCTCGCGGCTCGTGCAGCAGTGAAAGATGTCGGTCGTGCTCTGGGTATCCCCTTTGCCGAAATGAATCAATTTGCGAAACTTATCCCTGCCAAACCAGGTATTACTATCGAAGATGCCATCAAAGAAAATCCCGACCTCAAGAGAACCATCGATAATAATCCTCTGCACAATAAGCTCATTACGAATGCTCAGAAACTCGAAGGAACCGTACGACAGCTCGGTGTCCATGCTTGTGCCGTCATCATCGCTCCGAGTCCGATGACGGACTTTTGTCCACTCCAGCATCCACCAAAAGATGAGACCGCTATCGTGACACAATTCTCTGCCTATCCACTCGATGGACTCGGACTCCTCAAGATGGACTTCTTGGGTCTACGAAACCTCACTATCATCGATCGTGCACTTCGTATCATCGAAAACAATCACGGTATAAAAATCGATATCAATGCACTCCCAATGGACGATCAAAAAGTCTTTGACGTCTTTGCGAAGGGTGACACGACAGGGATATTTCAATTCGAATCCGCGGGTATGCGTCGATATCTGCAGGAGCTGGTGCCAAATACATTTGAAGATATCATCGTTATGGTGTCTCTGTACCGACCAGGTCCGATGCTCTACATCCCAACCTATATCAAACGAAAACACGGAAGAGAAAAAGTGAAATACCCGCACGAATCTCTCGCTCAGATTCTCCAGCTCACACAAGGTATCGCTGTGTACCAAGAACAGATCATGCAAATCGTCCAAGCCTTCGCAGGATTCTCTCTCGGTGAGGCTGATATCCTCCGTCGTGCGATGGGTAAAAAAATCAAAGAACTCATGGACGAGCAAAAAGGAAAATTTATCGAAGCAGCGACCAAGCTCGGACACAGTGAAAAACTCGCTACCTATATCTTCACCGATATTATTGAGCCATTCGCGGGGTACGGATTTAATAAATCACACGCCGCATGTTATTCTATGATCGCATATCAGACAGCTTACCTCAAGGCGTACTATCCGACAGAATTTCTCACAGCACTTATGGTCTCTGACGAAGATGATACTGACCGAATCGTGCTCGAAATCAATGAAGCGCGATCAAAATGAATACAGGTATTGGTCCCAGACGTCAACGAATCACGAAGACATTTTACCTATATCGATAAAGGAAGAATACGTTTTGGTTTAAAAGCCATAAAGTGAGTATGAGACGGGCCAATCGACACGATTCTCCGAGGACGAGAAGAAGGCGGCCCCTATGTCTCTCTCGAAGATTTCGTAAAGCGTACCGGCTCAGATGTTATCAATAAAAAAACTCTCGATGCCCTGATAAAAAGCGGAGCAATGGACGCTATGGGAGAGCGTGGACACATGCTCGCAAATATGGAACGCATGGCATGATATCTCCGTGAAGTGGAGCATAAAACAACAACAAAACAGATGGGCATGTTTGATCTCGGAGGAGGACAGACTGGATGAGGTCTCATACTCGAAGACGGTAAAGAGCTCTCATTTGAGGAAAAAATCAGAGAAGAAAGAAATGCTATTGGTATGAGCATTTCTGGTGATCCTCTCGATGGCCTCAAACGCTACATAGAGAAAAAATCTATCGGGCTCGCAAAAGTTCAAGAATTCCTCAAAACACTCGAAGAGAATATCACCGAAGAAGTGATGATTGATGACGAAGTAAGCGATACAACGGAAGTCACAACGACCGAAGAAAAAGAAAGTACCGACTCGCCTCCTGAGGAAGAAGTAAAAAAAGAAAAACTAGAAAAACCCATCGTCCAAGTCATCGGTTACGTCGAGAGTATAAGAAAAATCATCACCAAGAAGTGAGAAAATATGCTCATCGTGATGTGCTCCAGTACCGGATGGAAATTCACCGCTATCGTCTTTCCAAAAGTCTATAATCAAATTGCCCATCTCTTCAAAGAAGGCGAAATAGTCCTCGTGAAAGGTAAGCTCAATTGCAAAATAGAAATGAAAGAGATCTCTATCGAGGCCGATCAAGTCAAACGATCAAGTATTTCGGACTTGAGAACAGCGGCACAAAATGATGGTCTATTCGGTGATGGAGATATCCTCTTCCCTACTCTACAAAATAAATATAACTGCATCTTAGAAGAAAAAGATATTACCATCAAACTCCCTCATGAAACAACAAAAGATACATTAGTAGAAATAAAGGATCTTATCGGAGAATATTCTCCTTGAAACTATCATGTTTGGATTGATATAGGTGGAGAAAAAATAGATACAAAAAAATATATATCGAGCTCAATACAGGGGTAGGTGATCTACAAATATCAATTACCACACAGTAGTCATATCCCCCCGGATAATGATTTTTCCTAATTCAGTGTTATTCGTTTTGAGTGTGAAAATAGTTTTATCTGACTCAGAAACAACAGACCATTTGATATTTGTATCGAGATATCTGACGACTCATTTATCATCGAGAGCAATGATTGGACGGTACGAAGAATCAACTATATATATTCCGCCTGAGAGGTTTTTATCGAGAAGAGTCGCAGGCTCCACAAATAAACCAGACCCCGTAATATATACTCCTGGATTTACAATATCAGAAAGTGATGAAATCTGAGCATAGTTTGGTTTACTCATGGAGTAACTCATTTGCAACCGTTGTTTCTGTGAATCAGCAATAACGATGCCGAGATTTTTACCAACTACGATGTAAGGATCTATTTTGACTCAAGAATTGAGAGTAAATCCACCAGTACGACGATTTATACTTATGAGATTATTCGTACCGTATGACACATCAAAAGATGGGACTATATTTGCAAAGGATGCTGAAAAAGAAGTATCTCTAACAGAAGCTCCAGAATTTATGGTCCAACTTCTGTCCCCTATAAATGACTGAATTCAAATAGGAGAAGATATGTTTTGGGACAGAGATCACTGTATAGTATTATTCTGATCTATACTATTGATAGCCAACTTTGGTATATCAGTTACGAGGGTTGTAGTATAATCACGAACAGAACCATTTGTGGTAATGCGAACAAGAATTTCTGTCTTTTGCTTCTGCATTTCAAAAGCAATTTTTGTAGTACCGACACGTCTCCAATCGGAACTCGGAAGTCTGAATATATCAACGGAAGAAAGAGCATCAGTAGGAAAATACTGTTGAAAATCAATTTCAGTTGGCTTATCAATATCAAGAAGAATCTCTCTCGGTATCTGAGAAACAGGAATATCTCCTGAAGCTCTCGTGTATGTATCAAAAAGAGTATGTCACGGGATACGAATATCATCTCCACTACGGGCATCCTGAAGAGAAGCGTAATACCAACGTGGAGTCATGGGAAGCGAAAGTTCCTGAATTCAGACTCATGGAGAATACTCACTGGATGACCAATGCTGATTTTTAGTAATGATAGACTGTGTGCCATCAGGAAATGATACAATCACTTTTCCATTATCCCCTGTTTCTATTTCATCATTAGGCAGAAGTGGCAATCATCTGTCACTCATGTCGACTCATCCTGTATGAGAACTCAATCCAAATAAAATCAGAGAACCCCGTACCACACTTACCCTACTATCACCAGAGAAAATAATTCGTTGACCCGGCTGAAGAATGTAGTTTTGTGTTGTACCATTGCTCGAAACACGTATTGAAGTGGTCTCCTTGGTATATCATGACTGCGCAGATCTGATAACAAAATCAGGAGAAAGATTTTGAGTTTTACCATCAGTGTCTCGGTATTTTTGCCCCGGAATAAGTACACGATAAATTGTACTATTTTTAATCGTTACTTTTCATTCAGCACTAACAATATGAGGCATTGTTTGTATAGAATTCTTAGAATTATTAATTGCATTTTTTGACACAATATCATATACATGAGATGCATCTTGTGAATTCCTTTTAAAGAGAGAATTGAAGAGGAAAAGTCGAAAGTGATTATTGTTTTTTCTAGTAAGATAACGGAGATCCATGCGAGAATAAGAATTCCCCTGAGATATATGAGTCTGACCATCATACGGTATGTATTCTATACCCTGCACATTGGATCAGAAAAAGTCATGATAAATATCTGTGACACTATATATCTTTGGGGCATCAGAAATATAATATTTTGATGGTGATTTGAGACGATTTTCTTTTCTGTAAATTTTCTCTCCAAGAGAATAATACACATCTTGGTCTCCATCCTTATCATCATCTATGGCATATATTTTTGTCTTTCCATCGAGAGCCTCAGTATAATCTATGAGTCTTTGTGTAGTAGATCCTTGTGTCACATAGAGTCATCTCGTACGAGTAGTAGCGGAAACATCAGGAGCTTTATCAGAAAAAGTATTCTGAGTACCCGGAGTAGCAACTATATCCGGAGTTGGCGCAACGGCAACAGTAGGGACAACAGAATTTGCAACCGCCTGTGTAGTCTGTGTAAGTGGGTTCAATATAGTCTTATCAAGTGATAAAAAGTACGATCGTAGAGATAAGTCAGACTCAGTGAGGTGAGGAGCATTTGGCAATCATTGCTTGATGAATGCTATATCTTCAGGTTTTTTCTTCCCTTCTTTCCAGAGTGCTATATTTTTAATAGTGGCATTATTTTCATCGATATCCTTTGCAAGAGCTCATTGTATAGACTCAAATCGTTTATCAAATTTTGCTTTTACGTCATTTTTAAATACATCTTCTGTGTTTGTCTTAAGAAGACCAGATAGCTCATTTTTTCTTGTTGTAGATATATCCATCGAAGCAATCATGTTTCCTAATTTCTCAGCAGCAACGTCAGCAGAAACAACAGGTGCTATGTTTGGGTTATACAATGACGCAATCAGGTCAGGTAATTCAGATATATCGGCCGCAGTATTTTTGACTTGCACACCGGTATCGGGATTGATATCTATATTAACACTTGGCGAGTTTGAACCAGAATATCTGTAGAGATTTTTCGGGAAATTATTAAATGGCTCCAGGGCTGATTTGATAGCATCAGTGATATAATCAATATCGTATTTGAGTTTTACATGAGTAGAAACGCGGATGGCATCAATCCATTCCATAGAAACGCTTGGCAATGAATAATCAAGGAAGTCAAAAGGAAGGTATCATTGTCTTTCCGTTTTATGTGCGACTTTTGTTCCCACGAACCATTCAGGGGAAAGAGGTATTTTTCTATACAAACACATAATGAGAACTATGAGTTTGAAAATCTTGAGCACAATAGTAATCGCCTGAGAAAGTTCAGGAATTTTTGGTGGAGGAGGAAGGTCTGGAAGTTTCGGGAGCTGTATAACTGGTATATTTACATCGATATTTAGATCCGGTATACGAGGCAAGAGCGGCATTGGGCTGACATTGAATCAGCTAATAGTCGGTATAGGAGCATCTGGTAAACTCACTGGATAAAATGAGAGATTGAAGACTGGATACGCTATATCAAGAGAGAGATCTATATCAGAAAAATCTAATTCTATATCCGGCCATCGAGGCATCTGAATAACTGGTATAGGCGGGATGATCATAGAAATAATAATCCACAGCCAATGTTGGAGATTCCATCGTTCATTTCTACAAACGCCACACTCTGCTTCATAGTCATTAAACACATCTACGAGAACCTGCCATAAATCCCAGAGCTTGGTCACAAGTATGTATACTTCTACCCAGGCTTTAAATCTGAGACCATTGTTATAGAGCCAGCCACCCATCAGATTCTGAACAGCTTGAATATTTTGAATAATTCCATAGAGAATTTTCTCCTTAATGTAGAAGAGGTTTTGAAGTTTTTCTGGTAAATCCATATAACTTCTCACTATTTCGATATTTGTCTGAATACTGCTAATCAGAGGACCAGTGTTGACGCTATTAACAGCATTTGTAGGGAGATTTTTCCACGCATCCAATACTGCCTGATTACGAACGAGCCACGCCTGGGCTTCTTGTTTGCCAACCCACGGAATCTCAAAATTGATCGTCTGAGGATGGACATCAATAATCGGCAAAGTGCCTATGTACTCAAACGCATTTTGAATGCCTGTTGTTTTTTCTTTTACAAAAGAAGTTGCTTGATTTTTAGCATTATCGACATATCCCAAACCTTTTGTCACTGTGTTACCGACGGTATTAAAACCATTGCTGATAAATCCAAAAGTACTATTCCATCAATTTCGAATAGTATTACTCGCATTTTTAAGAGCGCTTTGGTTATTAGAAGAGGAAGTGGTAGTTCCTGTT
>CAYVZT010000001.1:25332-50608 GCA_964456455.1 uncultured Candidatus Peribacteria bacterium | reverse complement strand
CCTGAAGTGGTAGTTCCTGTTCCTGAAGTGGTAGTTCCTGTTCCTGAAGTGGTAGTTCCTGTTCCTGAAGTGGTAGCAGTGGCACGGGAAGAACTATTAGAAAAAGAGTTTTTCAAATCAGAACCAAATGATCACATCCATCCAGAATCAGCGAGAGAAGAGAGATCTGGTAAGAAGATTTTTATGTCTGGGAGATGTCCAATACTTGCCATAATCTCATCCATCTGACGATGATACCAATCCATGATAAAGTTTGGGAAGGCTTTGATACTACGCAAATTGATATCCATGACTTTACCAAAATTACGCAGATTTAGACTCGTAGCATCGAGAGATAATTGTATCATTCATGTACCAGACCCGCTTGTATTAAATGACAGTCATCGCACACCATTGAGACGTGAATAGCTATCATCTGGAGAAGAAGTAGAGAAATAAAGTCCACTATCAGTCGACCCCTCTGGCTGAGAAATGATATCACTATAATTAGAAATAGCAGCCTCGAGATTGCTCGCATTAGCATCATTTGATTGAGTGAGGTATTGGCTTGCGGAAGCAGAGAGATCAACAGGATAACTATTGATAGGCTCATAAAAACCACAACTGTCCGCATTGGTAAAACTATTTTCTCCATTATTTCCACTGCCATCTCCACTATTATCATCATTGATTTCAGAAGATATATCCGATTCGGTTACGAGAGGGTCGTCGCTAGATCCATCATCACTACACTGAGTAAGTGGTTGAGTAGCAAAAATACAGTTTCCATCAAAACGAACTGGAAACATGCCTGGAAGATTTGAAATAGCATCATTGGGTCAGAAACACATCACTTCAGCGATGGCTCAGGTCAATGTAGCTCAAATAAATATTCTAAATTCACTTATACCCAAGCCCGGCATATAGTAACCTGCTGGGGCATAATTGGTACCGACACTTCCGCCATAATAATCAAAACCTCCTCCAGCTCAATATGAACATGGTGGCCATTCAGCACACTCATAATCACACTCAGCACAAGATATCGTTGGTGCAGAAAAAATAGGATATCCGCAACGCACATCATCATAACATGCAATAGGAGGTTGATTTGCTCCTGGGAGAGCAAAGCCCAGAGCAGTAATAGTATTTCCAGGTATATTTGCAGCCCAGTTAATCGGCATTGATACACATCCAGGGTCGCCGAAACCACAACTGAGGCCAGATAAGAATTCTTTAACTCCATCAATAATTTGGTCAATAACTTCATCTACTTTGCCCAAGCTGACACTGATTTGGGTATTGTTACCAGATGTATTTATCTGAAAGACATCCCCACTATCATCGTCTCCCCTATCTGGTATGCCATCATTGTCACCATCAGCTTGCCAAGTCGCCAAATCAGCTGCCGCAGTCTCAGCAGAGCTGGCTGAAGATGTAGATGTACCATTTGAAGAAGTTGTAGATTGAGTACTAGAGAGTGAAGTAGCATTTTTTTGCGTATCGAGTGCAGCCTTGTCGGGATCTTTGATATCACGTACTATGATTGTCTTGTGGTACGTGCGGCTATATGAATTGTGCGATCGCCAGAGCAAGAGAGGTCCACCACAAGTCTCGTTTGGGTTAAATCGTATATCACCATAAACATCGTGTCCATAAAAATCTCTCTCAGGGATAGAAGAAAGTGTGGAAGCCTTTGGATCGATAGTTTTGATAGCGTCTTTTTTTATATCATTATTACTATTTGGATCATTTTTATCTTCGAGATATCCGACATCAAATCTACCAAATGAGAACGAGCGAAGCGTACCCCTGTAAACTATTTTAAAAGATTGTCATGGCGAAAGAGTCTTGCCTCTTAAATCAGCAATAAGAGAGTCTCCTCCATCTATAAATGTACCTATATTTTGCACAGAGCCCTGGAAAATATCATACTTCATATCTGATACTTCGAGAAATGAAGGTATTTTTTCCTGCACTATCATATTTGATAGAGAAGAAGAAGATGTATTTTTGAGCTCTAGGGTGACTTCTATTGGAGATCCTGACACAAGCTTATCACCAGATTCCAAAGACGTATATTTTTTGGTAATGAGGAGGCTCTTTGGGTTGATAAATGGAGCTCTGAGGAGAGAGAAAGTATCATATGTGCTGTCTGGGCCAACGACATTTACAGAACTATTATTATTTTGGAGTTCATTAAAACCATTTTTCAGACTATTTCAGAGAGCAATGGCATCACCATCATACATTCGTAAGAATCAGTTCGTATCAGTATTGAGCGTATTGTAGATATTGGTTCCTGCAGAGACGGTAGCTGTCGTACTTGATCAGGTAGTTTTAGGAAGTTGGATGTCAGTAAAGAGGGTCTGTTCAATAATCGCTTGTTTTGATAATGTTTGGAGATCTTTACTCTTCGGGATATTTACAGGATCCCTGTATCATGGTCCATCATAACGTACTGCACCTGTAAAATATGACGTTTTTGGATTAGAGCCAAGCACAAAGTCATATACATTTTCTATAAACTGCACTGTAAACACACCAGTTTGTTTTCCATAAAATACATACAGAGATCAAATACTGTCCATGATGATAATATCATCAAGGCCATCGTGATCCATATCAAAAACTTCTAATTGTTCTATGCTGCCCAAAACAGGATTTGTATCATATTTAATAGCTTGCTCCGCAGGTCATTCTTGAGTCTGGACAACAAGTCTCAAGACACCATCATTATCAACATAGACAATGTCTGCATACCCGTCGCCCACAAAGTCTCCTGAGCGAATCATGCCATCTTTAGCATTTGATACTGAAAGCAAATCACCCACATCCAGAGACGATCCATCACCTCTTTCGAGACGAGCGCCGACAGTACCATCGTCATGAAATACTATCAAGTCTTTTGTTCCATCACTATTAATATCACGGAATGTCATATCAGAAACTGGCGTCATACCCATATACACTGGTTCACCAATTGTCTGGTCAAAACCCGTAACTGGATGAATATTATACGCTGGTAATTTCACAATAGGATCACCGAGATTAATAGTCAGATAATCAGCGCCATTTTTCATAGCAGAAGACCATTCTTGACCTGAAGCAAATTGCAAAAGAGAAGTATTCTCCCCTGTCCATCCGATTCATTCTTTATTTGGGTATGCAGAAAATCACTCTTCATTTGGACCTCCGAGATATCAATTTGTCTCATTACGATCATATATTACCATACCAGGGGTATCATAAGAGCTTGTTTGATTCCAGTTCATCTTCGCCTCAAGACCAGATGCTAGCATCGATATGCTATAGGTGTTTGAATCAAGAGAAGTAGAAGGCGTTCTCGATTTCCAGCGAAGTGCCAATACTCAAAGCACGACACCATCTTTAGTAACAGAAAATTGTAATGAAGAACCGGTTTGTTCCAAAAATGTGAAGCGTAGATTTGGAAGAGAAAATATATCTCGAATTGAGAAAAGTGGTTGATTATTTTGATATACGTTACCATTTTTGACAGTGATACTTTCGGTTGTTGGAACAAAAGCAATAGTGTCATGATCACAAGAAATATCTGTTTCCGATTTAGGACAGAGCACAGTTGAAACATCAGACTGTATTTGAGGGTAGGTAATACGAACGAGGTCTCCGAGACGATTATCTCAAACAACGAGAGACAGCGTATTGTTTACGAAGCTATCAATTCTTACTCAAATACCAGTACCATATTTGATAGATCCGACATTTATATTTCCAGACGGTGTGATAGTGAGAATGGGTGTTTTTGGATTATCAATTAATGTAGATACAGAGAGCATCTTTGTATCAGGTGCAAAAAGTGCTGATCATGCAAAATACCCCTGGACAGGAGTTTGACCAAATATGCCACCAAGAAGAATCTGGGTGATTGTTTGCCAAGAATTATGACTTACGTCATCACTCGTGAGTACCGGCAAGACATTCATTTGAAAAGCATTTTCGAGTGTAGAAATAGTAGTTTTCTTTCCATCCTTCATGAGCCACACATGGAATAATACTCTTCACGGTAAGCCTAAGCTCGTTATTTGTGTTTCAAAAGTGCCGAGCGTTTTTTGAACAGGATATTGTAGAGGAGCGAGGATATCATTACGATCACTCTCTATGTGCCACGAATAAGATCTCAGGTCAGTAAAGTTACCATATTTATCACGAAGTTGAAGTGTCAAAGTATCATGAGCATTTTCTCGAGCATAGAGAATATTTGGTCCATCAATAGAGAGCTGAGTAGGATCACCAGGAAGTATATTAAATGCATTACCCACCAGAGAACCAAAACTGGTATCTTGGTTATAGAGCTCAACTGTAGCAGCTTTAGTGCCTGTATTGATACGGGTTGTGAACCGTCCTTTATCAAAGCTAATCTTTGTCTGAGCGAGTTTCGCATTGCCTCATCGAATACCCAGAGTCAGAGGCATATCCCAAGTATCTACGATAGTGCCGTCTGCACGTTGTACAGAAAGATTAACGACTACATCCTGTCACACCTGAATAGCGTTACGATTTGGTATATCTGCAACAATTTTTACTTCCGAAAGAACTGGTCGAGAAAGAGAAGTTTTGAGCGTGGTCGAACCAGAATTAAGCGAGATATCAATTGCTATATTTCCACTCTCTGTAGGAATTATATTGAGAATGGAAGAAGTCATTTTTCACTGAAAGTCACGAGAAGATGAAGACGCGAAGCCATTTATAGTCACAGGAAGTGATGAGCTCATCTTCATATTCCATTGGTTTGTATCTATATTGTTACCGTACGCATCAACAACCTTGATAGTTAATGGTTGTGACTTATTTTTCAATAATATGCTTGACCACTCTGTCACGATATGATCTGCAGCTGCAGGAATAACCGTAAAATTGGTCTCACCTGCCAATTCCCCTGACTGAAGAGATATGGTGTACTTTCATGTTCGCTTGATAATACTCTCTAGAGATGAGGCGAGAATCTGAACCCTATTTTGTGTCACAGGTATATTTTTCAGTGTAACATAAGACTTGCCCGTAATGTAGTCTCTTATATCAATATCTACTTTACTGAGAGGGGTATTAGTTTCTCCGAGAATAAGATTAAGGCCATTTTTATCACCAGCTTGTATAGTCTGTGATGATGTAGAAACACTAGAAGAACTCAACACTGTAGCCGTTATAACATCTGGACCGACAAGAATGATATTTTTCTCAGAGCGGATATATACATTTGTGCTAGAATAAATACGTGACTCAATATATACTCGTGATCTGTGATTATTTTTTGCCTCTACCACCCAGACAGCATGACCATCTTTGAGTACAGACGAGCCACTTATATGTATGTATTGTTCGAGAATTGTATTCCAATTTGCATCAGTTGAAAAATATGATTTTTTTGTATCCAGATCATCTATTTGTGTAACAAAAAGTTGTACATGAGAAGTATCATCATTGATAATTTTCGTCGATGATTCTAGGGCAGCATCGACTCGAATGGTTTGATTTGTATCAATGACGGTATCAGAAAAGGTATTATTGAGAGAGAGAGAACCAGTATTTTTTTCTACATAATCTGTGACACCATTTTTATTGGCATCACTCACATCGACATCCTGTACTTCTTTTGTAGTCCATAGGACATCTCCGCCAAAGCGAACAGTCAAAGATGGAAGCTCAGGGAAACCAATATCATCTATTTTTGGCGTTGTCCAGGTTGTTTTCAATAAACTATCCAACCAGCATTGAATAGCGCTCAACCATTCCCAAATAACTACCCCATTTGGATCCCCACACTCAAAGGTAGACTCACCCGTTTCAGTATCAACATTCTCATTCGTAGAACCATCATCAGTCGATCAACCATCGTCTCCCAGAAGAGACGCTATTTCAGAGTTAGAAAGAAAAAATTCAGAGCCGGAATCATCGCCACCTTGCGCGCTTCAAGAAAAAATATTATTCTGGTTTTTCTGAATATTTTGAAACCAATCTGGTAATTCTGTTTTGTCTTCTGGTGAAAATCAAAATACAAAATCTCGAGCATCTCCAGTACCGCCCATGTATGATATTTCGTATATATCCTTTTTATCTGGTACAATGAGTTTAGAATTGGTATTTATTTTATTGAGAGCGAGATCAAATGCTCGTGCATATTTTGCTTCGGTGTCGAGACTTTTCCATCGAAGAGCATCAATAAGTCACGCCTTAACATCAGCGTTGGCAAGCAAAATATCAGAAAATTTAGGAGCAGTATTCGAAAATTTTATGAGCTTTTTCCAAGGATGAGAATCTGAAAAATCTATTCCAGGTTTCAGAGCTATAGTACTGCCGTCGACATAAGCAACAATTTTTTGAACGATATCACTCTCTGAGTCTGTTGATTTGACAGAAATATCAAAAAGATTTGGATACACGATTCGTCATTCATGTGCACTACGATCGAGATAAGAGAGATATCTATCCTCATCAACAGGAATATTTGGAGATGATATACCCTTTAATTGCGCACCATATATTTTTGATGATGGATCACTGTGTTTTATAAGGGAAGATATGAGCTTGTATGTACCAGTGAGTCAGTTTGTTTGACAGGTAGCGAGAGCAGCGCCTGAGCGAGATAAGAGAGAGATATTTGTCGTGCTATTTGGAGCTGGTGGACAAGACACGATATTGGTCAAAATATTTTCAGCTCCTTCTGGTGATGGATCGAGAAAAACAGGATAAGGAGTCGTCGCTGCAAAATCAGTCGCACAAGAATATCTCTCCCCTCCTGTCTCCACAGGCCATGGGTAGACTGTTGTCCCATCAATACCTATATGTTTGTATGGCTTGAGGATGAGATCTCTTCGGAGACAATCAAGAGGACTGCCGAGAAGTGTGTTACTTTTTTTGGCAGCAGAGAGATCACGTATTGGGAGAGAAAAATCATCATATCGATGTTCTCCTATTTTCATTTCCCCATCAACATATTTTGTATTTATAGGACTATTTCATCCCCAGTATGATTGAGTAGGTTTTTTGCATATTATACCAGCAGAAGTATCAGTATTGAGCAGTTTTGAATCCTGGGAAGCACTGGTCATAGCGTATCCATGATTTATCTCTGCTTTGGTGTTATAGCCACCAAAAGTAGAACCAGCAACGAGACTACACTCACTTGCATCTGTGATTTCTGATGCTTTTTTACCATAAAAATAGTTATCATACGTAAACGCAAAAGATCGACTGACAGAACGAGTCAGCGTCTTGCCACCGCTTACATAAGTTTGTTTTTCAATAATAGTTTTTTGTCCTGGACGATACAAGAGAACAGGTATATCCATAGCCATGTTAGCGTCGACATAGGAGTCAACCATTTTTTCGAGAGTATCGTTGAGCTCTTTGAGAACTTGACCAGAAAGCGCATCTTTTTGGGAGAGAACTTCTGGCAAAGTATCCATCCGAACATCAGAGTATCAATTATAATATCGACCAGTATTATGTACCCATCGTTCGATATCTCAGAGATATTTTTCATTAATGGTTTTTAAGAATGGTATGATGAGTTCATCGGCGAAAACTTTGGTCGTGATATCAGAGGCGTGCTGCAAAAAGTCAGAAGTAGATGTTGTCGGCTTTTTCCATTGTGAAAATGGGACCACATCAGCAGTACCATCAGACTTCATGAGCGATAAATAGGTATCATAAAAATACTCAGCAAACTCTCGTGTAAAACGATGATAGAGAATATTCTCCTGCTGAGGAACTCTGAGTTTTTCATAGACACCGAGAAGTCACTTACTGATTGCGCGTGATTCTTGTATGGAATCCATGTAGAGAACCTGTGGATTTTTTCCGACATCAGCATAGCGTCCTTTTTTAGCATCATACTCATAGACACGAACAAAAAAATCACGTATCTTCTGAACATCTTGGTCGAGGTTGCCAGAGTTCGGATCGATAACTGAATGCCATATATCCGGCTCTGGTTTATCTGGCTTAGCTCCTATATATTCATATCGATTTGTTTCCCAATTCCAGAAAAAATGAGGATCAGAAAAATCTGTGTATGGATACATTGAAAGGAAATCTCGACCATCTTTATGAACAACGGGGAGAGGTACGTGACCTATCAAAATAGTACCTACAAGCTTCTGAGTTTTTGATCCATGATCTGGAATGCCTGAAAAGTACAGTCGCTCATTCGCAGAAGCAATCAAAAAGGGGTGTGCATTTTTTGGATATGTGAGAATAACTGTCCGGGTATTAGGAAGCTGTGATTGGATACGTCGTGCATAGGTATCTATATCTGACGACATCTTTTTCATGAGATTTTCTTCCACCAAAATCGAGACAATATCCTCATGATTATAAGCTTCGAGCGCTTGAGCCTCTTGAAGTAAAAATGGTACTCGAAAAGTTGCCTCGAAAAAAAGAAGCCCTATCAAAAACCATGCAATTATTTTTTGAGAAAAAGAAAACACAAGCAACAAAAATAGTCACAGACTATTCTATACAATTCAATCGATAAATAAAAGGAATATGGACGCGAACGACTTGCAAAAAAGTCTTAATCTACATAAATATATCCTATGATGGCTGGGTTATCAAAACTCTCTCTTCTTGTGGTCACTTCATTCAGTGCTCGATAGTTCATATCTTTGATAACCATATCCTCTTCATCGACCTCCATTACGATGCCAACATGACCATACGCAGGCGGAAATCATGGTCCGTAATACACGACAATGGCTCCCGGTTTCGGAGTGTTTCCAGTTGGTATACCTTGCTTACGAGCGTTTTTGAGCCAATCTTTTGCATTACCGTGCCAAGTAACATTTTTATATTTAGCTACAAAACATGTACAATTTCACCAAGCAAAACCACGACATCCATTTGGCACCTTGAGATCCAGAGAATAATCACCGTATGAAATAGTTTTTTGTACGTTAGGAGAATTTTTCTTAGGATTTGCCGTAGTCGTTTTCGGAGTAGTTTTCACGGGGGTATTGACGGGCTTATTTACAGGTTGAACCGGGGGTGCAACAACGATTTTTTTGGTTGGATCTTTTGTAGGGTTTGGCAAGAGAAGCTTGCGGCCGACACTGAGCACTTTCCCAGAACTCATATCATTTGCAATAAGGATATTTTGAGAATCATTAATTCCATATTTCTGAGCAATAGTGCTCAGAGTATCCCCTTTTTGTACTACGTATTCTACACCGCTAATTCGAGGTATCAGGAGTTTTTTTCACACAGAGAGGTGCGTCCCAGATATATTATTCATCGAACGAAGTGTCTCAACTGACAAATTATACTTTTGCGCAATAGTGCTGAGGGTATCACCTTTTTGTATCGTATGGGTCATGTAGAGCGGACGTTTTTTATCAACTGGTGCAGGAAGAGGTTTTTCTGCTATTTCAACAGTTTTTTCTGGTTCGGGAGGTGTGGTAGGTATCGTGGCTACAGGAATAGAAGTTGCCTGAGGAGATCATGAATTACCATTCTCAGAACCACTATCAACGATATTGAGTATATCATACGTACTCTGCCCTGTCGTATCATCATAGGAATCAATAATGGTATTTTTGTCATATTGTCAGCGCACGATAGCACCAGTATAATCCTGCATATAAGAACCAAATGCAGGGTAGATAGGTATAAGCGCTACAAGAAAAAGAACCACATTATTCAGAGTTTTCTGACGAAACTGTTTACGGCGACGCAGACGAGTAGAAAACTGAATACGAGGCATGTTTTATGGGTGGTAGATAAAACCGATTATATATTTATTTTTGATTTTTTCTTCTCGAGTTGTGATTTTCCATGGCCCGGCATAATTCATGTCTTTTACAATCATAGTTCCCTCTTTTGCATTCACGCTCACCACTATAGCTACATGACCATACGTGAGATTATAGCCGGGACCATACCATACGACTATTGCACCTGGTTTAGCAGTTTGCCCTGTTTTGAATCCAGCAGCTTTCGCATTTTTAAACCATGCACGGGCATTTCCGCGCCATTTTACTGGCCAGTGTTTTGCGACAAAATAAGTGCATTGACCAGGCACAAAACCAGCACCAGTTGGGTTAATCACTTTGAGATCAAATTTACCACGAACCAGGATTTGAGATTCTTGAGGCACTATGACTGGCTGTTGAGCCCCAGGGAGAAAGAGCATCTGATCGATACCAAGAGTGGATCCGAGATTATTTGTTGTTTGAATTTTTTGAACAGAGACTTTATATTTTTTTGCAATAGCCTCAAGAGTATCTCCAGATTTCGTGATATATATGATTCCGTCTGCAGGAGGTATGAGGAGTTTTTGCCCTGCCTTCAAGAAGGTGGTTGGGAGATTATTCGACCATCGAATCGTGTTGTGAGTGAGATGAAAATCGAGAGCCAATTGGGCAATGGTGTCACCCGGTTGTACGGTATATGTCTCAATAGTGGTACGACCAGTCCAATCATGCTGAGGTTCAGAAGAAGTGTCTGGAGAGATAGCAGTCTCTTCTTCATCATAACTATCAACGGTATCCAGAATCGTAGAAGTATCTATATCGCTTCGGAGGGCATCTCTTCTCGAACCATCATATAGAAAAGACCCAAATACTGGATATATAGGCAAAAAAGCGACGAGTGCTACGAGGAAAAGAGAATTAGAGAGCCTAAGTCTCTTCATACGGGCTCGACGAAGAGCACGACGTTCGCGAAGATACTGTGAGAGAATTTTTGGAAACAAGCAAAAAAATTAAGGACAAACTACGCGCTGATCGATGTGACCTCGAGTTTAGTCTGTGCAGCACGGAAACCTGTAGTTCTGTGGTAGTGTTTTTTTGATTTCATTTTGAAGACACGGATTTTGTCACCTCGTGTATGTTCTGTGACTTTGCATTCTACTTTTGCGCCATCGACGAGAGGAGCGCCTATTTTAGTAGCACCCTTATCATCAGCGATAAGAAGGGGGGTAAAAGTATGTTTATCAACGGTTTCATCAAGTCTATCGACTGTGATAACATCACCCTGTTTGACGATGTATTGTTTTCCGCCTGTTTCGATAACTGCAATCATAATTTTTGATTAAGAATGGCTGTATTGTATATATTTTTTAAATCTAGCAAGTTTTTATTTGTCTGAATCCCCTGTTTTTACCTTCAGAATCATATTTTCTCTTGCCAAAAAAGCACGAATTCCTATACTCCCTCCTGTTTTCACACTATGACCAAGAAAAAACACATCATGCTCATGGGCATCCAGGGCTCTGGGAAAGGCACACAAGCCGCTCTCATCAACAAAAACTACGGCTATATCAGCCTCGAAACAGGTGCCATACTGCGTTCTGTTCTCGAAAATCCAGCACATAAGCATTATCAGGAGGTCGCAGATACCGTTCCACATGGAAAAATGACTCCAGATGCTGTCATTTTTGATCTCATAAAGGAATTCATAGAAAATCATCCCGATAATCACATCCTCATCGATGGAGCTGTACGAAATATCGCACAGAGAAAATTTTTCGATGCTATCACAACTGATTATATCGTCATCCATATAACACTGACAGAAGAAGAGGCTCTCCGTCGTCTCCAGGGTCGTAAAATGGACCCCGTCACAAAAGAAATCTTTGGAAGTGACTTTGAGGGTGATACAAATCCTGAAACAGGTAACAAGCTGGTTATCCGAGTTGATGATCAGGACGTAGAAAAGATTCACAAGCGTTTTGCCTGGTATCGCACTGATATCGTTCCGCTCCTCGACAGCTGGAAAGCTGACGGGGTAGAATTCTACACTATCAATGGCGAGCAACCTCGCGAAGCTGTCTGGAGTGAGATTGAAGGGGTAATTTCAGCGAAATAAACCCATAAGAAGTATTGCAATAAGGAGAGAGTCGTGGTATAATGTTGCCACGTCTATTATTTATTTTCTCTTTTTATGTCCGATAAGAATATTGTTATCCCTAAATCAAGAATTAAAAAAGTTCTAATTGTTTTGGGCATTATTTTCCTCTTAGCTATTGGCTGAATAGCTTATGTGTTCACAAAAAGCCTCAAAGAAATGCCTATTGTAGAAAATCAGGTAAATCAATTTATGACCTCCATTACAAATAAAAATGTAGAAGAAGCCTATAATTTAACTGCTCGGGATTTTAAAAAAGAAATAACTCTCGAAAAATTTCAATCACTTATTGATTATGGCACAGCTCAATTCACCGGTTTTAAAAGTTTAAAATTAGAGAGCTTCCACGTAGAATCTCACACAGGAAAGCCTACTTTCTATAGCTATTCAGGCCCCATTACCTATACAAATGGCGATCAGTGAACAATAAAAGTCACACTAGTAAAAGAAGAGTGAAAATATAAAATTTATTATTTCAACGTATCAGTAGACCCCGCAAGAGGACAACTATTCGAGAAAAAATAATCAACTCTAAGCAGAATCTATATCTGCATCAAAACAGCTGCAATAAGGACACCAACCATACTCCCGACGAGGGTTTCTGATGGGAGGTGACCGAGAGATTCATTGAGACGCTTCTCGCCTTTTATCGTATTGAGAGCATGAGCATGGAGTCCGGACTGGTAACGAATATTCATCGCATCGTAGATGACGATAGCGGCAAAGACAAGAGAAAGGACGAAGAGGTCGTGAAATGGACCGTATTTGATACCGATAGATGTCGCAAGACTCGACACGAGAGCTGAGTGACCACTCGGCATACCTCCAGTCGAGAGCATGCTCTGCATATTAAAAACTCATTTTTTCGATAAAAATAACCCCTTGAGACCTGTGGCTACTATATAAGCAGCGAGTGGTATAAAGAGAATATGATGAGCAAAAAAATAGTTCATACTTTATGCGATTTCAAGAATCTTATAAGAAAATTTTCCTGCACGAGCGACACCTTCAGCTACTTCTCCTTCTGACTTCCCCATCACTGCCTGTCCAAGAGGAGATTCGTTTGAGATACGATTTTCGAGAATGTCTGCTTCTGTACTACCAACAAGTGTATACTCTACCTCTGGTGAACCTTTTTCATCGCCCATTTTGAGAGTAAATTTACTTCCGATAGTAATGACATGATTTTTCTTTGCTTTCTTATCAGAATCGAGAATTTCATAGTTCTCAAGGATTTCTTCGATTTCAGATATACGGAGCTCGACAGCAGCCTGTTCATCACGAGCTGATTGATACTCAGAGTTTTCTGAGAGATCGCCATAGGCGATAGCTATCTTGAGCTTATCAGCGATTTCGAGACGTTTGACATTGCGGAGTTCATCGAGCTCGAGATGGAGTTTTTCGAGACCTTCGTGTGTTAATTGATGTTTCTTAGCCATAGGGTGAAAAGTTGGAAATATAGAGGAAGTATAAAAAAATTATTGCAAAATCAAACTCTTTAGGTGTTCATATTCATCTCGGAGGACTTCAAAACCGACAGCGTGACCGTCAACTTCAGTGATAAACCGGACGAGGTTACCATCTCCGGTCTTATCATTGAGAAACATAGTTTTTCCATAAAAATCATTGGTATCCTGAAAATTATACATCGCACCGAGAAGCATGAGATTGCGACGAATAAGAGAATAATCGTTTTCAAATGTGTACATACGTACCCTGTCAGCTACCCTACTCTCAAAAGGAAAATTGAAGACAAAAGCACCAAAAACATCATTCTGTTGAGAAGCACGAAACTTGTAGGCTTTATTTACTTTTTCGAGCACTTTTTGAGTGACCACTTCACTCACAATCGGGGCATCACTACGATTCACTATTCACTTTGACACAACACCGTTTTGAGAACGGAAAAAGAGTACTATCAAAGTAAAGGCAAAAATACCAGTACAGAGAAAGATAATATAGGCGACAGTTCGAAGCATAGAACTATAATAAGAAGATGGGGCAAAATGCAAGCAAGAAAGGAGCTGAAACTATGCGAGCCATGCTTCTATTTTTGGAAGCATCACTTTTCTGTCGAGACCGTATTTCATCCAGAGTTCACGATGAGTGCCAGATTCAGCAAATGTATCCTGTACACCAATTTTGAGAAGTTTAGTCGGATGGTTTTCTGAGAGGACAGAAGCAACTGCATCACCGAGACCTCACTCGACATTGTGCTCTTCGATGACGACGACTTTCCCTGTCTTCTGAGCTGAAGCGACGATACTTTCACGATCGAGTGGTTTGATAGTATGGATATTGAGGAAATCGACCGATTTCCCTGTCGCGATGAGCATCTGAGCGACCTGAAGAGACTCGTAGACCATCGAACCAGTAGCGATGAGAGTCACATCTTTTCCGTCGAGAAGTTTTTGTGCCTTGCCGACTTCGAGAGAGATAGTTGGATCAAGAAAGACTGGAAAATCAGCACGAGTCACGCGGATATAGTCTGTATCGTGTCCTTCTGCCATAGCAGCGACGAGCTGAATCGCTTGATTATAATCAGCGGGTGAAAATACACGGACATTTGGGAGTGCACGCATCATAGCCATATCCCCTTCCATCTGGGCGCTGGCTCCATCAGGGCCAACATTGAGACCATAGTGACTGCCCACAACCTTGAGAGGAAGATGTGACATAGCAGCGAGACGAATCTGAGAATAATTGAGCCCTGGATTAAATGCTGCAAATGACGTAATAAATGGTATCTTGCCGGCATGCGCCATACCTGTCGCTATACCAGCCATATTTTGTTCTGCCACACCGACCTGAAAATAACGCTCAGGAAATTCATGAATAAATCCTTCGAGTTTGAGCGAACCTGGGAGGTCAGCATTGAGGACGACGACATCAGAATTCCGACGAGCAAGCTGCACTATCCCCTCACCCCATCCAGCACGGATAGCCTTTTTTGTGAGAGTAGATTCATCAGACCAATTTGAGAGAAGCATAAAAGGGGGATTTAAAATATGGAGTAATTATGGAGATGCAGAAAAAAATGCAACGGTATTAATAAACCATCTTTCTATAACAATTCTCACAGAGCACTTTTCGCTCAGCGGTATTGTAGGTCGTCTGGATATCCACACCACATTCAGCACAGTGAGCGGGCTGAAGTAATTTACGATTCATAAAAGCTATTCTCTCATTGTATCGAACCTGTGGATGCTTGCGAGGGATAGGGATATCATGCTTGATATAGAAGAGAAGCTCTTCTTTGAGGATGCGAAATGGTTCACCACTTTTTTCGCACTGGATAATACCTGCGAGGAGTGTGTCGATATTTTGTGCAGCAGTATCTTTGGAGACTTTCTCGGGATTGTACTGGGCAGTATCAAGTGGAGTGATATAATTTCCTGTACGGTCTTTTTTTGGAATATCGTACCATTTCCAGCCGTATTTCTCGACCGTTGGGCGATCCAGGGGTTGATCATCAGCACCAATAGTTTCATTATATCCAAATGGAGAAATACTCGGATGGAAAAATTCACCCCACTCCCCTGTAGCACGCATATGATCGATGATTTTGGGAACCGTTGTTTCATACTCTTGGTGGCTCAAAGCCGTATTCATAATGGCATATTTTCCATGACGTACACCAATACAACCAAAGAGATTATTCGAGCTCTGACACCACGCAGAATAAAGCAAATTCGACGATATATCACAAGCAACTGTATAGAGCATGTGTGAGCCATTTCCAGAACCCAGTGATTCGAGGAGATGATCAGAACAATATCCGTAACCATTCATGTCCATACCATCTTTTGCTTCTTTTGATGAACCAACGTATTTTACATTTTCAGCTCCAAATACTTCAAAACCGAGAACATTTTTACAATTGACCAGATAATCACCGATGGAGTTTTCACAATTGATATTATGTGTCGATCGGACGGCATGAGAGTAGTGAAATTTTTGCACACGAGCAAAAATAGCGAGGTAATTATTTTGGGTAATTCTTAACTCTTTGATTCGAGCATCATATGTCACCTTATCAAGTTTTTCATTAAATATACAATATTGTTGATTCATGAGGTTGGTGCACCCAAAACAATTCTGGCAACCGATACATGCACTACAAAATGACACCTCACGACAATTTGTACAATCCTGAGAATAAAAAACAGCATAACAATCATTGCAATTGACACACTCATAGCACTGCTCATCTTGATTACCAAAATAAATATCAAAACAATTCTTCGAATTGATGACCCCCTTCATAAACATACAGTCCCCATCTCCGGCACCGTTGAAGCATAGATAACAATTACGGCCACCACGTTTTCATCAAAACCAATTTGTGTATTCACAATTTTCGACATTATCAGTGTGATAAAGTGCCATCATGGGAACATCTCTCCAGAGCTCACCTATTTGTGAAAATACAGAGCGATGAAAATCTATTTTTCTCCCATATTGAAAAGGAGACCAAGAATCCGAATACCAAAGCTTTGGTTCACACACTTTCCAGTTATCATCTGGATGATACATGGTAACAACTGTCTTACCAGTGAGGCATGATTTTTTTTCATAGAGATAGCGTTCATTTCGAAACGCCATGCGTCGCTGCATGCGCGTAATTGGAGCAAGAGTCGGCGTTGGAATACTATATTTTTTTCATCCAAAAATCGGGGACATCTGATCGTAGAGAGCCATGTCCCTGTCTGTCACAATAAAATCATCACCGGAAAGAAGACATTTTTTTCTCTCAACAACTGTTTCTCCAGGAAGATAAAATAAATTCATAATTTAGTATATACCAAATACTATAGGGAGTTTTTTCTGGGTACCAAAATTAAGTGCTGGAAAGAGGCGTGACATGTATGCAACCGAACTCCCTCCATCGAGATTGAGTATCTGTACATCACGATAAGTGCCATAAAAACGAGTTTCCGAGAGGACTACATCTCGTACTTGAGCGAGTGTCATTTTTTTATAAAACGTGAGAAACCAGAGATCTTGGGATTCATCTGATCGGGTGAATACAGTCAAAACAGTACGGACATGGGCAGCACCAATATATGTTTTTGGTTCGAGATTTTCTCGTACAATTGAGTTATTGAGATCATATATCATTGGTCCAGCCTGGAGTGCTATCGTACATGATTTTACCGAATCTTCTCATGTATAGAGACTATTTTCCCAGAGATATACTTTTCATCCTGAGAGGCAGACAATATGCGTCAGCTGAGGATCATCCGATACAAAAGGCGTCTGGCGCTGACCATCGAGCCAGAGAAGTCCTGCGTGATAATTTCATCACTCTGTACGGGCGAAATAAGATCAATTAATCAGAGTAGAAAAATTTTTCTCCGCATCGAGAGCAGAAAGAGGAGGTGTAGAATAAGGCGAATATATAATGCCGAAATTTTTGGGCGCATGGGTCCATGTAACACCGAGATTATCATCATCGATGAGATCAGAAGTATCTATCATCTCCGAGCCAATGAGGTGTCGACGCACATATTCAAAGAGATACATACGTTCGACATTTTTTGCGAAAAATTGATGAGCCTGAAGTGCGGGTAATTTGTCAGAAAGGAGCTTCAAAATAGAAGCCTTATGAGTAGCATCCTGTGAAGCAATATAGGAGTTTATTTTTTGAGAGATATTTTTTGCATTATCCAAAACAGACGCCATAGGCGTATAAGCAAAAATAGGTGTAATGGAAAAACAAAAAAAATATACAACAATTTTTTTTAGCATATTTATGATTCAACAGCAGAGAGTTCTCCGAGAGCTTTTTCTGCATCTCCTGGCTTCCCTGCCCAGTCATGATAAGCCCAATTATTCTCCATAAATGAGACTCATTTCCCCAGAGTAGTATGAGCGACGATCATCGTCGGTTTTTCATTTTTATCTGCCCATGCAAGTGTTTCCAAAATTTGCGCCATATTATGACCATCTATATCCCGCACTTCCCAACCAAAATCCCTATATTTATCTGCGAGATTTCCCAGAGGCATTATCTCATCAGTGGTGCCTTCGATTTGGAGATGATTACAATCCATAATCGCGATGAGATTTCAGAGATTCCATTTATGAGCAGACATGACTGCCTCCCATGTTTGACCTTCTTGATGTTCCCCATCAGACATACAACAAATAACACGATTTTTACGACCATCCATACGGAGAGCGAGAGCTATACCTACAGCCTGAGAGAGACCATGCCCGAGAGGACCGGAAGAGTTTTCGACACCAGGTATAGAGAGCTTTGGATGTCCCTGGAGGAGTGAATCAATCTTTCGAAGTTTTTGCATCTCCTCTATTGGGAAAAATCCTCGTCGTGCAAGAGCAGCATAATAAATCGGACATATATGACCGTTTGAAAGGAGACAATAATCACGATTTTCATCAGAAGGATTTGATGGGGTTGTATTGAGAAATGAGAAGTACAGTGCAGCAAATATATCGGCCATACCAAATGGTCATCCTATATGTCCTGACCCCGCGAGACGGAGCATCTCAAGGACATCTTTGCGAAGCTCATGAGCTATCTTTTGAAGCTCAGCCGTATTAGAAGTTTTAGTAAACATATTCATATTATTTCTGACTATTTTTAAAATCCTCCATAAATTTTGCAAGACCCTTGTCTGTGAGATCGTGTTGGAGCATCTCATCGATGAGCTTCGGAGGAAGTGTCACGATATCAGCACCGAGGAGAGCTGAACGATTGATATGTTCAACAGAACGGATGCTCGCTGCAAGTACTGCTGTTTCGTATCCATGAAGACGGTAGAGGTTTACAATGTCTTCCACGAGCTTCACACCATCTTGACCAATATCATCGAGTCGCCCGATAAATGGACTCACGAGCGTCGCACCGAGCTTGGCAACTGCCCATGCCTGTGTGACAGAAAAACAGAGTGTCATATTTGTTGGTATACCTTCTTCTGCGAGGACTTTGAGTGCTTTGAGACCCTCTGGAACAATTGGAAGCTTGACATAGATATTATCACCCCATGAGGCAAATTTTCGGCCCTGTTCGATCATTTCTTCTGCAGTGAGTGTCGTTACTTCACAGCTGACCGGGCCCGGAATAAGCTCAGCGATTTCACGAATACGTGTTTCTTGATCGGCGCCTTCTTTGGCGATGATGGATGGATTCGTGGTTACACCATCCACGATGCCAAGTGCGGCATAATGACGGATAAGAGTGAGATCAGCGGTGTCGAGAAAGAGTTTCATAAAAGTATATTTAATAAGTTTTGTAGGCGTACTACGTTTAATAGGTTAAGAAATTTTACGTTTTTACAATCCTTCACTCAACATTGTACATTGATAATTGAACATTTTAATTTACATCCTCTATCAATCTATACTCATAATCCCCTTCTGGTCATCGTAAGATTCAGAGAAAATCCAGTCTGGTCTGAGAATAGTCGATATTCTTTTTCATACAATACATCTCAATTGCCCTGAGAAGTGTTTTGATTTTTCTCGGAGTCATAGCATCTTCTGGGTTTCCAAAAAGAGTACTTTCACGGTATTTGACCTCTACGAATCTCCAGAAGCCCTGCTTCAGGCATATAATATCCAGTTCTCCACCGAGAAATGTAGCATTCCGTTCGATAATTTCATACCCCTGCTGGGTCAGGTAGCCCACAGCGAGGTCTTCACCGACATTCCCACGAGAACGATAATTAAATCACGTCATGAGCAATAGTGTAAGGAGAGAATATTGGTTTGCAAGTCATGGAAATGCGCATTAGAAAAGCTTTTCTATGTCAATAACATTTAGGTTGCCATATAAACTCATAGAATACAATATGGTTATAATTTTTTCTTTTATGCGTCGCATTTTTAGCCTCTTGGCACTCCTGAGCCTCTCTCTCCCTCTTTGGTCTCTTCCGGCCCATGCAGATGGAGCATTTTATCTCGTGTCAGCATATTATTCGCCAGTAGAATGACAGGACTTCT
The DNA here is from genome assembly GCA_964456455.1 of uncultured Candidatus Peribacteria bacterium. GTDB lineage: Bacteria > Patescibacteriota > Gracilibacteria > BD1-5 > JAGOOR01 > JAGOOR01. The sequence goes on along the minus strand of CAYVZT010000001.1, from coordinate 30,778 downwards.
ATCTCCACGATACCTATGCAGATGAGATCAAGATGAATGGTGAAGGCACTCATACAGCCTCTGGACAAGCAGTTCGTATCGGAGTCGTCGCAGCACCACGTGATATAGCATTTAACACACGAGTTCATACCAAACAAACACTCACTATCAAAGGAACTCCAGTGAATTTTGAATTTCATGGGACAGTCCTCGATCGTGGGGGCGCTATCACCAGCGGATCAAAGCTTCCTCGCCTCGATATCTATATGGGTAAAGGACAAGCTGGTCTCTGTCGAGCGATTAATTTCGGAGTCCAGACAGTCTATATTGATTTCAATAATGATACATCCATACCTGATACTTCAAATTTTGATAACATCCCGAGTGACTGCACCAATCCTCACAACGAGACGGTGCCTCTCGCATCAGGATCAACTACGAGAGTATTCGATCCCTTCACTATGCCTATCAACGCAGTCAGTCCTCAATCAGATGTCAAAATAGTACAAAATCTCCTCTCTCGTCTCAATGCCTATACTGGTCCTATAGATGGAATATTTGATGAAGATTTTGTAGAAGCTATATTTCAATTCCAAAAAACAAATGGCATCGTGCAAGCGAAGACAGACGACGGAGCAGTGACATACGGTCCAAAAACTCGGGCAATGCTCAAGGCACTTCTCTCTGGCACGCTCAACAAAACAGACAATACAAATATCCTCAATTCCACTGCCACAGACAACACTGCATCATCCCCTAGTACCACAGCAAATACAACAAGCAGTCTCAACAGTGAAGACACAAAAGCACTTCAACAAAAACTCAAAGATCTCGGATATTTCAAGTTTGATATAGATGGTATATTTAACAAGCGACTCGTCGACGCAATCTATGCATTTCAACTAGAAAAAAAGATAGTTACTGGAGCAGATGATCCAGGTGCAGGATACTATGGAACAGTCACTGAGACGACACTCACAGAGACATACAATACCTATCTCGGTAAACTCGACAAAATCGTATCTCTCGAAAGAGATCTCGACGCTGCAAAACTCGCTCGTGATGAAGCTCTCAATAAAAAGAAGCAAGAATATGCGGATTCTCTGAAAAAGGTACCAGCGGTAAAACTCGGTCAAGTACACGCTGGCATACGCATACTCCAAAAAATACTCAAACAAGTAGGGTATATGACCAATAAAGATACAGCTATTTTTGGTTCTATCACAAAAGCCGCACTCATAAAATACCAAATCGAGCTCAAGGTCATAGATAGCCCTACTGCGACAGGCGCAGGAGTGATCAACGACAAAACTCGTGAAGCTATCGCTATCGACCTCTACAATCGCTGGCTCAAGGACGATAAGACGACAAATGCTCAGGTTGATAAAATCCAGGCACAGCTCGATGAACTAAAGAAAAACTAGAGTTTTCTCTTCCACCAACCATCATCTATACTCCAACCATAGAAAGCATACCCCATCATGATAATAATGAGGGTGATGAAGAGTGATGTACTGAGAGACCAATTATAGAGAGTATGAATCAGTATGGCAGCTACGATGCCGACGGCTCCTCAGACAATTCTAGAACGAAAAGACAGGAAACACCAAAATGCAAAAAGAGAGACAAAGAGATGAAGCGGAAGTGAAAAAAGACTTCGCCCCAATACCTCTGAAAATTGAATACCACCACTAAAATACCGGGCATTTTCTATCAAACCAAAACCAAGGCTCACAAATGGACTTATAATGCCTGGATAAAGAGCGGTGGAGCTCTGATACCACTTCCCTACCTCCTCATGAAATGGAGACCAGAGAAATGATGAAGGTAGCGCATAATGTTCAAGAAGAAAAATACACACTCCAAGCAAGACAGGAAAAATCGAGAAAAACCCTATTCTCCGCCAAGAAAATGGAAGAGAAAGAATAAAAAATATAAGCGGAAATATCACCCAATCGGTGCGAACATACATCTGGAGACTATCAACAGTATCAAAGATAATAAAAATACCCGCTACGATCATACCACGGATAAGACCAGAACGAACTCTCCGAAAAAAATCATGGCTGGCACCACGATACATAAAATACGTCAAAAGATACATCCACAGAAAAAAACCACATGCTACTGAAAAAATAATCGCAAGTATCTGCATAAAAATTACTCCTTAGGAGATTCTCACTTTTTCTGAAAAATAATCTGATATTTTCAAACAGAATATTTTTTTTCGAGCACTTTGTTCACCTTGTACCATCAGAGGATAATCCATGAACCGAGTATAAAGAGCGCTAATCCAACGAGAAAACCAAGGAGGGCAGGATTAAAAAGGATGGCAATTCAAAGAATCACACAGATAATTCAGAAAAAGAGCATAAAAAAAGAGTTACAAGATAAGTATAGAAAATTTTTAAAGCGTACAAGAAAAAATCCCAACATCATGTTGGGATTTATATATGTTTCATGAGGATTTATGAGAGTTCTTCAGTCAATTCACGGTATTTAGAGCATACGATAGCCTTCTCACGAACCTTACGTTTTGTAGGATTTTTGAAATTATAACGTGTCGCACGAAGATGTGTAATAAGACGTGATCCGTAGAGAAGCTTCTTAAATCTCACGAGCATCTTGTCGCTTGATTCACCTTCTTTCTTTGTAGCGTAAAAACGAGCCATAAAAGCCAAATAACTGTTAAATAGTACCTGAATTGTATAGATTATTTTCTCTTGTCAAAAAAATCATTCTCCGCCATGAGAAATTCGGGTATATAGAGGCGTATTCGCTCAAATAATCGGTCAATAAATGAGGGATCGTCGTGTATCTCGATAGACGCCTGTATACGGCATGTGCCGTCATCCTGTGCCTTCAGATCGAGATCGACGATATTTATCCCCATATCATAAAACACTTTTGTAATACGTGCCAAAAGGCCTGGCACATCATGAAACAGGAGAGAAAGCGAAACCACCTTACCTTTTTCATTTGTTTGCCAATAAGCGGGCAAGAGACGACGATTGTTGACTCGCTCCAGGCTTTTACAAGAAGTACTGTGAATCATACATTTTCAGCCCACACGTAGTACCGCGATGATGTCATCAGGGAAATGCGGAGAACAACACTGGGCTATCTGGTGTGGTATATGCCTCTCGCCTCAGATGATGATCTGTATAGGTTGATCTGAATGAACCTTGTGAGGAGATTTTTTGACAGCATGCTTTCTGGGGAGGAAACTGTTTGGTTTACGAATTCACTGTCAGATATGGTAATAGAGCTCTTCTGCTTTTTTTTCATCGAGAAAACTCCCATAATATTGTGAAAAATTAGAGAGATTTTCTTGAAGTGCTATACCAGCTGATTTAAAAGTATCAAAGAGCATTTTTTTTCATTTCTCGACGATTTTTCCTCGATCGCCTGAGAGACGCTTTACTTCGACTCCTATCTGAGATTTGGCTTTAGACGATACCACGAAATCGAGCCACTGAGCAGCTGGATGTGCTTGCGTACTCGTCACTATCTCGACGATATCACCATCTTTGAGGAGGGTATCGAGGGTACGGATTTTACCATTTATACGAGCTCATATCGCATGATATCCGACGTCAGAATGAACCGCATAGGCAAAATCAATCGGTGTCGATTTTTGCGGCAATTCAAATACATCTCCCCGAGGAGAGAAGACAAATATTGTCGGCAGGGTGATTTTTTTACCAAACACAGATCACTCTTGTCCGAGGAGTGCATCCATCGTCATCTGAAGCAAGTCTTCGTATTTTTGCTCTTTTTTCATGGTATCACCATGGATCTTGTAGAGGATATGAGCCGCTGTCCCCTCTTCCGCGTCTTGATCCATCTCACGAGTCCTGATCTGTATCTCGACTGGCTGCTGGTATCACTCAAATCCCAGTACCGTGGTATGGAGACTCTGGTATCAGTTTGACTTTGGTACAGCGATGAAGTCCTTGAAACGCTTGGAAATAGGTGCAAAATGTCCATGAATGAGTCCCAATACAGCATAGCAATCACTCACATTATCAACCAAGATACGGATGGCAAATACATCGTAAATATCTCGTATACTTTTGACATCGTTTTGCTTCAATTTTCGGTAAATAGAATAGGGTTTTTTGACTCTGTAGGTAACTGAATCTCTGTATTTTTCAGGGAGTATAGATCGTATTTTCTGAACCGATTGGGTCAAGAATTTGTCCTGCTCTAGCGTATAGTGTGCGAGCTCTCCTGTGACATGCAGGTAGCCATCGAGATCGAGCTCTCGAAATGAGAGCGTCTCCATGGTTTCCTTGAATCCATAGAGACCGAGTCGTGCCGCTATAGGGGCATAAATAGAGAGTGATTCGTCTGCTATTCTTCGTCATTTTTTTGGATCCTCATGGTATTGGAGAGTGCGGAGATTATCGATACGATCAGCAAATTTTACAAAGATGCTCCGTACATCCTGAGCCATAGCTATGAGTGTCCTCTGGAGTCGGTCAATGGTCGCCTGATTACCACGATATTTTATGAGACTTATTTTATCCAGAGCTTCTACGATGCGACGTACTTCAACTCCAAAATACTTCTCTATCTCATCGAGCGTCGCATTCCCATTTGATACTGTATCATGGATGATCGTCGATACGAGCGTGACCATGTCAGGCTGGATGGTCATGAGCTCTCGCGCAGCGGATATCGGGTGGACGATGTAGGGATGTCCTGATTTTCTTGTATGTCACGTATGTGACTTTTTTGCGTATTCGTAGGCCCTCTTTGCAATAGAAAAATCCTCCGAACCATACCTCATATACAATTCTTCAATCTCCTTCATCAAAGCATCTGTATCTATGTTCTGTGTCATAAAAAAAGTATACAGAAAAAACAAATATTTAAAGCCAAAACAACTCTTGCGCAATATTTGCAAAGCGATAAAAAATGATGTAGACTAAAAATGTATTATTATTTTTAATATTTTTTTATGACTGTTAATTTCCCTACTAGTGGTGATTTTAAGCCAAAAACAGACTACAAAGACCAACTCCCACTCAATACCCAAGAGCGTGCTGATCTCAAGAAAAATACAGAAAGTGCACTCAGTGAACTCCACGATAAACTCAAAGGAAATTATGAAAAACAAGTCATTACCGGAAAGGTAAAAACTTTTGATAAAGGATACGGTCTACGTATCCGTGATGATGCAGGAAAGCGCATTGGCACAGCCTACAAAGGCGAGGAAGTACGTATCATAGATCGCAAGACAGGCGTCACAGTCGAAGGGCAAAATGAACTCAAAAATTTTCTCAAAGTACAGGTGTACAAAGAAGGTGGTAAAATAGACGAAAAACGTACTGGGTGGGTCGCAGAAGACTTCATCGAAGTAGATAAAGAATCTCTCAAAAAAATAGCTGAGAAGCCTGGAAAAGATGAGAAGCCTGGAAAAGATGAGAAGCCTGGAAAAGATGAGAAGCCTGGAAAAGAT
>CAYVZT010000001.1:8022-25232 GCA_964456455.1 uncultured Candidatus Peribacteria bacterium | reverse complement strand
GAGAAGAAAGATGAAAAGAAAGATTCATGAAATGATGTACCATTTGGCACAGCTATTCCTGGTCGACCAGGATTTGTAAATAGCCCCTATGCAGCGAAACACCAACTCGTCGATGTCGTAGGTCTCCCAGTCGGCATGGAAGTCAAATGCCCCTACAGTGGAAAACCTTTCCGAGTACCTCCACAAGAACAACAGCCAGCCAAAAAAACGGCAACAGCAGAAGAAGCCGCAGATGCTCTAAAAAAATAAAATCACATGTCTGAATCAGAAAACATATCTGAATGACAAAAAAAGCTCAAAAATATCAAACAAAAGATAGAAAGTAGAAAAGACGGTGGCGTGACAGAAGAAGAAAAAGAACAAACACGTCAAGATCTCCTCCACCTCAAAGATGAAATCCAGAAAGCTAATCCAGATGATGCCTGAGAAATCTATGCAGATATTATCGAGACATGGAAAGAACTCAAAAATCATCTCGAAACGGAAATAGCCACCAAACAATGATTTATCTCACGAATTGCACTGATCAGGGATAGATTCAATGCTTTTGTAAAAAATTGAGAATGGAACGAGCAAAAAAAACAAGATATAAAAAAAGATATTCAAGAAATAACTGATGAGATAAAAACCCATAAGACGTACGATCTCTCCGAAGTATCTGTACAGATAGAAGATATTATAAGAAAGGTAGACGCACAAAGAATAGGAGATGTCGCAAAAGAAGGTCTCATACATATACATACACCTTTTGCTCATAGTAAAACGGAGATCATAAGCATGATTATGAGCCTCTCAGAGCACAAAGAAAGCTCAAATTATAAAGAAAAATTAACGGAATTGCAGCATAATTTAGAGAGCTTACTCAAGAACAATATCATCACTCACGATGAGTATGAAAAATTGTCTTCTTGTCTGCAGGATTTGCTCTCTGGTAGAGAAATAAATACCGATTTGTCATCATTGTCTACCATGCAGCTAGAACGTGGAAAGCTGATTTTGAGCAATAAAAGAATTTTTTATGTTCAGAGATCGGATTGAGATGAAAAGCTTCGAAGCATTCCCCTATTTTCAGACTACTCAGGCATACAATGAGCTGAGACACGATGGCTAGAATCTTTTGACTCTGCTAAATCACTTTGGAATGAAAAATTTTTACCCATAAATGAAAAAGGATCTCTCATCATCTATCGCATAAACGCATGACAGCATATAGATATTAAAGAATGGAGAGAAAATAATAAAAAACCGCCCTACTATAAAGTAAATGACCCGAACAATATTGTCATACCTGGTATGCTACCAAAACGATATATTGTCATACATGGTACGGCAGCTACGGGACCAAGCCTGACAGAATATGGGGCAAAACAGCGGTATACCTTTCTCGTCAAAAGAGATGGTGTTGTGCTGCAATTTTTCCCAGCACATCTCTGATATGGATCCGGTCTCACGAATGGCAAAGCTCAAAAAAGAGAGCTCGATTGAGAAAATCCGTTTCATGAACTAGAATCACCGAATCATCAGTGAATTGCAATAGAATTTGAATGTCCTTTGAAAAAACAATCGCCCTATTGTGTTGCAGGATTGACCGAAGAGCAAAAAAAATCGTGAAAACTATTAATCGATGCATTAAAAAATCATTTTGATATACCAGATTCCTGTGTTATGAGTAGTGCAGATCCTGTCAGAATTGTACATAAAGATTGGCACTCAAAAGATGATATAAAAAAGAAAGAGCTCATAGGTGGGGCCAATCTCCGAGATATACACCTGAATTGAAGTGACGGAGGGGTACATGCAGACGACTTCTCTGATGAAGATAGGGCTGCAGTATGAGCACTCAGCATATGTGATGCCTATAGAAATTTTTATATGACAGAAAAGTTCTGGGGAATGCCAGAAAATACACCAAAAGAAAAAAGAAAAATCTCTCAAAAAGTTTCACCAGACTACGGTCGTGAAACCGTGTCAGAAAATAGCGATACAATAGTAAGATGGATTTTGGAGACAGGAGATAATAAAGAGAAACCTTTTATTGTTGTAGATAAACTCAGTGGTAGCCTTTGTGTATTTGATAAAAAATGAAGATTGCAATTAAAAAGCAATGCACTTTATGGAAAAAATAGAGGAGACATCATTCCTCCGATTGATGAAGACGGAAAGGTACTGCCCACACCCTGGAAAATAACACCAGCAGGGAGATTTGACGCAAAAAGTTATGATTCAGAATACGGTGATGCTATTAAATTTTTGCATGTAGAAGACGATGAGGGTGGAAATAACTATCTCATACACGAAGTAGTCAATAATCCTGGACAAAATCGTCCAGCCCGTCTAAAAAGCTCCGATCCGAAAGATAATAAAATATCTTCTGGTTGCATAAATGTCTCCGCAGAAACTATTACCAAAATCGCACCTTATTTTGAAAATGAATGAGTGGTCTACATACTTCCTGAAACCACTCAAGGGAAAAGTCTTTTTAAGGGTTTTCGGAAACTCAAGATATGACATGATGAGGAATAAAAAATCATCAAAAAGTAGTCCTATCAAAATATTTGCAATATAAAAAAGAGTCTGGTATGCTAATACAGTAACCACTATTTTATGACTCCTAATCCCCAGGAAAACGTCGATAATATCGTCAAAGAAACAACAGAAAAAGTCAAAATGACTGATGAGCAAAAAGTGAAACTCAAAGAAAAAACTACCGAGGTTATCTGAAAATTAACTGAAGCCCAGATTGGTGATTTCAAAAAACATCTCGTAGAAGAACTCAAGTCCCAATCTGAGGACGGTAAAGACGGTACAACCACAGATGCAAAACTCGAAGATGATGAAGTAGCTGAGGCTGTCACTGTTGCTGCTGACAAAAGCAGAACCCCTGATGCAGTACCCCCACCAGCTCCTGTCGATGGACAGAGCCTCTCAGGTATCACATCAAACGAAACACAACAAACAACTTCACCATCAAAAAGATTCAATCTAAAAAGGATGATAGTAGAAATCCTTTGATTGAGCGATTTATACGAAAAATACTTTCGAAATGGGTATAGCTTCACTGAAGAAGATATTTTTGAGAGTGAAGGTATCGATGGGAAAAAGATGGCCGATGTAGTCAGATCACTCGGTATAGAAGTGCCTGATTCTGGAACACAGAGAGATCAAATAGGTCAATACACTGTCGAACATCTCGCAAAACTCAAAATACCAGCCGATAAATGAATCGATTTTCTGGAATATATGGCAGGCATGAACAACAGAACACCTCCCCCAGATCTCACCGCAACATTTGATTCGGCGAAGGCCCACTATGAGACATTCTCAGGCCCAAAAACTATCGCTGATATATTTAATTTCAATATCGAAGAAAAACCAACGACTCCGCCGCCAGACGCACCTACGACACCAGAAACACCAGCCACAAATAACACCGTAGAGATAGCACTCGATGGAGGAAAGACAGAAAAAATCGAAGCAAAAGCAGAAGACGTAGCAGCATTTAACAGTATCAAAACTTCTGCCGAAGTAATCCTCGGAAGTAAAGAAGCAGGGGTAGGAGATCAACTCAAACAAACATATAATACGCAAAAGGACGCCTATGATGCAGCAGGCGATAAGAAACCAGAAGAGGGTGGAAAAATCCTCAAAACTGTTGCAGATACACTGGTAAAAAATATCACAACAAAAACAAAATTGTTAGATAAGAAATTGATAGGAAAAGACAAAGAAGCAAATCTAGCGGATGATAAGCTCAAAGACTATACTCTTGTTGGACTGGAAAATACTCTCAAAATCTACCTCCCTCTCGCATTTGAAGGGATATATAAAAGAACAGACGAAACCATAGATAAAAAGACTAACATTACTACCGCTGCAAAAGAACTCCTCAAGAAATCGCTCATAGGTCACCTTCGCGGAGCAAACGAGACAGGTTATAAAACCTTTGCAGACAGTACAAAAGATGGATATGAAAAAGTGGTCGCAAGAATCCTCAAACAAGAAGAAATATTAACAAAGCTTCAAGGTGATGCCAGTTATTGGACTGGAATGGTATCAGGCAACAATTCTCCTCTCAATATAGCATAATTTTTCTATGGCTTCCTCTTCTCTCCATTTTTCATCCAGCGTACCGAACTCTACCACACATCAGTGAAATAAAGCTACTGATACAGTACGTTATTATGCTAAACAAGCAGTAGATATGCTCGGAAGAGCTGTAAAATATCCATTTGTACAAATGGGAGCTAAGCTCAAAGAACATGCTCGAAAAAACATCGGGAAAGCAAATGAAAAAGTAGAGGAAGCACAGTCAAATCTTGCATATCTCAAGAGTGTCTATACTCATATAGAACAAACAATTCAGAGTCGCATGGCTCTCATACAGGCAAAACAAGCAGTAGTACAGAGAGATATAGCTCTGACACAAGCAAATATACAAAAACTCCACGGAGAAATAACACAAAAGAGTCGATGGAGTTTCCCAGGGAAAAAAGCAGCTCTCAAACGATCGTATGAAGCACTCTCAAAGACGCTCACAACACAGCACCAAAAAGCGCAGGCACTAGAAGTGCAACATGCGAGTCTACAAGTACGACAGAGGCAAGTACAAGCACTCACTCCAACCATACAGAGAGAAGAAGTATATCTCGGGACACTGACGGCAACCCTCAATCCACAACCCCTACCTGATACTGTCACATGACTCAGGGGCATAGCGACATCTTTCTCCAGAGAGCATACTCACATGCTCGCACTCTCTACGATACAGATCGGCAATCTCGGTATGCAATTGATGTACACATATCAAGAACTCGAGAAGTCAGCAAATCTCGTCTCAACTAGTCTATAATTATTCATATATGTCATCACCTCACGATCACTGAGATTCTCACGCATCAGCACCGGAAACACATGAAGCTCCAACTCATGTGCACAAGGGTATGCTTTCTCGACTCCGAGAAAAAATGAATAAAAAAATCGTGATGATTCTCCTAGCCTCTGGAATAGGTGGATCAGGCCTCGTCCACGAGATCCATGCCTGGTCAAAAAGCTCACAGAATAATTGATTCAGAAAGGCAACTGCCAATCTCATCGCAGATTTCAAAGCATTGGAGGATTATTCCCCTGGTGAATTGGGTGCTCTCATCAGACAAGTCGAGTGAATCAGTGGTGGCATCAGCGTCACAGGTGATGACCTCACCGCCGCAGAAGATCTCCACGACAGTCTCTCCGGAACTCTCGGCGCAGATATACGAGGAGACAACGGATCAACTGCTCAAGAAGAAGCCATCAAAAAAGTAAGAGCTAGTATATTTGATCTCGAGACGCGAGCATTTGCAGACGCAGAGCGTGAGCTCACAGAATCAGTGGATAATTTTGCTGCCTGTGTCAACCGAGGTGGCCCAGCCACGACTCTTGTTAGAAAACTATGGCTCACAGAGGGTTGGCTCGAAAACATCAATGATCGATTTAAGACAAACTTTGAGGCAAAAGACGCAGATAAAATCATCGCGAGTATCAAGGATCTCCCACGGGTTATCAAACACATGGGACGTGATCCTGTTCTTGAACAGAGATTTTTGCGCGCATTTGGTATCGATCCAGATAAGTCATTTCCTCAGACATCTCCTGAACTTGGGACATTTCAGAGTAGAGCAGACCTCTATCATACGATTGCCGAGCTCCTCGATGAAGCACAAGACGATACAGATGGTGTCTTGTGGGGGTTGGAGAAAAAAGCTTACTTAATCTTCAATATACTACTCATTTTTGGTATTTTAAATGCATTTAATACACCTTGAACTCGCTGGGCATGAGATATAAAAAAACTGCCCAAAAAACTCAAAAACAGAAAAAATAAGCCAAAACTCGAAGCAACAAAAAAATGTGTCGAACCAATAAAAGAAACAGCAGCCCACCTCCTCGCAGATATAATAAAAATAGATGAAGAACGTGATAGACTCCTCGGAACACTCGATGATGACTACAACCACGCTGTTGCTGAAGAAACTTCTGTACAATCAGAAATAGCAAGTAAAAAGGCTGAGCTCACTCGTCTCAGAACTGACAAAATAAGACTCGCTGGTGAACTAGCGACATTGAGCCAGAGTGAAACAGCCACCAAAACAGCCGAGCTCATAGCTCTCGAATGAGAAGAAAAAAGACTTGCACAAGAGCTTGCCGACCTCAAAAAAAGGACATTATGATCATTTTTCTTTAAAACCGTATGAACAGCAGGAGAAATAGCAGCGAAAGAGATAGAAGTCAAAAATAATATGCGAAAAATAGAGCAGGCTACTGCGGCAAACAATAGTCCAGGAGCAACCACAGCCAAAGCTGCGAAAGAGATAGAAGTAGCCCATAATAATCAGGAAATAGAAGATGTAACAAAAGAAATTGCAGCTCTCACGGAGCGATTACCTCAAATAGCATCCGATAAGAGAGCGGGGGCGAAAAAAATGCGAGAGTACGAGGCAGCAGTCCGCACCATACACGAAGCACGAGCAGAAGTAGAGCATTTCGTGCACGAGCTCAATACACTCATCCAAGATTTAAAAGATGGTGCAGATCCAAAAGTCACCACTGCTACGATGATAGAGGACCCCGGAAAAGCAGAGAAAGAACTCAAGAAAATGCAGGAAGAACTCGCACATATACAGCACAGAAATCTCCTCCAAGATTCACTCACAGCCCTAGAACATATAAAACGAAAACTCGATGTACATACACCACCACCTGTCACTCCCCCAAGCCCAGCAGATGGAACACCTGCTCCTGCCGCGCACCACCCATAAAAAAACAAAAAATCGTCAGAAATCTGACGATTTTTTATAACAAATAACTCAAACATAGAAAGTCAATGAAGGAAAACGAAGAAAAAATACTCACCTTTTTTGCTTTTCCTGCAAAAGTATGAGAGAATTGTGAGGTATAATCATCTTTTATGTCTCCACGCACACCAAATGAGTGACCAAATATGGACTTCAACAGGCTTGAATCCGCGCATAACTTTGCGGTTCTTCGCGATGAAATCAAGCAAAACTTCATTGATGCAGTCAATAAGCTGATGAAGAGGAACTATAAACTCCAGCCTCCTCTCGAAGGTCACCATGAAACTCCGTATGGTGAATGACTCAGCTTCCCTGCTCATCATCCATTCTACACGGATATCTATACCTATCTCAAGAAGAATAATCCAGCCCTTCTCACACAATCAAACGATGCAGAAGATGATGGTGTCACAAATAGTGCTGTCGCATTTTATATGATAGAACAAGCACAGAAGCCAGAAAAAGTACAAAAGAAAAAAGAAACAGTCAAAGAAACAAAAAAAGCAGTCGCAGGAGAAAAAGTCGTCGAACAAACAGCTCAGAGTCTCTCTGGACTCAAGAAGCTCCTCGCAGAAAAAATAGTCGATGACGAGAAAGAGAAAAAAGTCATAGAAGAAATAGAAGACATGGAAAGAAAGAAATCAAGCATGATAGATAGTCCTGCAAGTTTTGCTCTCTCTCGCAAAGAGATCACCGATGTCCTCAATCTCCTCCCTCCAGAAGTCGCACCAGAAGGAGAATTCGTCGAACGCATGCTCAACTACATACTTATCGGCGAACTCTTACGACACGGAGTCATCCCCTATATCGATGCAAATGGCACAGTAAAAGTAGATTTCGAGGCATCTGCGGGAGAAAATCTAAAGAAAAATTGGCAAGGCATCAATACATCATGAGCTGATCACATCATATCAAGCGATGTACTCAAGGGATTCATGGCATACACATCAGTTGGTCAATCCCCTACAAGCCAGATAGATATAGCAAAATCATTGTTTGCTCCTGGGGTAGTAGACAACATGGCAGGTCAAAAAGTATTTAATGCGCAAAATGTCCTCTCACACAGAGGAATAGCACCACAAAACAAATCGCTCATCCTCTCCTATCTCGCACAAGGACAACAAAATCCTATCGATGTCGCAAGCGTCTCTCAAGCATCAAACGATGCTCAGCAATTCGCGAGAGCAGGAGTAGCAGACACACTCGCGATGACGATCAATTCGGTGACAAAATACGACAGAGAAAGAGTCAAATGAAAACTCCCTTCTTCGACAAAAGAGTGGGCAGACTTTATCCGACACCCTATCGGAGAAGCAGGTAAAAGATTTGGTGGAGCAGGTGCGATACTCGCTATCATCACTCTGGGATATATGGCATGGAAAATACCAGAAAAAATCCTCTGAGATCATAGCCACGGATGAGATGAGAAAGGCGGTCATCATGACGTACATCTCGGTTGGTTTAAGAGAACGGTCGGTGTCATCGGCACACTCGCCGCGATGAGTATCGGTGGAAATGTCATGGGTGACCTCGTCGAAAATTCTGTTCTCGAACGAGTCAATCCAGATCAATCAGAAAAAGACCGCAGTATCGCTATGCGTGGTTTTGAGAAAACAGTACCAGATTTCCAAAAAGATGTATTTCCATCGTACTTCTCTCTCTGGAGCAACCTCAAACCAGGTAAAGACAGCAATGAAAAACCATTCTGAGAAAGAGTGGATGCAAGAGAATTTTTCCAAGACTTTTCTTATCATCCAAATGATATCGATACACTCGGAGAGATCACTATCGGCAACAACGAAAAGATAAAATGAGCTACGCTCGCAGCCTACAAGACTGTATATAGAGAGGTCTACTATAGACGCAAGGATATAGCTCGTGCCCGAGCAGCAGAAGCAGATCCGACACGTAAAGAAGCTATATTTCCATCAGCATCTATCGAGCCAGGAGCACATGAGACTCTCCAGGCATATCTGGCAAAATTTTATGGTAACAACATCGATAAAATACCGGATGAAAAGAGATTTAATATATTTGCTCCAAAACTCGCAGAGATGAAGATGAAGTTCGTCGACGAACCAACAAAAATCGAAAATATACCAAAACAATTCGAAGGGCTAACACCTATAACTCTCACCGGAATTACACACACACCTGGGAAAAATACAACTGAATTAGATCTCCCAAGACAAAGCAAAAAATTCATACTTCCCTCTTGGGATATGGGTGATGATTTGAAATACGATTATGTTGAAAAAAATGGTCAATTTTTTATCAAAATCGTCGATACAAAAAATCTCCCTCCAGAATGACATGCATGTTACTGTATACTCTCAAAAGTCGGCACATCAAATACCTACCAGACATCTGAGATGGTCATGGATGGAGCTTATTATAAACGCTAATTTTCTTTTATGCCTACACCTAAATACGAAAAAATATTTGATAAAAAGGTTACCAACTGACGTGACGTAAAGGCTGACCTACAAGCGCTCAAACAAGAAGCAAATGTGGATAAACCTGAGACGGTCAAAGAGCGCCTCAAGATGGAAAGTGCCACCAAAGAAATGTCAGATTTTCTCTTGAGTGAAATACAACGAGGACCCGTGGCGTGTACAGATTTTCTCGATGCCGTCAAAACCATCGAAAAGGCTCCTGAACTCAATCTCGATGCTCCTGGGATGAATGCTATCATGAGTCAAGCACGAGTCGTCATCCTCGAAGTGCTCAAAACCCAGTGAATACATCTCGCCATAGAGAAAGTGGGCAATAAAGAAGTCGTCAAGATCAAGGGGGCGCCAGCAACTTGGGTATACCCTCATGGGATGGACGAAAAGAAATTTTTGAAGCATCTCGGACTCGAAACACCTGCAAAAGCCAAGCCAATTATCGATGGTGTCGAACACCAACTCCAGCAGGCTGGACAGCAACTCGCAAACACGCCTCGAAGCCTCTCAGCGACGACACAGAGATGACTGAGAAATCTCTCTATCAAGGTCAATTCGCCGAGCACAGGAAATGGCGTACCAGGCTTCCGAACTGGAAATAAATTACAAGACATTATCGGTTACCACACTTTCTCTTATCAACTCGTCGATCACCCTATTCAGTCAGCTGTCGGAGCTGTTGCTCTCGTCATAGGCATCAAGACGCTCTTTGGTCTCTTCAAAGGGGAACACAAAGAACATGATGATAAAGAACACGCACATCCAGCACCTGCTGGAGGAGGCGCTGCTCACGCACCAGGTCATGTAGAGGGACACGAACACCCAGAAAACGACAAGAAACGTGGGATATTTGGTAAAACATTCGATGTACTTACAGCACCTTCTAGAGCCTTTAGGGCCCTTACTGATGCCCTTGTTGGTCTCGGTATATTGGCAGGAGTAGGTTGGGCTGGTACACGTTATGTACAGAATGGTTTTGACCTCAAAAGAACAGGGAAAGCCATGGGTCAAGATGTCAAAAACGCAGCCGGGTATGTATGAAGAAAATTAGGAATTCCTTCCCTACCATGATTACCAAATATACCATGACTCCCCGGAAACACCCCACCAAATCAACCAAATACCCCACCAAATAATCCCAACACGCCACCAAATAATCCGTCAAATCGTCCATCAGCAAGTCCAGAGGTGCTAGCCTATAGAACGAAAAAAGCTCAAGAATTGAGAAATAAAATGCCATGAATAATAGCAAGAGAATTCTCTTCTGTTATACTAGATTTGGAAAAAGGATGAGCAAAAGATGGACTTGAAAGTCTAGAAAAATTAAGAGTAAAGAGGCTCACTGGCGCCACTAATGTACCACCCGTAGACATCACTGATCCAAACAAAGTAAAATGATACCAAGAACTCAAAGCTGCAATGACGAAAATGCTCCTTACAGAAAAAAGCGTAGAAGCGCGTGCAAAAAATAAACTTGATGCATCTCTCGATGATAAAATAGATAATCTCTACGATGCCCTCTTCCCTATCGATACAAAACTAAACGATTTTATCAATAAACCAAGTATTCAGGCAGCAGCTATTGAGCAAGAGATAGAGAAAATCATAACTGCAAGCGGTCTTGATAAAAACAAACATAAGGAAGTATTAGCCCCACTTATAAGCAATGTTATTGGTGAGATATGTTTACATAAAAATAAGCTTCCCCTTTTATTGCTCGCAGACAGATACCCACCAGATCAAAATCACCCAAAAATAGATGAGCAAGATAAAATTTTTGTAGACATCAATGGTCAAAAACAAACTTACTCAACTGTTAAAGAAATTTTTGAGAAGCTAAAATCTGGAGAACGCGATTTTGCATCAACACAGATAGAGTTAAAAAAAGTTATAAACTCTGACAAATTCCAAATTTTCGCCGGAAGTCAAAGCCAAGGTACGGGTGTAGATATAAGTTCCATGAGAAATGTTGGTCCAAATTGAACGGACGGTATTGATGAAATCAATAAGACTATACACTTAATTAATTGGGGCACATCTAAATTTTAATTTCTCATTTTATGGGTGAAAATACTGATATAGCCGATTCAATACAAACTCTGGCAAAAATTACAAAAAAACCAGAAGAACAGAAATTTCTAGATGATTTGCTAATTAAAATAAGTAAAGAAAAAATGACTCCGGAAGAAAAGATATTGCTATTAAGAATATATGAAAAATATAAGAGTGAAATTACCGCAAATCAAGAGAAAATACAAAGGTCATTAGATTCATTATCGGAAATTCTCAATATAGATGCACTGAAAGAAGAAATTAAGCCTCTCCTATTGTTTCATGCTCTTGAAAAAAATAAAATGAATCAGGACTATTTCGTATGAAAAGAGCTTGAATTAAAAACTCTTGATAGTCATTTTGCGAATTTAATAAATAAATTGCAAATTAAAAAATATAATATCGGTCAGATATTTTGATTAAAAGGAAAAAATGATTTAGAAAAAGGTAAAGAATTGCAAAAATTAATTTTCCCCAAAAAAACAGGAGAAAAAAATATTGAAGAAAACGATCGATATGAATTAGGAGCATGCATAATGTTGATAAAAATATTAGACTACAATAGAGCAAGGATAGCTTCTAACGATCTGGACAGGATAAAACGTAAGGATAGCAAAGAAAACCCATTAATACAGTATTTTCAAGATTTGGATAAGAAAAAAACTCCTGAGGAAAGGGATATATATTTTATGCAGATTTCATTTTCCGAACTCATGGACATAATGGTAACAGAAAGAATAAGAAAGAGCGGTGATGTTGGAAAGAAAATCTTACAAGAGGGCTTATCATGGTTACGAAAATTACCTGGATTCCCAGAAATAGAAAAAATAGCACCAGAAGAAAGCAATAATATCATTCAAGACAGTAATAATGCTATAAATGATGGTGTAAGAGAATTAATAAATGAATCACTTACTAAACTTGGAATGAGCCAAGAAGAGAAAGCGACTCTCGATGTAGATAAAGTTTTAAAGTATTTAACACAAGATGCATGGTATGATACAAAAACAGATATCATCATACCAGACAGCATGACCACATCAGAAAAGAAAGTTATAACAGCAATATTAGATCAGAAAAATATTGATGAACAAAAATGAGAAATTTTCAATATAGATATTCATTCACTTATTGATAATCCTTCTTTAGAAAAGAATTTCTTTGATACTTGGAAAGCACATGCAACAACACAAGATATATTAATGCTTAAATCAATAATGTGAGGCGAAGATAACTATAGCGGCAAAGAAAATAAAATACGGGAATATACTCTTTTGTTGTATATGGCCAGCTTTATGCACGCCCACAATAAGCCTAAAGAGGTAGGAATTTTGCAAGGAAAAGTCGAAAAAAAAGCTCTATTGGACATTTGGTTTTTAAAAGATTATCTACAGAAGATCAGATTTGAAAGTCGTGAAGCAGCAATTGCGTACGAAACTATATCTCAACTAGAAGATATATTAACTCAGTTTAAAAATCATATAAAAGAAAATCCTTTGTTATTAACTTTCTATGTATGAATAATTCTAACTATTGCATTTCGTATTTGAGGGGCATTAGCAATTTTGAATTTGAGAAAAGGTTGGTTTAGAAAATTTGCACTCGTACTTGAATGAGGCTTCCCGTTATTGCAGTGACTCGATCTTCGCTCGATTGACCAAAGAGTAGACAATTTAGAAAGAAAAATGGAAAAAGTAAGAGACCCCATACAGAAAAGTAGAATACAAAAAATGCTTTCAGCCATAAAAGAAAAATTAGGTTTTAGGGGGGCTGACGCAAATGAAGCAAAGGATAGATTAGATCAAATTGAAGAAGAACTAAATAAACTACAAACCGAGTGAAATCAAAATGAAAATCAAGAAACAATAAGAGAAGTAAATGATGTTCAACGTGATCTAGAATCTTTGCGTGAAAAAATGAGAAGCAATCCAGATTGAATGAGAGATCCGCTGTTTAGAAATGAAATTGCTCTCACAGCTAAAAGAATTGAATCTGTGCTCGAAGTCATAGAGACAAAACTCCCTGCAGGACACCCAGAACGTATCAAGCTTGAAGAGATGAGAAAACAATTTAAAACAGCGCCTACTGCAGATCATATCAATAGTATATGTGTACATATAGAAGAGCGTATTCGACCAGCCCTAGAGAAGATACGAGCAGAGAAAGTGGCAGAAAGGAAGGGTAAATAAAATACTATGGCTAATGCAGAAAAAAAAGATTATTCAGAAAAAAAAGATATTTCTCCAGAAGATACAGGAGGTAGAAGGAATGACCTAAAGAGAGAAATGATGGATCAGAAAAATAATGAAAATTTTGAGGAAATTTTCAGGGTGTTATGTGAATCAAGAGATCCTGTGGAGGCAAAAAAATTTCGTTCTCATCTAGAACAGATCATGAGTTTTGACATGGGGAAATTGATTGACGAAGTAAATTCTATACCAGATAGATTGCTCGATAAATCTTCTCGCGACAACATCATAACAGATATGAAGAGGCTTGAAATGGTACAAATAAACACAAATATAATTTACTCAACACTGGAACTAGATGCGCAGGTAGACAAAAAGAGTATTGAAAAAAATAAGCAACAGTGGATAGACATAATAAAAAGTATTTTTTCATACGCTGAAGGTGTGCAAAGGATAGGTATGCAGATAAAGTGACTAAAATGAAAAGAGTCTCTCGCATTTCTCGTGGGTCTCATGACGAGTCAGACCTATATGGAACAGTTTTTACAGAAATACGATCAAAAACTTAATTTAGGACTTCAAAAATACGATCCATCAGAACAAATACGATTCGCAGAAAAAGCAGAAAAAATAGTAAATGAGCACTGGGAAAAAACATTTAAACCACGTCTTCTCGCAAAAAACATGACGGAGACTCAAATCAAAATTTATGAGAAAAGTTTTAAAAATTTTCTGAAAGTAACTGATATAGGTCAAAGCATCTGCAAATCTCTCGTACAAGGCCTCATGAGTCCCCTTTCACTTTTAGTCATGGGATTCTATCTCCACAATTCTCCTGATAGACAAAAAGCAGCTATAGAGTACATGACTTTTGTGTTGGCTTGAGAAGCAATTCAGTGAGGAATTTCTTTTGTAATGAAACAAAAAAGAATAGAGGCAGCTATAGAATTCGGTCTCAAACAAATAAACAAAATGCCTCGAATCGCTGCCTTGTTTGAAAAATTATGAGGCAAATGAGTCATAGGAACGATAATTGTAGTTGGTCTTATTTTAGCAATATTAACAAATCCGGATATTGCAAAAAAGTTAGATGAAATGGCTGAAAATATTAGTGATAGATATCTAGATACAGATAATATCGCGGTAGATACCCTGGGAAATCTCTTTAATATGCTCGATGTACCATTTGGCATAGCAGAAGACCTCTTACGCAGGGTAGGATTAAGCAGCGTCGATCCTCAAAAAGATCAACTAAGCCATCTCAAAAACTATGTAGGAGCATATCATGATGGTATTCTCAGGGCTGGCATGATAACAAGAAATCGTGATATAATCGGAGATTGGAATGACCATGTCAGAGAAAAAAAAGGCAACACTCTACAAAAAGAGCTCTGGGAAACATACACTATCGATGACATAAAACTTTGGGGAAAAAATCAGATTCCTGAATTTTTTAGCCGTGCTTCTTCTATTAAAAATGCTGAACACGACCTCGCAGAAATTCTGAAAAAAACAATTAATCCACGAGATGGAAAACCGGTTTTATGAAAATATGATCATCTCACTTACTTTGATCTTGCTACAACAGAACAAAACTCCACAGATTTGGTCGACCAATTCATACCAGATAAATCAAAATCAAACGCCTACTGTCTCAAACTACATGAGGATTTGGAAGAAGATTATGTTATGCACCGAGTGAAAGATTTCTGCCTCAATGGTTCTACGCCCGAATGAGCAAAAACATGGGAAAAAATCAAAGAAAAGTGGAAATCTCTCTCACAGGCATCATATGAACTCGCGAGAGAAGTCGATGTATACAATGCTCTTGGGGTTTACGACAAAGAAACCTTTTGTAATCCATTTTCCGAGAATAATAGTAACTGAATCGATGCCTACATATCAGCCTCTCTCCTGCAAGAAAAAAGACGCGAAGTAATCCAAATATCAGACAAAAGAAACGAAAATGCAAGCACACAAGCGCATGAAATCGTCATGATGCTGACAAATAAAACTGGATGAATAGGAGAAATATTTGAAAAATTACAAAATGGATTCGTTTTTGTCTGGAATGGATACAAAATGGTATGGAAATTAGGACGAGGAATCTCTACAGAAAAAGAAGAAGGAGAAATGAAAACTGCTCGAAAAAAAATAGCAGAAATAGATCAAAATTCTGAAGATTCTCAAAAAGCACATGAAGTCCGACAACACCTCAGTTTTGTGATGCAATCACTCACACACGTTCGATCACAAGAATGGATCAATAATATCATAGAGAATCATCTTACTTCTGACATTATTTCTGGAGAACCGATTACCCTCGAAACATTTAAAAATCTCATAGGAATCATCACAGAAAAACATCTCAGAGATGGTGAAAATATACAGTATAAATGCACGGAAGATCAAAGTAGACATGAAATATACATCAAAGAACAATGGGATGACCACGATACAGAATTAAAAAACTCTATAACAATTGATACCCATAATACAAGTGATACTTCTAAGTGGGAAGTAAGGATGATCTGGGACTACCACGGTGACGCTTTTGGCATTTCAGAATTTGGTACAATGAAAAACGGTCGAGAATGATTTGAAGCCATGCGTAAAAAAATATCATGGGTCGAATTTGTCGGGCAATATGGTGATAAAATAGACAAATCATGAGCTAAAAAAATAATAGAAGAAAACATGATTCGCCTCAAAAAAAATGATGAAGATGCATGAGAACGGGAAAAAAGAGAGGAGGAAGAAAGGAGAAAACAGAGAGAGCTGTTTGAGAGAGCAAAGACAGATCCTGAAGCATTTCACGAACTCCATAAAAATGATAGAAAAGTAGAAATGGATGGAATTATTATTTATTTCGCCGACAAAGATATTTATAGAGGATCATCCGTTGATATACCAAATCGAAAACGAAAATCAGAGAAAAAATGAGATTATCTGTGGTATTATCCAGAAGATGATGATGAGCCTATGAAGTGCTCATACATAACATCAGAAAACGCGATAGCAACGATAGAGCTCAAGAATATAAAACACCTGTCTGGACTATCTGCGAAAGAGCAAAAAATAACACGCTCCATCCTCTGTACTCCGCAGAAAGACGGACTCGAAAAAATGATACGATTATCCGAAAGACATAAAATCATTCATAGCTGAAACATTGAAGACTACGGTTTAAAGCTTTTTGAAAAACTCGAACCAATCTATGAGAAAACAGGTGATAAGAAAAAATTTCTCGAAAATCTGCTCCAGAAATTGGAAGAAAAATGAGGCATAACAGTGCATAACTGGGAAGAATTCATCACAGAAAAATAAATCTTGCTTCAGAAAAAAAATATCTACAATCGGCATCTATAATATATGAACGCCGATAGACGAATAGTACCACCTCAGCATGTCGCTTCTGTTCTACAAGAAGAGAATATTTCAGAACGAACCATAAAACTCAAAAATTCACTCAATCACTCCCCACATAAGATCCATAAAATAGCCAACAAATGGACGACTATAGACGGTATCAATCCTCTCGGCCGCGTGATGCTCAAAAATGTCGATCAAGTGCCAAGAAAAAAACATATACCAGCCTGAAAAGTACATAAGGAGGAACATGCACACGGACACCATGATGCACACGGACACCATGATGCACACGGACACCATGATGCACACGGACACCATGA
>CAYVZT010000001.1:0-7781 GCA_964456455.1 uncultured Candidatus Peribacteria bacterium | reverse complement strand
ACCATGATGCGCACGGACACCATGATGCGCACGGACACCATGATGCGCACGGACATGAGTTGGGCGACAGATTTGCTGTGATTTTTGGGATGATCGGGAGAATCATCTGAAATATTCTCTGATACACTCTGAAGCTTTTTGCTGTTTTACTGATTTTTTGACCGACGAGGACAGTTTTTCTGAGCGTTATGGGACTTTGGGGGATAAATATTTTCTTCGATACCACACTCCCCGTATGATTGATTACGTGAGTCCTTTTTGTTGTGCATATTATTTTTTCAGGAGCTGCACGACTCGCACAAAGCAACGGAGAGCATGGAGGCGGTCACGGACATGGAGGGCATGGATGACATGGTGATGAGCACTGAGGACATGGACATGATAGCCACGGTCATGAATCACACGGTCATCATTAGCAGAATATTATCGCATGAAGTGCAATACCAAAAAACTTGTACATAACAATAAAAACATAGTATAGGATACGAGTCATTCTTTTTCTTTATGCATAGAAAACCCTCTTTATTTAAAAAATTTTTCATCCTAATGCTCATGGGGTGAATCTGATATTATGCATACATATTTTATCAAGAGAATAAAACAGAGGCTCCTGTCCCCTCTCTCCCAGCGCCAGAAGCACCCGTAGAAATAACAGAACCTGTCAGCACTATCACCGAACCCCGAGAACCAAAACTCTGAGATGAAAAAATACAAAAAGATATCTCAGAAGACAATGCTGTGCCTGAGACGAGCAAACCAGAACGTGTCGAAATGCTCATCAAAAAGGCAGATTTTCTCTGAGCCAACAATGAATACACCGAAGCTTTTCAGCTCTATGAGAGAGCATTGCGGCTGAGTCCATCGAGTGATACCGAGAGAAAATTAGCACATATAGCATTTAAGAGTAAAAAATTCCAAAAAAGTGCTGATCTCTATAAGAAAAATATAGATATCCTCACTCTCGGGGAAAAACAAGAATTCATGTGGGCACTCCGCTATACCGGTGATGAGGATTTTTCTGTCGCATTGGCAAATATGGCACTCCCCGATTACATGCAAGCAGCATTTGAGGTATCTGTGCTGTGCGAACGAGAGTTCATATCCTGTGAAAATGCGATAAGAAATTATAAATACGATTATGCTCCTATTCGAGATCTCAAAAATGCACTCAAAAATTACGAAGCCCTCGGGAACAAAGATACAAATTATAAAGAAGCCCTTCTCATCGGTGCGTGGTACAAAAATGGAGACTACACAACGGCGATAAAAATAGGAGAAAATCTCCTACGAAGAAAACCAGATTATCGACCAATACTCAAAATAGTATGATTCTCTTCTTATATGATAGGAAGCTACGATCGGTCTCAGGCAGCACTCAGTAAGTATAAAAAATATGAGCCAAAAGATCCTGAGGCAGATTTTCTTCTCGGATTGATACACTTTGAAAAATGAGATTATGAAACATCAAATATATTTTTCAACAATGCAGTACTCTGAGGTTATAAGCCCAAGACAGTGGTAGAGAGAAAGCTCGCCTACAATTACTACGTGCTCGGCCTCACCAAAAACATGTTTCAAGTACTCTGATATCTCGTACTCGAACCAGATATCACTCAGTCTGACATGAGCAACGCTGTCTATCTCGCACTGACAAACGATGAGATACGAAGTGCTGGAGAGTGGCTCAAGCAAGGGCTCACAAAGTTTCCCAACTCTCTCGATCTACTCGCACTCAATGCTTGGTATCTGAGATCCACGAATAATACCCATGGGGCCCAAATCATCATAGATGGTGTGCTCGCAAAAAACCCAAACCACCTCGTCTGACTCGTACAGGCTGGTATACTCGCCTACAATAGTGGCGATAAAGTAAAAGCATCTGAATACCTCAAAAAAGCAAAAATTATTGATGCGGGTGGTGTCTGGTCAGAGATGATAGATGAATATCTCTGACGTATACAAGAAAAGCACTAATCCATCTGAATCACACCTTCCTTTTGGCTTTCTCTGTGAGCAAAAGTAGTTTTTCCGAGTTTCTTTTTGAGATGAGTCTGTACGATATCCTGAGTATCAGAAAATGAGACTTTATTGTTTTTGATCAGAGACCGTAGTTCCTTGTATGTCGTGGTTTTTCCACCTATTTTGAGATCATCCCAATCGACATCTTTGATAAGAAGAGTGCTCATCGCTTTCTCGAAACAATCGCTTGAGCAAAAACCCATATGTTTTTTATGCTCTCCAAGATCGACTATCATACGAGCATTACATTCTGTATAGCGACAATTATCACAGTGATCTGTGAGCTTGCCTGAGTGAAGACAAGTACCAATCGTTGTATGAGTACTTGAGTCACCAACAAATGTACTTACGCGATCATCAAAAGTGTAGAGATTTCCAAGCCAGTTTCCATCGTTAAATGTATTCACATATTTTACCACTCCCCCCTCTATAGCATAGATGTCTTCGAGGCCAGATTTATTTGCGAGGACAGCAGCTTTTTCACAGCGGATACCACCAGTACAGTACCAGATAATCTTTTTTCCATTTGCCTTTGATCGATAGCGCTCTAGGAGCTGTGGAACTTCACGGAAATTGACAGTACCAGCGGGGATTGCACCTTTGAAATGACCAAGACGATATTCGTAATCATTACGCATATCGAGTATAATATAGTCATCTGTCTTCCCCTCATCGAGGATTTTTTTGAATTCTTCTGGAGTAAATTCCTTTTTATATTTTTGGACTTCTTCTTGTGTCACCTTTTCTCCGAGAACGACGATTTCGTTGCGGACTTTGACAGTAAGTTTTGGAAATTGATGACCGGAGACACGTGTTGCTTTTGGCTCTATATCGGCGATATTTTTGAAATACTGAGTAGACTCTAGATACATGCGGTATGCTTTGCACTGTCCGAGATTACCAGAAACAGTGGAGCTGATACCTTCTGTGCCAATATAAATACGACCTTTGAGTCCTATATCAGAGCAAAATTGGAGATGCTCTGCACAGACCGACTCGACTTCACTCTCCGGTATATCGACGAAATGATAAAATGTCAGCAGTTCAAACTGCGGTTCCATTGGCTTCATATTGTAGTATGAAAAATAATATACACCCTGTTATTGAGTGCGACATAACTATATTCATTTCAGATTTTTCTCAAGTACTTTATTACGTTTTGACAAAAACCATAATTATTTATAGTGAATTAAAAAATGAAAGAAGCTGTAACAAGTACTCCCCTTTTTGAAAGAATAGAGGACGTAACATCTGAGGCAATAGAGATACGATGCCAAACGGTATCCGAGATACTCGGAAAACAAAATCTGGTTGCCATGAGTGCTCGGGCACACATAGTTCGTTGGTTTTTAAATCCAGATAAATGAAGTCCATTTGATAAAAAAACGAGACTGATAAGGAAATTGATACCACATAAATACATCATACCTTTGATGCAAAGATTAGGGTATGACGGGATTATTGCTCTCTGGAATCAGAGAATAATCTGACACGCTTTCTTTCAAAAACACACAAGAGAAACTAGGGCTGAACTTCATCTTTTCTCTGTAGCTGTAGCAGAAGAATTGAGATGACGATGAATCGGGACAATGATAAGTCAGACATTTATAGAGTTTGGCAGAAAACCAGAACAAAAAATAGAGAAGATGAGGATATGAGGTGGTGGTGATCCTACCGTGAAAACAATTTTCCAAAAAGTATCATCTCGTGCACAAGCTCTATGAATCCGTACTGATGATGATTATTTTGTGTACTTTTTAGATAGAACAGAGCGACCACTATCGGGAGTTATTGGCCCAAGAAAATCTTAAGTCATCGAAAAACTTCTTGATTAAATGCATCAAAATCTCTTTTTGCGATTTCAGGAGTATCAGTGCTTCTTTTGAGTCCTATCCCGAGAGCTGGTAGGTAGCCTATACCTGGACAAATTCAGAGTATTTTATCGCCAGCATCTCACTTCCACATGAGCCACTGTGTCCCATATGATATACCCTGATGATCTCTCGCAGATAAAAGCTCTCCTATTTTGTCAGCATTCATTCTCTGAAAAGACATAAGCGGTGAATCAGAAGAATCAAACGAGAGCGAGAGCGCACCGGGTCTAGAGAGATGCGTTTGACCAGAAAAATCTGAAAACGAAAAATCAGTATAGCGGATAGGGGCACCAGAATGCTCCACCTGTAGTCCATGAACATTATCTGTGTCGGTGAGGCTTTTTGGTAAAAGAGAAATATGCATATGCGCATATGCGAGAGATTGGCCAGAGCCCGTACCAGGGCGTGCGGAAGTAGCCATACCAGTAACAACATAAAAATCAGGATATGTCTCCTCCAGAAAAGCCACAACCCTCTCAACGACTGACTCCATGCCATATTGTCTGGATTCAGTTAATCCAAAAAAATGAGGCGCAGAAGCATCAAATACCAAAATACCACCCAACCCATGCGGGGATATATTACGAATAATATGGCACCCTTCGAAAGTAAAAACATTGTCTGGATCAACTTCTCAGAGAAAAACATCAAATCCCCGATTCACCTCATCGAGATAGTCCGGTCGATGAGTTTTCGTCGCCATGGGAACCACCACTTTATATCTATAATCATCTGGGAAAGTGACTCCTTCAATCATAAAAACTATTGTTTCTCGAGGTATGCTCGCACTTGTGGTTCGAGCTCTTTTTTGCGGCTGAGTCTTTTACCGAGCTGTGCGATAGCATCTTTTGTCTCAGCACCAAAAGCATTTTTTATTACATCAGCCTCTGTTTCTGAGAGGACAAATGTTGTATTATTTTCAGCAATAATATCGACGACAGAAAAAAACAACGCTACCAAACCAGTCTCTTCTTTCAGTTTTTTCATATCGGCCAGGATTTCATCCTTTCGCTTCATAGCATATGCAGGATTTGTAGTTTCCATGACACCATACCCAAACTTTTTATCACCAGCACTAAATACTTTGTAATCGAGTTGAAGCACTTGTCGGACAGGCATATCACCGAGATCTGATTTTGCATCAAACATATCCTTTGCAAAAGCCTGAATATCAGAAATTCCGAGATCTTCGGCGAGATACTCAGCTATCTCACGATCTTCACTCGTGGTCGTCGGCGATCGGAACGCGAGAGAGTCGGAGAGTATGCCACAGAGTATCATCTTTGCTATAGGGTCAGGTATTTCGAGATCTTGTTCAGCAAACATGAGAAACAAAATAGAACACGTAGAACATACTGGATCAAAACGGAGTTGTACGACCTCCTTTGTGGAGAGGTTTTCGACAACATGATGATCGATGATGCCTCTGAGACGGAGCGTATCGAGACCATCAATTGCCTGTGTTGGGACATTGTGATCGACGAGAACTACTTCAGAACCTTCTGGAAGAGAAGAGATGAGTTTTGGTGCTTCGGCACCGATTTTTTTGAGCACAAATTCAGTCTCACGATTGAGCTCGCCGAGACGAAATGCTTCGGCCTCTTGCCCCATAGCGAGGTAATATTCTTTGGCAACTAACGCAGAGAGAATAGCATCTGTATCAGGATTTTTATGTCAGATTATATGGTACATAAAGAGAAAAATAATGATATATGCGATAGAGTATGAAAAAGATGATTTTTGGCAAATAGAACACTCCAGGAGTTTTTTCTTGCATTTTATTGATTATTTATAAAATCCACGCATTAATAATATTTATGCGTTTCGAAAAAATACCATACTACCTCCGCCAAAGTGTCGATGAAATAGTCGCAGATGCTCGAAAAAAAATCACCGTACATTACACAGAAAATCGAATTATGGCGGGCACAAGCCAGAGCCGTACTGCTACATGATGCCAAATCATAGATCACAATAATTACAGTGAATATTTTTATGAACCAAATAAATTTGAGATTTTGGAACCAAAAGTAATCAAATGCATGGACCAGCGATCTGCTCACCAAAATGGAATCCTCGCGCTCAAAAAATGGGAAACTGAAGTTCGAGAATTTCTCTCACGCCCGATTCGAAAAATGGAAGAACCCGCTAAAATATCGAAAAAAAACATCGATAGAAAGAGTCATCCGACATCGACTATACAGATACAAGAGGTACTTTCTAGCGTCGAACGAGTGCAAAAGATCCGAAATGGAAGACGAGTGATCATTCACTAGTCTGTCCATCACTTCCGAGGACAGAGGATTGAATACCCGATGTATTCATCTGAGCTATCTGCTCAGGTGAGAGCTGTACGAGGGTATAATTTTGACCAATATAATAAGAACCACCAACAAAAAGAAGAACACCAAGTGTGAGGAAAATACGTTTCATAAGAATAATAAATGAGGGAGACATACATGCTAGTATAGAAAATGAGCCGGAGAATGCAAGCATCAAAAAATAAGTCAAGATGGTAGAGGATAAGTTCTTGCCTTTGCAAATACTTCTTATATAATCGAGGAATATGGCAAAAAAAATCTCTCTCGCCGCACCAGGTACGGACTACTCAGCGTGGTATCTGGACGTAGCACATCATGGAAAAATGTTTGAATACGCTCCAGTGACTGGATGCATCACTTTTCTTCCTAAATCCGTCACTCTCTGGAATACAATACGATCGAAAATGAGTGAAAAAATAGTCGCACTTGGAGTACGGGATATCATGCTCCCGCTTTTGATACCTGTCTCGTTTTTCGAAAAAGAAAAAGAACACATCGAAGGATTTGCACCAGAATTTGCCACTGTGACACACGTTGGAGGGAAAGAACTCCCAGAACACTACGCCCTACGACCGACATCTGAGACACTCTTTTGTGATTTTTTCAAAAAGCAGCTCCAGAGCTACAAGGACCTCCCTATGCTCTACAATCAATGGGCAAATATCATCCGATGGGAAAAGCGACCTCGTCCATTCTTGCGTACCAGTGAATTTCATTGGCAAGAAGGACACACCCTGCATGCAACCGAAGCGGATGCTCATGAATTTCTCATGAATATCCTCAATAATGTCTATATCACCACCATCAGAGAATATCTCGCCATAGACGGTATAGAAGGAGAAAAATCGCCAAGTGAGAGATTTCCTGGTGCTATCCATACCTACACCTATGAATCCATGATGAGCAATGGTTGGGCTCTCCAGTCATGCACCTCACACCTCTTATCACAGAATTTCATGAGAGACTTTGAAGTCTCATACCAGGACGAGAACGATCAAAAGAGCTATCCATACTACACATCGTGGGGGGCAAGTACGAGACTTATCGGAGCCCTCATCTCGAGTCATAGTAATGAACGCGGTCTCATCATACCTCCAAAAATGTCTGAATACAAAGCGGTTCTCCTCCCCCTCTACGGAGACAACCAAAAAGAAGTGGAAAAATACACCGACGAAATCGCAACGCTCCTCCTCGGTAAAAACACAGAGATACCAGTACAGTGACAATATTTCCGAGCTCGCATCAACGAGAAAGGTGAAAAAATCCTGATCGATAATCGTGATGCTCGTTTAGGTGAAAAAATAAATGATTTTGAGCTCTCAGGCTACCCAATTCGTATCGAGTATGGTGCTCGAGATATAGCAGAAAAGATGGTCATACTCGGAAATCGCATAACAGGCGAAAAGAAAACAGTCAGTCTCGGTGAACTCGCAACCGCAGTAAACTCGGGACTAGAAGAGGGACAATCAGCCCTCTTTGAAAAAAGCCGTGCACGACTCCGAGATAATACGGTGGTGTGTGAAACAGAATCAGATATAGCACAAGCGGTGGAGTCTGGAAAATTTGC